>CAYOME010000003.1:90618-98726 GCA_964405015.1 uncultured Candidatus Saccharibacteria bacterium
TTAAAAGCTTTAAGAGGAGGTATTGATCTTGCTTTGATGGAAAGTACTAATGCCTCTAAACCTGGTAAAGCACCATCAGAAACCGAGGTATATGGAAACTTAGAGAGAGTAATAAAAGGAACAGAAGGTAGAGTAATCGTTGCAGCTTTCTCATCCTTACTTACAAGGTTACACTCCTTGTTTGAGATAGCCAAAAGAACAGACAGAAAGATTGTAATATCAGGAAGAAGTTTAGATCAGACAATAGAGATAGCTCATAACCAAGGATATATTAAAATTCCTGAGAACTTAATAATTAAAGAGAGAGATTTACCTAAGTACAAAGATAATCAAATATTAATATTAAGTACTGGAAGTCAGGGGGAAAGGTTTGCAGCATTAAATAGAATTTCACTAAATGAACACAAGTATATAAAAATAAAAAAGGGAGACCTTGTAATAATGTCTTCATCAGAGATACCTGAGAATGTCTCCGCTATTGAAAAGATGACTGACAGATTAATATCGTTAGGAGCAGATTTAGTAAAAGACAGTATAGAGACAAAAATACACTCCACAGGTCATGGTAATCAAGAAGATATGAAGATTATGTATGACCTTGTTCAACCAAAGAAAGTAATGCCAATACATGGTCCACTTACATTCAGATACTTTAACAAGAAAAATTACGTTGAATGGGGTATGAAAGATGAAGATGTCCTTTTAACAGGAGACGGAAATATTTGGATATTTAATGGAAAAGATTGGAGAAAGAGTAAACCAATTGAATCCAAACCAATACTAATAGATGGATTGGGAGTAGGTGATACAGGAGATATTGTACTTAAGGATAGGCAGCAATTAGCAGAATTCGGAATGTTTACTGTAGTTTTAAACCTTAGTAACAAGAACAAGATGTTAATTGGCAGACCTCAATTCGTCTCTCGAGGATTCATATATATGAAGACCTCTCAAGAATTACTCAAAGAGATTCAAGATATGATATACGATATTCATAGGGATTGGGTAAAGAATAGCCAAAGAAACAAGAAATTTGATATTAAAGAACTAAAAGGAGATATTGAAAGATCTCTAAGTAAATATATCTACAAGAAAACAGAAAGAGAACCAATTATCTTGGTAGTCACAATATAATTTCTTGTGTCTTCTTTACGGTAATCCTTAATGATATAATTCCATAAGATTATGAAACTGCCATTCATATCATCTAGAGAAAAACTTCTAGATGGTAAAAAACAAATTGTAGCACTAGATATAGGTACAGAAACTGTTAAAAGCGTACTCTTTACAATAAATGAAGAGGGCGTCTCTATTAACAAAATATCCCGTATTCAACAACAACAGCATGCAATGAGAAGCGGTATCATTACCAACCTTGATACTGTACTAGAAAACTGCAAACTTTCCATCGAAGAGTTAATTAGTAATTTAAAAGAAGATGAATATCCAAAGAAAGTAATACTTGGTATCGCTGGAGAATATATTCAGGGAGTATCCATAGTAGTTAATTACCAAAGAGAAGAAAACTTTGAAAAAGAAGTAAATAAGAGAGAACAGGATAAAATAATAGCTCAGATAAGATCACAAATAATTGTAGATGGTAAGGGGGACCTAAGCCAAAGAACTGGTTTAAAAAATGATGATATAGAGATATTGCATATAACTCCCACAGGATTAGAAATAGGAGGACTTCCCGTAAATACATTAGTTGGTTATAAAGGTAGAGATGTTAAATTACATTTTTACGCTTCCTTTGCACCAAAAACATATACTGAAGCATTAAGAAAGCTTTCTAATACTCTTGGCTTAGAAGTACTTGGAATAGTATCTCAACCCTTTGCTGTTGCTAGAGCACATAGTGCTGGTGAGAATAAGAATTTCTCCGCAATCTTTTTAGATATTGGTGGTGGTACTACTGATGTTGCTGTTGTTCAAAATGGTAACATATCAGAGACACAAATGTTTGCATTTGGTGGAAGAGTGTTTACTAAAGAATTAGCAAAATTAACAGATAGTGATTTAAGACATGCAGAGCAAAGAAAGATCAAATATTCAGAGAAAGAGCTTCCTAAGGAAGTATCAAGACAAGTTCAAAAAGCAATGTATTCTACTGCAAATCTTTGGATAAGAACATTAAAGGTAGCACTAGAAAGTTGCGAAGATATAGATGTTTTACCATCTCAAATATATCTTTGTGGTGGTGGAGCATTACTCCCGGAAATAAAAGAAGTCATGTTAGAATTCCCTTGGAAAAAATATTTACCTTTTACAGTAATTCCTAAAATTGATATGTTCACTCCTGATCTTTTAGGCTCAATAAAGGATAATAGCGGAGAATTACAGAATATATATGATATTACTCCAGCATCTTTGGCTAAGTTTGTATATGATATGGAAATAGATAGAACTAAATATGATATAAATTGGGAAGTATAATTGTATGGAAGAAAAAACAAATATTAAAAAGATAATCATAAATGCTAATCATGAGCTTACAGATATAGCTAGAGAAATACATGATACAGATGCTCAAAGAATAATACTTACATTTACAGATCAATCGGATCTCTTAATTAGCCCTATCAATTTAAAAGTATTACTTGAGATTTCAGAGAAGGAAGATAAATTACTAATAGCTCAAATAATCCAAAATCCAACAGGTGTTAGAAATTCTAAACTAGCAGGTATTAAGGTAATAGAAACTCCATCTGCACCTACAGAAGATGATTGGATAGAAGTAATGGAAGAGAAAGATAACAGAAGTAAGCCAGAGATAATTGAAGAACCCAAGGAAGAATCGATAGTAACAGAAGAGCCCGAAATTAAAAAAAGTTCGTCTTTTGAAGATAGGGTGAACAATGCAATTAGTAGATCTAAAGAGCCAAGAAAGATAGAGACCTTAGAGGAGGAGGATTCCTTCATATCAATAGACGAAGATACTAATACACAAGAGAATATCTCATTAGCTGGGAAAGATTTTGCCTCTATGCCTAGAGAAGAGGGGATTACAGAGAAAGTAAAAATTGAGAATCCTCTTAAGAATTTTAAACCAATCTTTAAGGGTATAAACTTTAAGAATAAAAAAGTAGTTAGAATCATATTAATAGCTTTAGGAATTTTGTTACTTGTACCTGGAATTGGTTTCGCAATATACAACCAAATGGTACCAATAGCTAAGGTTAAAATATTTGTAGAAGCTAAAAATGTAGAAATAGAGAAGGTCTTTGTAGGTGATCCTAATATTAAAGAAGTAGATTTTGATAATCTAAAAATTCCAGTTAAGACAGAAGAAATAAAAAAGAGTCTTTCAGACACTATTACCCCAACAGGCAAAGCATTTAAAGGAGAAAAGGCAAAGGGATCTGTAACTATTACTTATTGGAAATCTGGAGGTTGTGTAGAAACTACCCCTGTCGTAAGTATTACAAATGGACATACAATAACAACTGGTAATCTTACATATAAAACAACTTCTGCGGTAGAACTTACTTGTAATCAGATGGCAACAGTTGAACTTGTTGCTGCAGATATTGGAGAAGATTTTAATATAGGAGCAAGTAAACCATTTACTGTACAAGGATACTCCTCTGCAGAAGTATACGGTCTTAATGCAGCTCCTTTCACTGGTGGTACTAAAGAAGAATATACTGTTCTTTCCCAAAAGGATGTAGATACTGTAGTAGAGAGTTTAACTGCAACCGCAATTGAGG
This sequence comes from uncultured Candidatus Saccharibacteria bacterium, assembly GCA_964405015.1. GTDB lineage: Bacteria > Patescibacteriota > Dojkabacteria > SC72 > SC72 > UBA5209. Next base: position 94,329 of record CAYOME010000003.1, read on the forward strand.
AAGTAAAATCGGAACTAAGAGAGAATGAAAGTGCTTGGGAAATTATTGAAAACAGTATTAAAAGTGAAGTAGAAAAGGATAGCGTTAAGACTGATAAGAAAGTAGGAGAAGAAGCATCTGTTGTAAACTTGGAAGTAACAATTAAGGGTACTGCAACATATTACTCCACCAAAGGTTTGAATGATGGATTAACAGATATTCTAAGAGAGGAAGCAGAAGCTAAGAATCTTTTTGAGAGTGAGAATCAACTTGAACTCTCTTTGGGTGATACCATAGAGAAAAAGCTTGTTGTAAATGATGAGGTTAAAGATAAAGTTGAGATAAAACTTACAGCCAGTTCCTCTATACGTCCAAAGATAAACAAAGAAGATATAGAAAACAAATTGAAGGGTATGAGTTGGGATGACGGTTTGTCATATATCTCAACTCTGGATTTCTCAAAACAGAAGACAGAGGTTCAATTTATACCTTCAAACTATCCAGATTTCTTAAAGAAATTTCCAGATAGAAGAGGGGGAGTTCTTGTAACAATTAAAGAATTACAAGTAGAAACTGAATAAAGGCTTTAAATTCCTTTGATTTATTGATAGAATTGCATGTTTTGTACCCGTAGCTCAATTGGATAGAGCAATTGCCTTCTAAGCAGTAGGTTGTCGGTTCGATTCCGGCCGGGTACGCCAGTTAGTGATTGGGAGAGATGCCTGAGTGGCCGAAAGGACACGCTTGGAAAGCGTGCGTACAGCAATGTACCATGGGTTCGAATCCCATTCTCTCCGTAGGAATTCTCTCAGAAAAAATCTCATCACAACCACTTTTGCTAAATACTCACCTATAGTATAATTCGGGGCATAAACTTTATTATACAAAACAATGATACAAAGTCGTGAAGAAATGAATACTACAATCCAAGAGTTCAAACTGGCTTTTGACTATATATATAACAAAGCTTTTCCCTCATCTCCAAGTAACGAAGAAATTGCAACCCTCCTACATGATTATCATGTTATATTAGCTCCATACATTGCTGAAGCTGACAATTAGTTATTATTGGCATTACAATCATGGTCTGCAGGAATTATAGAAGATTCAAGAGGTCGATATTTTGTAGAAACTTTGACCGGAGAAGAAAATGGATGTGAACTCGCCTACCTATGGGGATTGAAATTAGATGGGGATATTGCATCAAGATTTGCAAGGAAATTACAAGCCTCACAAGATTACGACCAATCTTTGCTACCACCATCATTAAAACCATATCTAGAAGAAAAAGATAGCGAAGTAAAGCTCTCTTAAAATAAAGACTTTTGAGTTTACAAACAATCTCATAAGCGATATCTTTTATACATGCTAGCAGTAATAGCCATAATATATTTTACCCTTTCCAACCTCTATCTCTTAGGTAACTTCCCATTACATATCTTTGAGTTTTTAGATTTAAGAATGGGATATGCTATTAGTGACTATGCATTAATCTTTGAAGCTGGTAAATATTTCAATATCTCAGCAATAGCTACAGGATTGCTCTGTGGTTTAGATGCAATTACAAACCCAAAATACAAGAGAGTAAGAAAATCCATATACAATATACATGCGATAGCATCGTTTTCTTTAATAGGAATAGGATTGTTTCCTTTAACAGGTAGTACATTAGATGCAAACAGAATCTTACATTGGATGTTTGCTCTAACCTTCATACTAATATATCCATTAACAAGATTGTTAATACTAAGATATTACAGCAAGAAAATTTTTAAAAAGCTCACCTTTGTATATCTAGGATTAAATATATTAGCACTCTTAATATACATATTCTTTACTCTTCGATATGTAGCATATCCTGAATATTTAATGTGGTTAGCATTAATAACCGTTATAATTCTGAGCCAGATAGTAATATCAGGAAAGAGAAAAAAATAATATTCCCTTGGGGAAGAGAGAGTAGGTAGTGATCACCCATACCAATTACAAAGATACACAAGAGGATAAAAAGAGGTAAGAACTTCTTTTGAATATCTTTAATAAAATAGGTATATATTAAATACCAAAAGTACAAACCAACAAGAACACCCATTTCAACAATACTAAGCATGAAGATATTGTGAACAGGTTGTAGAAGTAATCTACCCCCAGAAGTAATAGGTATATTGTCTGAGTAGTAACGGATAGAGTTACCAAGTGTAGTTCCTAATAGAAAGTTTTCTTTAAATATTTCAAAGTTTACCTTTATCAATTTCCATCTATCTGTAAAACTACTGTCTTCTCCATTAAATATATTAAGAAATCTAAAATACAAAAGAGAAGAGAGTGAATATATATTTCTTTTCTTAAATATATATCTTAAGGTAAGTAATATGAAAAAGAGAACGAAAAGAAATATTACAATACGAGAGAAAGTAAAAAGGGAAAAGATGGTAATGAATATCATACTAAATATATATGCACGATCTTTTGTATATCGATAAAGAAGAAAAGAAAGAAAGAGAAGTAAAAGGAACCACCCACCTAAAATATTCGGGTGAGGGAATGTACCATATGCTCTTAAGAGATTTTCTCCTTGTATTTGGATAAAGCTACTACCATACATACCGTTAACAATCTTAGACTCTCCCAAAAAGGATATTCCTAAGGATGTACCTTTAATAAATTGGAGAACACCTATTACTCCTTGAAGAAGTATTGATACTAACAAGAGGTATTTTATATATCCCTCTCGTAACAGTTTCTTTACTGAAAAATTTGTTTTTAAATCTTTAACAATATGTATTGAGGTTAATAGGTATACAAGTAATCTAATCCAGAGTAGGGTGGTGAGGAAATTTTGAACAGTCAGTAATAATATTGATATACCAAGGATAAAAAGTACTAGGTCTAATCTAAAGATATCTTTAATTCCCTTTTTGCTTAAGATATATACAAACAAAATTAAGACAAAAATATCTAATATTGAAAGAGTAGGGACTAGATAGTTCACCCAAAATCCTGCTACATATGGATCTGAAAGTAATATCTGTAATCCTAAGATATTAAGACTTGGTGGTAATTGAATAGTAATATTGAAAGGTAAGAGTAGGAATATCCCAATTATTGTAGTTTTGTATACTCCAATTTTTTTAGAAAAGACACACCAAAGTAAAAATACTAAAGAAAGAAATATGCCTTTATAAAGATTTTCTGTTGTTAGATAAAGAGAAACAGATACTAAAATAGTTGAAACAAAAAATAGAAAATATTTCTTAACAAATTCTTTCATTAAGATATTCTACCAGAGTAAGACTTACTCCTCACTCTCTTCTTCAGATTCTTCAGAATTCTCAGATACAACACCCATATCTTTTTCTGTTACAGGAAGAATTCTAATATGCCTATCTCTATCCTCGCCGATACTCTCTGTTGTAATATCATCAAAGACTTGTAATGTCATATGTACTACTCTTCTGTCTGAAGCTTTCATTGGAGGAAGATCTACAGGTTCTCCCAATATTCTTGCATCATCTGCCTTTTGAAGTGCAAACTTCTCTAATTTCTCATCTCTTTCTTTTCTATAATCACAAACATCTAATAATACTCTATAATTATCTTCCTCTCCAAAATGTTTTCTAAGCATTAAACTTAATACATATTGTAAAGAGTCTAAATGCTTTCCATGACCACCTATTAAGTAGCCAAGATTTTCACCGGTAAACGATACCTTTATATATTCAGTATCACTGTTCTTTTCTGTAGATATTTCATACTCTGCTTCAATATCCATCAATTGGAGTAGAGCATCAAGTTCTTTTTTTACAATATCTTTCATATTAAATATATTTCTTAATTTATTTTCTTTTTAGATATCTTCTCCCAAAGATTTTGTACGCCCTTTTTAGTCTTATCAAAATCTAAGGTAAAATATTGAACTACTAACATAAAGGATTGAACCATCCAATACCAACCTAGTGCAGCAGGCATACTGATTGTAAAAAATACTGTCATGAGTGGGAACATTAACATCATTGATTTTTGCATTTGAGCTTGCATCTCTTCTGGTGATTTCTCTCCATCTTTTTTCTTTTCATTACTTGCAGGAGTACCAACAGCTTGCATCTTTTGTGTAAACATAGTTGTTAGATATTGAACCACACCAACAAGTATAGCTAGAACGATATATGGTAAAGCTTGAATACTAAATCTACCAAATTCTGAAGACATCTCATTGTATGACTTTGTCATATCCCAGAACAAGAAATCTGTCTTAATCAAATATCCATCGCTAAATCCTATTAAATCTTTAACCCATGTATACAAACCATCTAAGTTACTATCTGTAACAGCTCTGATGACTCCAATTAAAACAGAAAGGATTAATAGCTGAGGAACAAAAGTACCTATACATCCAAGAGGATTGTATCCTACTCTTTT
>CAYOME010000004.1:0-46126 GCA_964405015.1 uncultured Candidatus Saccharibacteria bacterium
GTTGTTTATTCCAAGTCATTCTAAAGTCCTTATCATTTTCGACAGCTTTCATAAACTCATCAGTAATTTTAATACTGATATTAGCCCCTGTTATACTTGTTAAATCATCTTTACATTTAATAAATTGTTCAATATCAGGATGATTTATATTAATAGTAATCATTTGAGCTCCTCTACGACCACTTTGTGCTGTTTCCCTAGCTGTATGGCTGTATCTGTCCATAAAAGATACAGGTCCAGTACCATGTCCAGCTGCATTACTGGTAGGTGTTTTATTAGGTCTTAAATGTGACACATCATGACCAACACCACTCCTACGTTTAAATAGTTGTGTTAATTCTTGGTCAGTAGTGCATATACCCCCATAAGAATCGGCATTATTACCAATAACGAAACAATTTCCAATAGAAGAGAAGGAATAATCATTACCAACCCCATACAAGATAGACCCACCCGGTATAATATACTTGAAGTCTTTGAGTAAGTCATATATTTCTTCATATGATAAAGGATTTGGGTATTTAGATTCAATTCTAGCAAACTCCTTAGCTAGGCGTTTATGCATATCATCTGGAGTTTTTTCTAAATATTCGGTATTATTTTTTAAAGCATATTTGTCTAACCAAACAGAAGCTAACATAGAATCACCATTAAAATATTTAAGTGTTTCGTTGTATACTTCTTGTTTTGTAACCATATATTTAATTAAGTTAAAAAAAGCCCTTGTTTAAGGGGCTTTTATTATTAAATCATTTCATCTTCATCTAGAAGAACTTCTGCTTCAACATCTTGTTCTACTGCCTCCATTTGTGCTAATAAACCAGCACCTATTCCAGCAGCTTTACATTTTACATTTTCTTTAGTTATTACTTTATCTTTTCGTTCGATAGAACATTCTATTTTTACAGAATTCTTAGATTCTGTATTAATTAAAGAACATAGCATTACAACTACTTCTGCTAATTTTTTTTCAGTAAAATTAACATTAATAGGTATAATAGATGTAGTTTGTTGTAGTTTTAATAGACTTTCAAAACTTTCTGTATCTTTATTAGTATCTGAAAGATCTAATCTTAGTACAGTTTTAGAGTTTAATTTACTTAATAACTGTTGGGTTTCTTTTTCATTCTCTTCAATGATTAACACATTAGAGTCTGATGATTTAGTTATTAACGATAGGTTTTTTAGAAAAATAAGTTCAAAAGGAATAATATTTTCTAAAGATACCTTTAATTCTTCAACTAAAGTAGGTATTGTATACTTTTTATTGTTGAATTTGATATTATAATCATCTTTTAGATGATTAAATAAACCTAGAAAGGAACCATAACCAACAAAATCAGTTTGTTCTTTCATTAAACCTAAATAAGATAAGATGTCTAAAGCTACTTTTTTATAGATGAAGTCATTATCAATTGTGTAGAACGTTTTACGAGTAGCTAATATAAATAAATCTATTAACTTAGTAAAATTTTTATGTTCTGACAATCTTTTAGACACAAATAATATCATAAACTTATTGTAATTTTGGTAGTATTGTTGAGTTCAGTCAATTTCTGACTTACTTTATTAATGTCTGCTTCAATTTTAGCTAATAAACCTATAATATCATCCTCAGTATATATTTTTCTGCGGAGGATAGATTCCTTAATAAAACTAACAAAGGACTTCTTTTCGTTATTCTTTATTGTTTTTATCAAAGTTTCTTTCTTCCGCATCAAAATACTATGCTCAGAAATTAGTTTATTAGCACCAGATTCTTCATTTGTTTTTAAACGTAGAACCTTTAATTCTTCAAATTTGGCCTCTTTTGATGATAAGAGGGTATATAAGGATTTATTACCAGTTTTAGCAAATCTTCTTGCTAATATGATAATATCACCTTCAAGTTGCTTTTCTTTAATAAAAAGCTCTGCTAATGTAATTTCGACTTTCTGTTTACCCATTTTTGATTAAATTAATTACTCGTTCGGGAGTTAGGTATTAATTTATCTTTTGCTTTATTTCACTTACTGTGATAATACCATCTTTATTTATATCAAATGTGGGGTTTTGTTTTACCATTTTAGAATCTTTTTTTCCAGCTATATGATCATCTGATTTTGAAAGAGCTGCAGGATGAAATACTGCTAACCAAACTTTTTCATATGTAGTAAGATTATGTTTTTTGCATATAGGTTCAAAATACTTACTAATATAATATAATTGTTGATTAACTGGCATTTCTTGAATTAGATTAGAGATATACTTCTTTTTACTTAATTCTTTTTCTGCTTTTGTCTTTCCTTCAAATTCGATACCTTTTGTAGATACCATACCTAATTTTTCAGCTGTTGAAGGTAAAAATCCTATTAAACCTGTTGCATATGAGTAAGGATTAACTGCTTTTGAGTTAAAACCACTTTCTGCTTTTATTATTTTGTATAAATGTTCATCTTTTATATTTAAATTTATACAAATCGTTGATACTTGTTCTCTTTCTTGTTGTGTAAATTTTGATATTATACGTTTATTTAAATTCCATAGACGTATTTGTTCTTCTTCGTGTTTGATAGAAAGAGTATAAACATCAACTAATTGCTGCCTTATACTTTGATGTAATTCTTCTTGTGTATATTCTAATTTTAAAGGTATTCTTGTAGTTTCTGATATTGAGGAACCTGAATTAACAGTAGAAGAAAGTAAAAGAAACAATGCAGCAAATGCATATTTCTTCATATAATATGATTTAGTTAAACAATATTCCTGATTAAACTAAACAATTAAGTCTAATTTAACCAGGAATTTAGTAGTCATGAAGACTAATATTAGTTATACGTAAGAACTTTATTTAAGTTTCATGTAGGATATATTACTTCCCACGGAAAATTACTAATACGTATTTCGGCTACTCCTGTCGCAACACTATGTAATAACTGATTTTTGAAAGGTAGCCATAACGATATAGTAATTAACCACGTTGCTGTGATTAGCTTTAATTCCTCTACTATATCTTGAACTATAGTAGAATTTTTATCCCCAATTGACATGTAGTTGTTAGTGTCTACAAGTTTTGTAGCATTAACAGTACTATCATTTGGTATAACAATTACATCAACCCCACTATAAATATCCCTTATCTTTGTATCAGAAAAGACATCATAAAGACAATCAATTGTTTTTTGAATCTTTATTTCAAAGGATAAGTTTGATTTAGAAATTTCTTTTATAGAGTCATAGAAGTCCTCAACTAGTGAGTAATTTCCTGCCCTAAATAAAGATATTTCACGTGGGATATCATACGTTAATAGATCAGTAAAGGAACGTCTTACCTTTCTTTTAAACCAGCCCCGCTGTTTAAGGACAATGATGCCATTATCTTTAAAGCGGGCTGATCTAAAATTAGGAAAAAGCATTAACAACATCTTCAAAAACTTATCTCTATGTTCTTTAGGAAAATATTTGAATCGTTTTAACATAAGATGTGTTTTATATTTTTAAAGTAGAAGATTCTAAAGTCTTGGCTATAATACATATATTACTTATTACTCCTGTTTTTCACGCAGGCCCTTTTTGAGATGCTTACTTAATATACATGCTATACCTTATCTCATAAATAGAGTATAATATATTAAGCGTCTCTTCACGGTTACCACCACAGTACACTGTCTATTTCTTCAAGCCTTCTGTTACCATGTTCTATTTAACCAACGTTCATATAATCTATACAGATAGGTTGCACCCTACTTGTTGATTAAAGCCTAATTGATATTCATAGATACTCACCTCGGTTTCATAATAATATACTATAATGTTCCTAAATTATAATTACTGGAGTGCTGTTCTTTAGACTTTGACTCTCCTCATAAAGGACTATTATTGCAAACGCCTATAGATAGTGATTAGGGAAAGTCAGATTCAGTTATTTGGTCTTAAAATTATTCTTGGTATTCTCTTACAATTCTTCCAGCTTTTTTCATTTTCCTTTTAAGACGAAAATTACGTCGCCTTACCGCTTCCATTAAACAAATGTCTTTCTTGAACTGTTTAAGTTCATTAGATTTATACTCGTCAGAAGTATATACCAATATTGTTGATATATAACTAATCCTTGACCGAGTAATTGAGGGCTGTGTTGAACACATATAAGTTTTCAATTTTATATAAACATTCTTTATCTAATACACCAATACTTTTCTCAAGTATTTCTTCTGCTAAACTTTTATTCGAAAATAAAGTACCTTCATAAATATCTGTAACTTTTACAATGTTAGGACATAAATCGGTACCAAATTTAACAGCAGAGTAGTTGGTTATATATAGAAAATATTGTTTATTTAATTGTTCATTCTCACCTTGAGGTATTATTTTGATAACAAATACTTCGTTCATTTTAAATAAATGTAGGTAAAACAATTAACCTGTTTTCAATGATTTTTTCCCTTATAACAAGCTCGTGCCTTAATTGTTTAATTTCAGTTTGTGATTTACTGATTTTAAGTACACTTTGACGATAAGCTTTCTCATAATTAAATGAGTCTTTCTTTTTTGTCATACTTCTGGTATTTTAAGTGCTTTAATAAGCTTTTTACGTAAAGTTTTATACTTTAAATATTTAGCTTTGTATATAATCATCTCATTATAGTAAGCATCAATAACATGAGGCATGATTGAAATACTTACTAAATTATTTTGTTCTACCTTATCAGGTACAACAGCTACACCGTTACGTTTTTCGTATTTAGCCTTAACTATTGAGTATAATCTCTTATACTTAACATATTGATAATGTGTACGACAATAAATACATCCACAACCTTCAGTTTTACCTGAAATATCTTGGTAACGTAAGTGATGAGATAAATCAAATTTAACTTCATTCCGTACGTTTTTAACGATATTTGTAACTCTGGAATTATTTAAAACTGAAGCCAGTCCTGGTAAGAAATTCATCTTAATAAGGGAGTCTTCAACATTTCTTTTGAATTTTTTAAATTCCATGTCAATACGTTTAACGGTAACCTTTTTAACTGTTACTTTGGCCTGGTTTTCAGGCATAAATTTTTCTTGCATATGTCTTTTGATTGTTAAAAGGGGTACCCTAAATGAAGAATACCCCTTTAATGTTATTCATAGTTGTATTATAAAAAATTTATAATAGTAGGAAGTACTATGAAGGTACCAATTATTGATGAGATAAGCAAAACTAATGCTACAGCTATTAACTGTTTATTTTCTATCTTGTTACCTATCAACAATAGTATTAACCATAAAAAGAAAGAACTAGGCACTAATAGGTATGCTTTCGCTTCTATGTAGTGCTGTTGCTTTGTGCTTGCATTATAAGCTTGTAACTGTTCTACAACAGTATTACTTAATTGAGTACTTAATTGAGTAATTGAGGCTTTATACAAACTATCGACATAATTTCTGTTTATATCAGATTGAGTATATAACCGTGTCCTTATATTCTTTGTTTGAACATAGAGATTATTGGTTCGCACTTCATTCAACTGATTGGTACTCACAGATACAGTGTCTCTACGAAGAGAATTGGTATTATTCTGGTCAATCGTAGTACCACTTTTCGCTATTACTGCATTGACAATGAGTAGCGTAGTCAATAAGACTTTTATCCACAATCTATGGTTAGTCTTCTGCTTCGATTGTGTCTGACAGAAGCTCATATCCTTCGGTTATTACATTTTCGTCCATAAATCTCTTTTCCGGATCGAAAATAGTCATAATGTCTTCGATTGCTTTGATCTGCTTCTTGATTTCTTCAAGATCAACTAATGCTTTTCTTCTTTCGATAGCATTTAAAACAAGAGCTGTTTCTTTTGCCTTATCTTCATCTACAATGAGAGAATTAAGGTTGTAACGATTGTTGTAACCGTCTTTTGGTGCAATGAAAAGGAGTTCTTCATCGTTTACGATAGAAGTAATTATTCGTTGATCAGGGTTTTTAGGATTTCTCCTTGTACCATCAACAATGAATTCACGATAATCATAAAGGTAAAGAGTGCTTTTAGCAATACTGCCTTTATGTTCATCAATTTTTACTCTGTTCAACATGAAAAACTTATCGTCTACCTGCAATTCGCCAGGGGTCTTTTGATTTCTTTTGCTTGCCATGATATTTAAATTTAATTTTGATTTTATTTAGTATTATCGAATTTTCAAAGTAAAAAATAGTATGATCAAGGAATCTGAGAAATTACAGGCGTCTAATATCCTGTATAAACCAACTAAAAAGTAAATATTGAATTAAACTTTTTATCTTTGTCTCTATTACTTTTTTTGAATAGGATATAAAATGTTAAACAACCTTCCAGATAAGGGATTTACTTATAAATAAATAAACCTGGTGTACCTATACATGTTATATTTTGGTAATGTAAAACATATAAGGCTTACTTTCGACTGTTGAAAACATTTACTAAAACTGGTATCTACCTTTTCACATACTATTTTAGAACAATTAGAGATTAGTTGTAACGTATCGTTCTAATTTATTACAATATGATTGTGTTCTAGCATGTTACTCCTATAAACTTCTACGTAGTATCACTACATCGTAGGGAACAATATAGTTTGACTATTGCTGTCCCAAGTATTTGAAATTAAAATTTTGTATTACTATGTTCGTATTTTAAACGAATAACAAATGCAACATAAGGATGCACGTAACTTATACTGTTTCAATCCCATCGTACCTTTTAGTCAAGCCCCTTATATACAACATAAGGGCTGGTGAGTCGAATATCAACTAAGTTTTAGACTTGAATGATTAATTCCCGCATCAGACGGCAGGAGCGTCAATTGTTTAATGAGAAGCTTTGAAATGAAATTAACATGTTATTACTAACCCCAATTTCATTTCGATTTAGATCGCCTTTGGACAGTTAAGTAGCGGGTTTTGAGTCTTTACGATTTCTTCCTACTCAAATCTCTACATCGATCTGGTTACAAGTTCGAATATTAATAGGTATGAGTTATTAATATATAATCTTTTTTATTTTTCTGGTAAGGTAATACCCAAAAGAGTAAGGGACTCGAACCCTGAACTAAAAAGCCACCTTATTTACGATAAGGCTAACACCTTCCACGAATCGTGTTATACTACTCTATACTTACCTTGGTAAAGAGATCACTCAGTTTATCTTTCAACCTAAATAAAAGATTATTGTTGCTCCTTCTTGTAGTGTAAAAATTCTTTTTTAACTATCATTCCTTCAGATAGTAATAAAGCATAGTCAGCTTTATCACCTAATAGTAAATAACCATTTGCTAAATCTTCCTGACTAATTAAAGGTATCTCAGTTATATTTTTACTTAATTCAGGTATTTCATTAACAAATTCCATTATACGTTTAGTAACATATAAAGTGTAGGTTTTCTTACAAGATTCAAGGCCATCTATTTGTTGTTGTAAAAGAGAAGTATTTACAATAAGTTTTAATTCAGATTGTACTTTCTTTAACAACGGTATATTTTTTTCAATTGTTAATATATTCCTTGAAGCTTTAACTATACGTTTGATACGTATTAATCGGGCTACTTTTAGCATAATAAAAATTAAAAGCCTACTCCGCATGTCATATTACAGACAATTGAAGTAGGCGGTGAGTATACAGTTTAAGTTATAAATCATAGGTACCGTCTAGTAAATATTTTTTGTATTTGGTGATACTATTTACTACTCAAAGGAGTTCCTTATACCTAATTACCTGTTAAAATAGCTTTCAGTTGACAGTCATATAATGTTATAGTTAATTAGCATACTCTGCATGTTTTAGGCGGCTTTCTTTTCAGCAAGTTTAGCTTTATGAAGTTCCTGTTTCTTGATGTTACCAAGGATTGACTTCATGAAGTTAACAGCTGCGTTAGGTCTAGTACTAGTAGACTTGATATTGTTACTGTCAGCGTTTGTTCTGGCATTTACCAATTCTACCCATTTCTTAAACCTTTCTGATGAAGGATCATATTCTGCTTCAGCAGTGATACCATCATAGTCCTTTGTAATCTCCATTTTGAAATCAGCCAAAGAACAAGTAGCAAGGTCAAATTCTTCTTCACCTTCAGAAGCTTTAGCAATTTCTTCAGCAGAAACTACTTTAGTTTTTTCCTGATTTTCAACATTTAGCTGAATAACAGGAGTTGGCTTCTTTTCAGTTTTCAATTCTGATTCAGCTTCAGCAATAAGACTGCTAACGTTTGAAACAGTTTCCTTTACTTTGTTCTCTTCTTTTGAAGCAAGTGCTTCTTTAGCTTCCTGTACAACTTCCTTGAAGATAACATCAAGTAAACCATTACGGAGCTTATGTCCTTCTTTTGTTTCAGCTACACAAGGATCATTGGCAGGAAATGAAGTCTTAATGTCAAGTAAAAGTTTACCACGAACATCTTTTTCATTCATTTTCTTACCTTCCTGGTGCATTTCAGCAACAAGAGTCTTGATATAATCATGAGCATCTTCAGCAGACATTCTTGATGAAGCGTGAGGATCACTGATAGTGTCTTTTACTTCACTACCTACAGAAGTTTCGGCATCAACTACAGGAGTTTCATCAGTTGTTTCTTTTTCTGTTGTAACAGATTTCTCCAATTCTTCAATTTGAGATAAGAATGCTACTAATTCGGGACGATCAGGGGTAATTTTCAATTCAGCATTGATAGTAGCCCTGGCTGATTTGTAATCTTTTTCGTCGATTTGTTTCTGAATAAAGAGAAGAATAGTTTTATCCCCTTCTCTGGCAGCCTCTTCACGAGCAGCTTCTAATTCAACTTTATTTGCTTCATCAACAGCATCCGTTGCTGGTGTATTTGCTGGCTTGTTATCGGGTATCTTCGTATCCTTTTTGGTGTTTGCAGGTTCCTGAAAGGAAAGCTTACCTTGTTTTCCCTCCGACTTTTTACCCTGGATTTGTGCATTAGCACCTTCAAATGCAGTTCTTGAAACTTCTGCAGCAGCATTTAAAATGCTGGTTAAGGTGTCTTTTACAATTGAGTCTGCTACTTTAAGATCCTTTATCGTACCACTATTTTTACAAATAGCTTCAAGCATAGAACTCAATTCAACGAGATTAATATTTTTTTCCATTTGAAATAATTTTTGATTGTTAATACTATTTATAAGTTAATTTTGTCTGAACTTTTGAAATGTTCAAGTAAATCATCTTCTTTTAAACATTTCTTAAGGATAGACTGATTGAGAGCTTTCGGTATATGATTACCCCAATCCCCTTTTAAGAAGCGAATTAAAATATTTACTTTTTTATCTTTCGTTTCTGTGTTTACAAAAGTTTTGTTATTTTGCATAATAGGTATACAACGATTGTTTTTCAAAGTTACCCATATTTTTCCATGTAATTTCTTGAAAATCTAAATCAGACAATATATTTATAATATTATCTAATTTACGACATTCAATACTATAGGTTACACCAGGAAATCTGCGTGATAAACTACCTACTAAAGTACCTAAACTGGTTTTAATTATGTGATTAGGTGCATCTTGAAAGACTACATCAAGTAATTTAATAGTGTTAGTCTTTTTATCTCTTTTCCATAATATTACACCTACAATCTTACCTTGTCCGTAATTATAGTAGACTTCAGTAGTTAATTTAAATATCCTCATAAAAAATAACTTAATTATGCTGATATTATTAGCGTTACACCAATAATTTGATAATCTAATGATATTCTTATTATTTGGTGTATTAAGAAGTTTGTAAAGTTGCCTATGTTCTTTTACATAAGTAGAATTGAAGAACAATACTACTATAATAAAGAAAGCAACAATAAATGATACATAAAGTATGTCATACATTTTGATTAGTTTTAAAAGATTTGTTTCTTCATGACTTTATTTTTAGTTATTACATAGTGTTTTAGTGGAGGTGGGAGGTTACAAGCCTCCGTCTTCCCATACAATATACTTACATTTACAGGTTTTATTATTAAACGGCGAAGTTTAATACTTTAATGTTTTTAAATAGGGTTCTACCGAAGTAGTTTCTGTTCCAAGGCTCCCCTATTCAGCCCGTTAGGTTTAAGCTGCTATACGCAACTCAGTCCTAAATGATAACGATCTAACGTTGTCAGTTAATTGTTTGTATACCTTGTTAAAGCAGTATGTAATACGTTGCTGCTACCTGTGTAGATATATTTATTACAAGAATCAAATTGTAATCACCCCCGTGGTAATAGTAGTCCTAGAGAGACTCGAACTCCCCTTTCCATACGGCAAGTATGGCGTCCTAAGATAAAAACAATGTCAAGTAAACTTGGCAGACTAGTTGATATATTTCGTGTTCTGAATAAGAGTAAGAAACTTACCTTAATGTTAACATTACTTCATCGGTTAGTATAAAAGTTTTTATCTATGCCCCTAGACGATAGGACCAAATGTTATAACTGCTGCAAAATAAGTATTAATTTAATTTAACTGCAGCAGCTACGAATGCATTGTAGTACTCTTCAAATACGAGAGCTTTTTCCATAGACTTATTGAAATCGTCTTCAAGTTCGTAGTTTAAAAGAGTATCCTGCTTGTTATTCTCGTGATCAATTAAGGCTTTTAATGTATAAGAAACACCATCAAGTGTCTCCATAATGTCTTCAATTTCAGGATCATTAAAATACCCTAATATATCAATTAAACATTCTTTCTTTGGAATGTCATCAAGTTCGATAACTGTGGTTAAGTCATCTTTACAACTCTTTATAAAGTTGTTAATTATGTCAATGCTTTTCATGGTATGTGCGAATAAGATTATCAGTATGATTACTTAAGTCTAATAATATAGTAGCAGAGTTACATATAGGGCATAAGATAGCACCCCTATTGATAAATGTATTGTATTCCCTGATTACTTTGAGACGCTTAGTCACAATAGCATTTTTATAAATCCTTGATTCAAGAATGCTTAATTCTTCTGCTGATAAGTGATAAGCTTCATTATCTTTACCAGACCAGTCACATGCACCTGATATACATCTTAAGAGCATTGTTTTTGGTGTAAAGTAGTATAAATTAAAGACTTAGCATTACCTACCATACGAGAATGTCCTGGTGCTGTATCAATGTAACGTAAAGCAAAATCCTTTACTGTTTCATCTTTAGCCAGTACAGTTGATAGTTGTTCACGTAGCGAATTCCATTCTTTAACAGATTTCGCTCTTGACATATGACTTTTTGCAAATGTTTGAACTTTTGATTTGTCTTCAGAAGTCATTGTGTATGTTATTAGTTAAACAATAAGTTGACTTAAGCTACCATGCGTCTTATATTTATCATTCTTTTTTGCAACTTGTTTGCTGCAGGTATCTTTGATACCGAACTCTATGAAAGGAACATAAAAGAGTTAACATAGGTATATGCATTTATAACCAGGTTTCAAGCTGATTAGAAATAAATTTATAACTCCATATACCTATGTAGGATGTTCAAAAATTAAATTACTCATGTTACGATGATGTTAAATTAATTACTAGAACTACTTTGTTATGTTAATTGATAAGGAACATAACAACCTTAGTATTTTTAATTTCTTTCAAAATCTTCAATTTCTTGTTTTGTTGGGGGTCTTGTAGTAACAATAGGAGAATATACCTTTGTGTAATCACTTAATTTACCTACTACTATTAAATGTTTAGTATCAGAATCGTAAGTGACTTCTATTACTTCAAGACATCTATTAGCTGCTTTAAAGAATAGAATACCATTATTTACTTTAAAATGGTCTACTATAAATTTATGCAATAATGTTAATGTTGAAGCTTTTAAGCAATCTTCTCCTACAATAGTAACGTTTAATTTTTTCATTGTTGTATATTAAAGTGTATAATAATTCAAGTATTGATTTCTTTTCACTACCAGTTATAAACTTAATATGATCTTCTTCCCATAATACTACTATAATTGGAAAGATGATTACAGATATAGTTAAAGCTATAATAGCTAAACCTTTTAAAACTCTTCTTTTCATTATAATATTTATTGATTAATAAATAAAAAAAAATAGTGTAGACTTACGACTCGAACGTACTCTCTGGGTGATCACCCCCAGCGCATCACAATTATATGCTAATATCCACAAATAGTAGCGAGAGGGAGACTCGAACTCCCGACTCCACAGTTATCAGCCGTGTACTCTAACCAACTGAGCTATCTCGCAAAAGTTTGTTATAATGTAATATATTAATGAGTCAAATTGATCCTATTCGACATAATATAATACATCGGTATAAACCACACATCCCTTATCAGATGCTTCGCCTTTTATAACTTTGATAAGAAGTTATTTATGAGCTCAACTATTTCTCCGTTTATCCTTGAGAGTAGGCGTTGTACCTAATACCTTTTTACTTCAAATGAAAAGACTTCATTATTATTTGAAAAAGATATAAAAAGCCATAGTATTTTTTTATTAATCGCTCTACTACTTTGCGATTTTCACTCTGCATTTGGTAGGCTTCCGCTAACACTACGAAGTAGCTGCTCTTGGCTCTTTATAATTACACTTTATTACCACGGGCTTGTGACCGTCATTACTATTGTAGTTTTTTCCTCCTGCGTTTTCAAGGCAAGGTACATCTTATCTGACTACTTTCATGGCTGCATTACATAGGTAAATTTAATTACCTAATTAAGTTAATAAATATTTGTTATTGAAATCCCCCTTATCACAGTATTGTTTAGTAATAGGTTCACATTTGTCACAATCACCTTTACAAGGTGGTATTTCATCTGCAAATAAACAAAGAAAAAATATAAAACCTATGCCTAATACCATTATGACAGCAAATAGTATGATACATACTAACCATACTTTAGCTAAGAAAACTAATATTGACCACCACATATTGTATAGTGTTTATTGATTTATATATCTAGGCCCGATATGGGCGTGTAGCATGTTAAATAGGATTATGCATTCAACGTGAATACATATAACATACCACACACAATCTCTTACCTATCAGGCCTAATAGATAATTTGAGATTAGGAGACTAAACCCGATCATTTGCAATATAATCGCCAGATATCTCCAAAACTGGTAGAACATTGTTAATTATTATCTATATATTCTATAATTCGGGTATTTATATAATAAGTACACATATATATATATTTACCTATATTTCTTCCTTCTACATTTGTATTACTCCCCTATTAATGAGTAATAACGAAACCTACACGAGGTGTTTGCGGTTGAAAGAAAATTAACTAACTTTGTAGTTTACTCCAAAAACTTAAGGCTGTGTAGCCTTAATCAAAACTGGAGCTCTCACTAACTTGAGATTGTTATGAGTTATTGCATGATTGACCTTTTTTTAAGGTGTATTTTTTTGATATAGTTCAATCCTTTTGTTTTACTTTTAAATTCCTTTATGGCTTTGTTAGTGATTTCAGTTGCACATAGACAAAACTTAATGAGTTCATGATATTCAAATGTCATTGGGAAAACACGAAATTCTAATGTAGTACGTCCCCACTCTAAACATATATTTATCCAATGAAATTTACCAAAACCAGCACATTTATTGTGCATCATTTCACCGGTATAATTAGCAATTTGTTCAAGTTCAGGTATATATTTATTTAAATAAGTACATAGATTACGTGTTTCAATACTAAAATCTAAAATCTGTGCTATATCAGAAATATCTACATGAATATGAATACCACTTTCAGAGTATTTACATTTCTTCTTCATTTCCTCTAAAAAATTATATACCCCTATTAATTGCCTATAACCATAGAAACTAATCCTATGTTCTATAATAGAGTCTGGTTTTCTTTCTAAATACTTATCTATTGATTCCCTACGAGTACCAGATATGTCAATAAAGGGTAATTTAAATTTTTTAAAAGATTTTGAAGTGTAATGTCCTTTTTTAGAAGCTACCACATCTTTGAGTCCTGATAGTACAGAACCACAGCATTCTATTTCTACCCCTAAACGCCTATTCAACAAAGACATTAATTGTTTATGCAATATGTCTTTATTATGATGTTTAAATAGAGTAGGAATAGACTGGGGACAATACATGACTGCCCCCAGCATTTCCTGTCTTTGTGACATTGTTAATACTCTTCTCTTTTCTTAACCCTGTCAATTACTTCCGGTGTTAACACAGGCAGAATCTTGGCATACATTTCTTCCTTGGTCATGTTTTCGTTCAAGTTCAATCTGTAAAATGACCAGCAAAGTTGCTTTTTGTTCATCTTTTGAATTGATGACGGTACTGCGGTTACATTACTCATGATTAATGTTTTTGGTTTAACTTGAGCTTTATATACATTTCAGTATATACACTAGCGTTACTATTCTTGTTTTTATACTCCCAACTTTTAAGAGTTTTAATTGTATTTGAATAAGGGAACACCTAACTACTAATAGATAGGCATTCCCCAGTTCTTTTATGCGTTGTCTATACAATTAAGTTAGTAATAATTAATAATAAAACTATCTATTGGTATGTGGTATTTATTAGCCTTAACAATATAACAACTATCACAAGACCAATCACTACCATTACCTGATATGAAGGCACAATCAATGACTGATTGCCACTGATATACTGTCCACCCATGAGGTGCTTTATTTACTTGTGGTGGATATACTTTTTGTAACCGACTCTGATGAGTTCGGAGTGAAGTACACCCTACAATAAGTAATAAAAATAAAAGTATTAATTGTTTCATGACTAATAGGTGTTATATTCAGTTATTGCCTTACTTAAATTAGTAGTGGTTAATCGTGCAATATTATGATCAGAAACTACAAAACATGAAAAAATTTGATCTCTAATAGTGATTTTACTTACTATTTCTAATGATTTATTATTACCATTACCAAAAGAACCAGCTATTTGAATTCTAGATTCAAAATTAGCTAAATCATCAATATTTAATACATGTTTACTCATTTTGATTAGGTATTAGTTAAACAATAGTGAGGTATGTGAGAGTCGAACTCACCTACTTAGTCTACTACAAGAGTAGCATTCAATTCCCAACGATATACCTCAGGTATAAATAAAGCTTATAAAACTTACACATAATTAGACCATGATAAGACAACTTAGCTTTGGTGAATCAACTGCTTCAATAATCCACAGTCTATCAAGTTATTTTCGGCTATTTATTGTTATGGATAGTTATGATTAACGTGCTTCTCTATCCCAGCGCACAGGCTCTTTAATTTAATCCGAGTGATAGTAAGAGTATTTCATCTTACGACTTGCTTTGATATTTCTCGTTGGTTAAACAAATAATGACTGATAATCTGACTCAATGGTAATCACGGCGATCCTGCGGTAATTAGCAATATACAGATAGTACATAGTTTTAGGTAGTATCAATCATTAAAAGAAAGTAATGAGCAATATCTGTTTCTGTGTATTCAACCGCCAGACTATTAAAAAGATTCAAGTTTGATCTTTACATATTACTTATTACTATATCAAAACAAAGTAATGAGTAACCACAAATAATGTTAATGCATGCTTGACATTACCCCATTTATCCGTAGTCTCTTGTGTGTGGTGGGAGCTACACTTTTTACTCATTACTATATCAAAACAAATTTAACAATCATATCTAGTTTAGTCTAATACAACTAGCAAATGCCTGTCTATTATAATTATTAAATTTGTTATATCAAAAACAAACTCTCACAAGGTTGCACCTTGATACATTCAATTAATAGTATTTTTCATATGCATTACACACGTCCCATAATTCATATTGAATTGCAATTGGATGAGAGTTGTTATATCAAAAACAACTCTTATATGCCCATTTTACTTCCCACTATTAATGAGTTGTAAGGACTACTACTACGCCTATAAATAGGATAAGAGTTGTTATGTTTATATTTTATGAATTTAGTGGAGTTAACCTGTTTGTCATTACATCCCAACAATCAGAATCTTTAGGATCTGTTAAAAGAGCTGAATACACCCTTGAAAACATTTCATGTTTAGTCATAGATACAATTACAACTTTTGATTTGTTAGGATGACTCTCATCTAACATTACAGTATTCCCAGGTAATAGATTGTATTTATTGTGAAATGTCATATCTTTTGCGTTAAGGTTATACTACAATCAATTGGAGTAAAATATTTTTCTACCCATATATCACAAGGAACAAATAGTTTATGTCCAGTATCTGCTTTATCTAGTACAATACCAGAATTAGGAGCATAAAACCCAATAATTATACCAGAGGTTTGGTGCATACCAATGTATGGATATGTACGTTTGATTTCCTCTGTCTGAGGTATTATAGTATTGACTTCTATTTTCATATTAATGTCTTTATTATGTAATGACCGCAACCTAAAAAATAAATCTTTTATGAATGCCATGCTGTTTGTATGTACCTTGGTTTAGGTCTGTTGAATGAGTTTATAACCTTAAACTAAAGGGGAACCCCGTAATTAAACAGAGTTCACCCTTTAATTATTATTAATTAACTACTACTTCATGTTCCGGCATGTCTGAAGGCCGAGGAACTTCTACCCAGGATGTGCGATTGATTTGACGCATTAACATGTTTTCGAAGTTATCAGCGTCCGGTAATAATACGAAGGTATGCTTGGTAGCAATAACCTTGTCACCTGCTTTGGAATCCAGGTAATCGGAACGATATACAACGTCTTTACCGTCAACCTTGTAGGTATAACCTACCTTACTGTTGAGAGTAATGATTTGCAGACGAAGATATGCGTTGTCGAAGGATTTTTTCGAAGCCAATAACTGTTCAATTGCTGCGAATACACCCGGATGTGTCCGTTCATACACGGGTTTCTTGTATGTAACAACCGTGCTTGAAAGGTCATTGGGATCTTCAACCATACGTTTTACAGTTACTGTGTAAAACTGTTGTGGGTCTGAACCGTCTTTTGGGTCTGTGTTGTCAACAGCCGCAATGTCGTGAATTGCCCATTTTGTGAAAGGTGTTGCTTTTCCAGCCTTTATATCTTCCACATTGAAATAATCGGTGATTTTCTTCATGGTGATGTGTTATTTATAAACGATAAGTTAAGGTATAAGCGTGTTTAGATCATAGTGAAGCTATGTAGTGTGGCAAGGGTGGGGGAAAATGGTTATGTAGTATTGATGCGATTAGGTGGTTGTTTAAGTTAAAACATAACGAAAACACCTAAATAGTGCATGAAAACCATTAAAAATGGCATAAAATGACCACATTTCCCCCATTTCCTGCCAATTCCTAATACTGGTAGCTTGAGTTTATTGTGAGTAAAAAAGGGCAATTACGCCCTTCATTATCAATGTACATATGAGTTGTTAGCACGACGAACAGTACAATCAGAGACAGTACAATCAGCACAACACATACCGTCACAGTCTGCAATAGAATGATTAACAGGTTGTCCTTTGAATGATGGTACATGAGTGTGAGGCATAATGATAGGCTGTACTTTGAACTCGTTAAAGTCAAACTCCAGATCAGTTGTTTGATTCATCTGTTGTATAACAATTTGATCAGGCCCCATAATTGACTCTAATTCTCTTTGTTTCTTTTCACGTTCAAGTTCTTTATATTTGTGTATTTCAGTGTAGATATACTCTGTAATACCACAAGTATCCTTCATAACACCAATGAATTCATCGATTGTGAAATATTTACCTTCGAGAGCACCAACATCTTTACCTACTAAATTATTGTAAAGTAAAGGCATTGTTATCCTATTTACAAGGATGGTAGCTGTTATTTTACCCCGATTGGTATGTCTTATACATGTTACAACAATGAAATCAGGGTTGTTTGGTAATTGTTTGATATCAACAGGATATAGTTTCATTTGATTATACTTTAATGGTTAATACTACTATGACCAGATTCACTCTGGTTGCCAACTACTAATAGTGGTGACTTGAGTTTATTATGAACTAAAAAGGGTATTGCTACCCTTAATAGTTATAGTTTAACTGTTTCAATACGTACGAACCAGGCTTCATCTCCCCCTTGTAATAACAGGAAGTACATGTCGTCAATGTGAAATTCGCATAAGACTGTCCAGTATGCTGTATCCCATTCATTAGAAGTGTGTTGATAAGGAATGAGATGTACACCTTCATAACTAACACTTTGTAACATGTCGTTATGTTTCAATACGGTATCTGCTACATCATTTAAGATACGTCTGATAGTTGAATTAAATTTCATATACTTTATATTTATTGATTAATAATATCCCAACTAATAATAATGAGAGCATGAGTTTTATACCTATATATAATAGTAACAATAATAACAAATTCGCTTGTCCCCATGATTGGGGACTACAGGGGTTGATGTTTAAAAGTTTTCTTGAAGGTTTTAGGAAACATCTTTTTCAAAAGATGTGTCTTAAGTATATACAACATCATACAACTAATAAGAGGTATGCTAAAGCATAGTTAATAAGCACCCCTATAATCCCCTCAAAGGGGATACAAGCAACCATAGCAAGTATGGAGAGGTGCCTATTAATACTAATAATAACCTAATGTACGACCCCAATGTGAGGTGTCAACATTGATACCTTTAGCAGCTTGATTACGAATCCATAAGGCTTTAGCCTCCTTAAATTCATTCACATCAATCTCAATAACCTTACTACCTAATCGTTTAGTATACTCAAACGACTTAACTTTAGGCTTGTACTGAACGCCATAAGTGGTAGAACCTACTGTAAATTCAATTTTCTTATACATATATGTGAGTATTTTAAGTGTAGAAACTGACGGGGGAGATCCCCAAATACTTATAAGGGGGGCATGAGTTTTGTATAGGTACCATCTCTCTTATACACTGAAAACTTTACAATATACACCATCTCTTTCATACATTGTAAATTTTTATTTTTAACTTTATTAAAAAATAATTACTTTTTTTGTAACCTATTATATAACCCTAACGTATAACGGGTAACTAATAGTGTATAATACATTATTTACAACTCTGGGGGTTAACTAGTCATTAACTAAAGGAGTTCAGAAGTCGGGTTGTAAGAGTAACACTAGATGTGAAATGAGTTGTCCCCGATAAGTTAAAAAAGGCACTTATATAAAGTTGGCTCTACGTAAGTAGATAAGGTCCTATAATAAGTAATTATTATTGTCTCCTGCAATGGAAGTTAAGTGTCAAATTAGTTTACGGCAACCTTAAAGGGTTTTTGCTGGGGGACTTATTATATTTATATGTGAAGGATAATACAAAAATATATATATTATAATAGGGTTACCCCAAGGTATATTTAAATGTTAAATATGGTAAATGAATATTATACACCTACAATTGAAGAGTTTGTTCAAGGGTTTCAATTTCAACAATTGATTAGGCAGAAAGGTGATAAGATAGGTGGGGTATGCTATTTGACTAAAGGAGGTTCTTCAAAGACTGAATGGTACTATGCTGATGAAGATCAGTGGGTTGATGTTGTAGTATACTGGGATAGGGAACCTGAAATAGTTACCACTGAAGGTTATGGTATGACCTGTACTTATAAAGAATTACCTATGTGGGATTGGGCTCCTTGGGTTAATCCTGGTTACATAACAAATTTAATTAAAGATGGTAAAGTTAGGGCAAGGGTAAATAATATATCAAAACAATTACAAATATCATAACTTTTATTAGTTTAATACGTATAAGTTAATAGTTATTAAATACATACATTATGAATATAACTAAAGCAACTGAAACAAGTTCAGAAGGTGATGATTATAAGCAAGTACGTCAATTAGAGGAGTTAGATAAAGAGATTAAAGATAACCCTTGTGACATGTGTACTTTAAAGTATATTGAACCTGAAGCATGTTTAACTTGTGATAAAAACTATGAATAATATGAGTATACAACGACGCCACGTACAATCTTTAGGTAAGGTAATTGATTCAGAAATGATTCATCCTAAAGTAAAAGCAGACTTAATATTAATTTATGAAACATTAAATAAGGAGTTGAAACAAAGGCGAAGTAGTAAACATTTTGAGAATATTGATAAAGAGGAAATAGTATAATGGAATTAACAACACAGCAAGTAGTACAAGAAGTGGTTAGAACTTTTTATCCATTGCTTGTTGTATTAGTAGTAGCAATAGGGTTACTATTAATAACACGAAATAAGAAATAATATAATGGTAGAGAATATGTATATTGGGCGTACTTTACTTAAACCGTGCAAGACTGTTATGGTTAGTAAAAGGATAGACGTTCCTGATGAAGAAGCAAACAAGGACCTTAAAGAAGGTGAAGTTCATAAAGTAAAACGAGTAACTAGGAAAGTTATTGCTAACTATCAGTTGGCTACAGTAGTTGCTACTGGTCGTGATACTTTTAAAGTGGGGGAAGTAGTAGCATTTAAACCAAATAGGGCAGTGCCTTTTGATTTAGTTAAAGATACTATTTTGGTTGATGATTTTGACATCATTGCTCCTTGGGTAGATGATGTAAATGAAGTAGTTGAAACAGAAGAACAAGTAAATGAATAATGTCATCATTACATCAATATGCAGATCTTGAAAAAGAATTGGATTACAATTTGTACGATACTAGTATACCTGATTATTATATGGTTAGTTATGATATAAAGGCATATCAAGCTACATGTGATAAGTGTAAAAAGGAAATAGAGTATGTAACATATGTTGATGAATTATATGGTGTTAAGTTTAAAAGTATAATATTTAATTAATATGGCTAATACAAAGATAAATAAGAATGTACTCGTTGATCTATTGAAAGATGAGGCTGTTAAAGAACAGATTCAGGCTATCATAATTGAGTTGTTAGGTAAAGATAAAGGTGCTATCCTTTTGGCTTTGCTTGAACAATTACAAAATAATCAAGGTACAAGTACAGAACCTAAGAAACCTTGGTACAAGAAACTAATCAGTTGGGTTAGTACTTTGTTACCTATAGTACTTAGTTTCTTTGGTAAGAAAACAAAATAATGAATATAAATCCTTATCAGCAATTTAATATGGGGGATATAATACCTAATAATATATTAACGAAATCTGGTGATTTCACTATTGCAGGGTTAAGGGTAATACATAACGGTCGTGGTAGGGTAGTAATTACAAGTTCTGATAATAGTACTTTATATTCAGATTGTGGGGATTACTATTCTACTAACGAAGTTATAGGGGTAATAAATAATATAATAGAAGTAAAATGGGGAAAGAGATAGATCTTGCTAGCAAGACAGAAATGATTGATGAAACACCAGGTACAGGTGAAGTTAAAGAAGTAACAATGCCAGAATTGACAGAGGAACCTTTTAAGGACTTTACATTTGGTGATTTATATATTGGTTGTAGTTGTGGTCATGAAGAGAAATTCATACCAGGTATTGAAGGTATTAGGGTTGAACTACCAGCTACTAATAAACATAATTTAAAAATCGTTTGTTCTAAATGTAAGCATGAGCTTAGTTTATTTTATAAGGAAGCTGAGAATGTAGCTGAACTTATTGCTAAGAAAGCTGCTGCTATTGCAGAGGAACAAAATAAAGTAAATGAAGAAATTAAAGAAGATGGACCAGGAATTGTTGAGTAAATTGAAACCGGGTGACGTTGTGTTACTTGGTACTAAAGGATTTGTATCAAAGGCGATACAGTTCTTTATGAAGATCCTACGTAAGCGTCAGGGACTACCTGTACCTAGTGGTATTATTGCTAGTCATGCTGGTATGCTTATTGATATGTGGGGTCAATTATATATTGCTGAAGCTCAGGAGAAGGGTATTGTTGTAACACCTTTTGTTGAGTCATATAAAAATAAATTAGACTATATTAAAGTAATTAGTCCTAAGAAACCTTATTCAAAGGCTGAACAGGAACGTGTATCAAAGGTAGCTGCAGAGGATTCATTGAAACCTCATAGGTATGATTTCTTTGGTCTTTGGTTCCAAGCTAAGGCTATTCTTACAGGTAAATGGACTGGACCTAAAGGGGATAAGGCCGATAAACGTTATTACTGTACAGAGGCTGTAGCTAATTGGGCTAATAAAGTTAGGCCAAATACATTCAGTAATGAAGAAGCTGTAGGACCACTTGATATAGAGTTTAATAAGTATTATCAGGTTATTTATGATGGTATTAGTATAGGTTAATTAAATAAATAAATTATGAATGAAAGAAAGATAGAATTAGGTGACATCTTTTATGTATTCACTAATTGGGGTATATGTAAAGGTAGGATAGTTAGAATTGAACATTATGAAGTAAATTCTGGCGAAGGTAAATTAATGGATGGTGATGAAGTTGCTACTGATGATGAAGGATTTATTATCAATGAATTTGAAGTAACACAATATAAGTTAAATATTGATATAGATGAGAATAATATAAACCTTAAATATGGGTTTTGGTATTCTGAAGATCAACTATTTAATTCATATGATGATGCTGTACAGTATGCCCTAGACAATAAATCAAAAGCATAATATATGGAAATCGTTACGTGGTTTACAGGTGCTATAAATGGTCCTATAACTGGTGTTCATGGTATGTTAAGATTAAATGAAACTGAATCTAAGTATTTAAGACCAGAGATAGAGGAACATATAAAAAATGAATTAGAACAAGGTAATATTAGTAATGAGGAGGCTGAAAATATATTAAAACAAGATAAACAAAATATTAGATTATCAGAGGATACTTTAGAAAAATTTAAAGTAACTTTTAATAAATTAATTATAGAATCTTTGAATATATATTTAGGTAGATATACTAGTGAACTTAGATAAACTGATAAAGGAACTAACTAAAAAGTATGGTAAAGACGAAAGGGTTATTCGCTCTATAGTGAATAGTCCTTTTCTCTTTGCTAAACGAAGTATGATGTCATTAGAAGATGAACGTCCTATTCGTATACCTAGGTGGGGTACTTTTAAGTTAAGGTCAAAGCGTGGCAAATACATTGCAAAATTAATGTTACTAAATAAGACTATAAAGAAATTAATGACACAGTATGCTGCAGAAGATACACCAGCAGAGTTAAAAGTTGGTATATTACACGCAGTTAATACTATGTTACAAATAATAGATAAGGAAGGATATTCAAATGAACAGTCTGTTCAATATATCATCAAGTGGAAAAATAGAGCTGAAGCCGGAGACGTTAGTGATTCCCCCATTCGATCAAATATGGGAGAGGGACAAGACAAAGACGAAGGACCGTGCAACAATGGAGATTAAGTATATTGCTTACTTATGCGACTATGCTTCTCCTTACCGTAAGGCTTACTCTGCAACAGACCTCGAGAAGATCATAAAGAATGATTTTATTAAGGATGAGAAGTGGCAGCCAGATGCGTTAGTTAAGGAAGGTATTAAAAAGTATGAGGAATTACAAAATACTATTAGTACTAGGATATTAGAATCTGCTAAGATAGGTGCTGAGAAACTCTCAGAATACTTTAAAGACGTAGATTTTGGTATGCTAGATGATAATGGTAGACCTTTATATACTGCTAAAGATTTAGCTTCAAACTTATCAGCAGTAGGTAATATTGTTAAATCTCTTATGCTTTTAGAGAATCAAGTTAAGTCCGAACAACTAGAAACTTCTAATGTTCGTGGGAAAACAGAAATAAACGATTATGAATTACCAGAATAAAGAATTTATACTTGCAAATAAGTTTAGGTTTAGCCATCATGAAGAATCTATTAATTACGATATGTATCTTAAAGGTAAAGATTGGAAATTAATTATATTTTATGGTGAAGAGGATAAGTTATTACCTATTCCTAGGTATTGGCTTATTAAAGGTAACCTCACTAAATTTGAAGGATTTATAGAGACAAAAGACGAATTTAATTTAATTTGTAAATTAATTCAGGTTTAATATGTGTTATTTTAAAGATGAACCCTCAAAACCTATTGTTTTGACTGGGGGAAAAATACTATGTGATTACTGGAGTAGTAGATTACGACCTAGTAATACAGAGAATAGTCTTAAAGAAATTACTAAGTTAAGAAGTAAAAATCTTACAAAAGGAAAGTATAGGATATATGTATAAAATACCTTTTAAAATATTTGAAAATACTGATAAGTTTAGACCTGCTGCCATACACTTTCAACAGTATGGTTACTATACGTCTGCCCCTAAAGGTACTACAGCTTATCGTGAGTATTGGGATGAAGAACGTAAACGCTGTTTATATGGGTATGCTGCAGAGGATGGTGAACGTGTAACAGGTTATCATTACTTTTACTTAAACTATTGTCCTATTGTACTTGTAAAGGAAATAGAGTCAATAAATAATAAAGGTGAAGAAGTAATTAAAAAAGATACTATACGAGATTTTCCTAGATTTTATGACTTTGATAAATACTTTTTTGATACAATAGAGGAATGTGAAAACTCAGGTAAACACTTAGCAGTACTTAAATCAAGGCGTAAAGGTTACTCCTATAAGGTAGGTTCTATGCTTAATAGGAATTTTTATTTTATACCTGATAGTAAAGGTTATGCTATTGCCTCATTAAAAGACTATTTAATTAAGGACGGTCTTCTTACTAAAGCTTGGGACATGATGGACTTCATTGATGAACATACAGCTTGGGGTAAGAAACGTCAGAAAATTGATTCTAAGATACATAAACGTGCATCTTTGGTTGTTGATAAAGGTGATGGTATTAAAACTGAAATAGGTTATAAATCAGAGATTATAGGTATTACACTAGGTAATAATCCTGAGGCTGCTCGTGGTATGCGTGGTAAGTTAATGGTGTTTGAAGAAGGTGGTAAATTCCCTAACCTTAAACAAGCTTGGCAAGTAGCTAGACCTTCTATGGAACAAGGTTCTATTACTCATGGTATACTTATAGTATTTGGTACGGGTGGTAGTGAAGATTCAGACTTTGAGGGTCTTAAGGATATATTCTATGAACCTGATGCTTATGGTTGTTTAGAGATAGAGAATGTTTGGGAAGAAGAGAATGTACTTAGACCTAGTGGGTTCTATGTACCTTATACTTCTAATCTAGATGGTGGTGATGAAGATGGTAATCCTTTCATGGACGATCAAGGCAATTCATTAATATCTGCTTGTAAGAATTATGTTTTAAAAGAACGACAGAAAGTTATTAGCGGTGCTTCAGATCGTACTATGATTGATAGGTATGTTGCTGAAAGATGTGTAACTGCAGACACTTGGGTAAGTTACGAAGGCGGTATTGATAGAATAGTTAATATACCGAATAGTATTAGTAATGGTATAAAACCTGTATATAAATTAAAAACTAAAGATGGTACAGAAGTATCTATTACAGATAACCATCCTATATTTACTGGTATAGAATATGTGAGAGTTTCTGACCTTAAACCTGGCGATACTATAAAACATTTACCTATTACTTTTAATAAAGAATATATAAATATTCCTATAGAATCCGATTTTAAATTTTTAAAATATAATCTAAAATTAGATGAGGAATGGGCTGAGTTTCTAGGGTTTTATATGGGGGACGGTTGTTTTTATGGGAAATCTGGATGTTTAAGTATAGTTTTTGATAATAAAGATAAAAATTCTTTAGAGAAAGTATATGAGTTTATGCATCAAAAATTTGGTAATGTTAGCATAACAAATAAAGAAGGATGTAAATCAGTTCATAGTTCTAATAAGAACTATATAAAATTAATGAAAAGTTTAGATTTAATTGAAAAAACATCTTCAGATATTCATTGGCATTGGAAACGAAAAGTACATATACCAGATTATATAGTAAAAAGTCCAAAATCTGTAGTAGCAGCCTTCCTAAGAGGATTATTTGATTCTGATGGTCATGTAATAAAATCTGGTAGAAGTATAGGATTCTTTTCGAAACATGCTGATATGTGTAAAACAGTACAGATGTTACTCAGAGGATTTGATATACATGCTAGATATTCTAGTAGAAAAAGTATAAACGGTAATGGATATGAATATACAGAAAATAAAATAAGTATTAGGGCTGAAGATATTTATAAATTTAAACAAAATATAGGGTTTGTATCTGAGAGAAAAAATACTATTTTAAATTCCTATATACATAAAAATAAAATAAAAGATTATTCTTTTACTACAATAGAATCTATAGTTTATGATAGGAACGAAGAAGTATATGATTTAGAAACAAAATGCCATTATTATTCTGCTAATGGTATTTGGGTTCATAACAGTTTAACACCTAGTGAAGCTTGTTTAAATGTTAGTACTAATATATTCCCTAAAGAAGAGATGTTAGGACATCTTGCTAATTTAAGGAATAGTACTAAACTTAAAGAACTTAAACAAGTAGGTGATTTAATATTTGATGGTACTGGTAAAGTATCTTGGGTACCTACTAATACACCTAAAGATATATTAAAATATAGGTTAAAGCCTAATGATGATAAGAATGGTCAAGTAGTTATATGGGAACATCCTATAGATAATCCTCCTTATGGTTTATATGTTTTGGGCTGCGACCCCTACGATCACGATAAATCTACTACTAATTCTTTATTATCAGTATATGTATATAAACGTTTTTCTACTATATCTGATACAGGTAGGATGGTAGTAGCTGAATATACAGGTAGACCTGAATTTGCTGAAGATGCTTATGAAATAGTACGGAAATTAGCATTATATTATAATGGTACTATAATGTATGAGAATCAATGTAAAGGATTATTTCCATACTTTACACATAAACATAGTGAATATTTACTAGCTGATCAGCCTGACATTATAAAAGATATAGTTAAATTATCTAATGTTAGTAGAGGTAAAGGTATACATATGTCTAAGGAAATAAAAATCTGGATGGAAGGTAAGATTAGACAATGGTTAAATGAAGAGACTTCCCCAGGTATAAAACGTTTAACTACTATAATGTCTGAACCTTTGTTAGAGGAACTTATTTCTTATAATGATAAAGGTAACTTTGACCGTGTAATTGCGTTTGGTTTAACTCTTATATATGAAGAAGAATTGTTTAGAGTTATAGTAAAAAAACATAGAAAAGATATTAATGATAGGTTACTATTTAGAGAACCTATGTTTCAACAAGAACATTTTAAATTTTAATTAATATGACCAACGAGGTAAGTTCATTGCCTATACAAAAACTTTCTATTAAAAAGAAAACTAAAGAATGGAAAGAAGCAAATGTCAAATATTATGTAGCTAAATATAAATCAGACTTAACTAAATACGACGAGATTAAGATTTGTGATGATTTATATAATAGTATATATGATGAGAATGATATAAAATATGTTACAAATCCTTATAAAGTTAAGGAAGGTTTTCCTGCATCTCCTCATAATTTCAATATAATCAAACCTAAAATTGATTTGTTAGTAGGGGAATTAAGTCGGAGACCTGATTCTTTTAAGGTATTTCATACTAATGAAGATGCAATTAGTCGTATTCAAGACTTAAAAATTAAGACTCTAAAAGACTATATTTCTGCTTATATAATGCAGGGTGGTTTTGAAGAGGAAGAAGAAGAGAAACGATTAGCAGAGATTGAAGAGTACTTTAAAGGTTCGTATGTAGATGAAGCAGAAGAAGCTGCTTTTCATACACTTAACTATTTAAAGGAAAAATTAGATCTTGATAATAAATTACTTAAAGGTTTCAAAGATGGTTTAATTACTAATAAAGAAATTTATTACTGTGGTATTCTTAATGGAGAACCTTGTGTAGAAAAGGTAAATCCTTATTATTTTTGTCATGATCAAAATCCTGAATTAGAAAATATTGAAGATGGTGAATGGGCAGTTAATCGTGTTCCTATGTCATTATCAGATATACATGATAACTTAGGTGATTTAATGACAGAAACACAATTTGATGATTTGTTAAATAGGTATAGTTCTTCTATAGATAAATCTAGACCTAATGAAGTTAACTTTACTCCTATCGTACGTAATGCTCCAGCTTGGTTAACAGGAGATGCTTCTAGTCCAGAAAATATTATAGATGTTTATCATGTTGTATGGCGTTCATTTAAGAAAGTTGGTTTTCTTACAATTATGGATGAGGAAACTGGCGAAGAAAATGTTATTACAGTTGATGAAAATTATGAACCTTTACCAGAAGATAATATTGAATGGGAATGGGTTACTGAGATATGGGAAGGATATTATTTAGCAGATGAATTAATTATAGGTGTACAACCTGTAGAAAATCAAGAGTTTTCAGTAGAATCTCCTAATAATAATAAATTACCTTATATAGGTTCTATCTTTAATGGTAATAACAGTAAAGGTAAATCTTTAGTAAGTATAATGAAACCGTTACAATATATGTATATTATTGTATGGTATAGGTTAGAATTAGCTTTAGCTAGAGATAAGGGTAAAGTTCTTACAATGGATATTACTCAGATACCTAAATCTATGAATATAGATATTGCAGAATTTATGCATTATTTATCTTCAATGGGTGTAGCTTTTATTAATCCTTATGAAGAAGGTTGGGATGTACCTGGTAGAGAAGGTGGTAAACCTGCATCCTTCAATACATTCTCTTCTCAAGACTTATCTATGGGTAATGTTATAGTAGAATATATACAGTTACTTGCTAAACTTGAAGATATGATTGGTGAGGTATCTGGTGTTTCACGACAACGTTTAGGTCAGGTAGAGAATAGGGAAACTAAAGGGGGTATAGAGATGGCTAAATCTAACTCTTCTAATGTAACCGAAATGAATTTTTATATTCATAATAATATAAAGAAACGCTTATATAATTATTTACTTAATTGTGCTAAAGTAGCATGGTCAAGGGGTAATAAAAAGAAACTTTATTATATTATGGATGATTCTAATAGAGCTTTTATAAATTTATCTGATGACTTTTTATATTCAGATCTTGGTGTATTTGTAACAGACTCTACTAGGGAAAGTAATAATATAGAGATGCTCCGTAATCTATTACAACCTGCTATGCAGTCTGGTGCAACTCTATTAGATGCTGCTTATCTTTTGACTTCTAATAATATGACAATGATTAAGAATAGGTTAAAAGATGTAGAAATGCGTCGTCAAGAAGCTGAGCGTAAACAAATTGAAGCTCAACAACAGCAGAATCAACTTACACAGGATTATCAAATGCAACAACTTAAATTGCAAGAAGAAGATTCTGTACGTAAATCTGATACTGCTATACAGGTTGCTTTAATTCAAGCTAGTAATAACGATACACAAACTACTGGATCTGAACCTTCAGAATTAGACTTTTCAAAATTAGAACTTGAGCGTGAAAAAATGCAAAAAGATTTTGATTTAAAGAAGTCTAAACTTGAAGAAGATAAACGTAAGAATCGTACCAACGAAAGTTTGAAAGACAAGCAACTTAGGATACAAAGTTCTAGAACAAACAAAATAAGTAAATAACTATGAATAATAAGGACAATTTTGATGCTTTTGATATATTAGCTAGTGAGCTGTCTAATACTATGCATGACGTTACCGATGAAGAACTTGAGGTAATTAATCAGCAGAAGAATGCACAGACAAATCAGGGTGATAATGATGAGGAGCCAGAATTAGAAGAAGAAACTCCTTCAACAGAAGATACTGTAGAAGAGGAAGAGGAAGAAGTAGTTGAGTCTAAAACTACTACTAAGAAAAATGATAAAGAAACTACTGATGAAACAGATGATTTAGGTGAATATGAAGAAGATATTGCTAAATTAGTTGCTGCTAAATTAGGAGAAAAACTAGGTGTTACTTTAGGTGAATTTACTAAAGTAGATGATATTGTAGATGAACTTGCTAATATGGTAGAAGAATCCACTAAGGATGCTTTTGCTAATGATGAGATAGTTCAACTTAATGAATATGTACGTAATGGGGGTGATCTTAAGAAGTTCTATGCTGAAACATTTAATGCAGGTGTAGACTTAGATCTTATAGACATAGATAGTGTTTCTGATCAGAAAAAGATTGTAAAAGAGAATCTGCTTAATAGAGGTTATTCTGAAAAACAAATTGAAAGGATGGTTTCACGTTATCAAGACTCTGGTGTTTTACAAGAAGAGGCTGAAGATTCTATAGAAAGTATAAAAGAATTTCGTGAAACTAAAAAGAAAGCGCTATTAGAAACACAGCAAAAACAAGCTGACTCAGTTAAAAAACGTAACGAAAGATACTTTGCAGACGTACAGAAAAGTATTAAAGAATTGAATGACGTATATGGTATTTCTTTATCTGATAAAGACAGGAAAGATTTATATAAACATGTACTAGTTCCTGAAGCTGATGGTAAAACTAAGTTTCAGAAGGATACTTTTGAAGATCCTAAAAAGTTTGTAGTAGCTGCTTTTCTAGCAATGAAAGGCTCTACTCTTTTAGAAAAAGCTCAGTCTAAGGGAGCTACTATTACTGCTAAAACTTTGAAAGACAAACTTTCACAAAAAGGTAACCGAGTAAAGAAATCAGGTACCAGAGATGAAGGTATAGATGCTCTTGATTGGTTTAGTGGTAAACTTAGAAAAAACTAACAAATAAATTAATTTCAATTAAACATGGATAATAACGTTCTAAATTCACTAGTCCTTTATAAGTCGAAATACTTTTCGGACCTTATTGATGAAAACAAATTGTCCAACGCTCTTCAACTGAAACGTGCACAGCTGTCAACTACACTGTCGTACATTTTTGGTGTATATGAAGGTGCTGGAAATATTATTGACCTTCTCACTAACGGTCTGGGTCGTACTGTTACTGTTGATAACAACGAGTACGAATGGGACGTAATGATTGATCATGAACGTGCTGTTACCATTAGGGATTCCCGTTGGCAAGGTGCTGCAGTTACAGCTACTGATACTCCTGGTATAGGTCTTTCACCTGTATTGGTTTGGGTTGATGAGAAACTGTTCGGACCAGGTGCTATTGTCGCTTTTGATGATCGTACTTATACTGCACGTGTAATGGGTGAACCCTATCAAGATGGTAGTGAATGGGTTTATACTTTGATTGTTGCAGACGGGCAGCCTGATTCTTTTATCTCACCGACAGTTCTTGCAAAAGGATGTCAGTTGAGCAGGGAAGGTTCAGCATACGAAGAATACAGTGAAGAAGCCGATATCGTGAATTATATGACTCCGTTCAAAATGCGGAACAGAATGCATATTATGCGTTTGTCATATGACATCACTGGTTCAGCTTACAGCACAGTTATGGTAATCGAAATGAAAGTTCCTGGTACTAATAAGTCTACTAAATTGTGGGCTACTTACCAAGAATGGGTTGCAATGAGTCAGTGGTTTAAAACCATTGATAAAATGGGTTACTATGCAAAAAGTACAATGATTTCTGATGGTAGTACTTTGCTTAAAGGTACTAATGGCCGTCCTATTTATGTAGGAGCAGGTATTGAACAGCAGATTTCACCGTCAAATATTCGTAATTATACTACTTTGACTCTTGATACTATTAAGACTCTTCTTTCAGATTTGTCATTTAATATTAGGGATAAAGGTCAACGTAAATTTGTAGCTCTTACTGGTGAAATGGGTATGATGGAATTCGACAGAGTTCTTCGCTCAGAAGCTACTAGTGCTACTATTGTAGATACTACTTTTGTTTCAGGCTCAGGTCAGGAACTTACTTTGGGTGGTCAGTTTGTAACTTACAAATGGCTGAATGGTATGGAATTAACCATTAAACACTTCCCGTTGTTTGATGATGTTAATCTTCATAGAAAACTTCACCCCGTATCAGGTCGTCCGCTGGAATCATATAAATTCCTGTTCCTCGATCTTGGTATGCGTGATGGTGAACCCAACTTGCAGAAAGTAGTTCGGAGAGATCGTGAAATGGTAATGTGGCATACTGGTGGCTCTGTAGTTCCCGGTACTGGTCATTCCAAATCAATTAGTACTCTTAGGTCAAATGCTAAGGATGGTTACGCAGTACACTTCTTAACTGAATGTGGTTACTTGATTAAAGATCCTACAGCTACAGCTATTTTGTATTGTGATGCTGAATAATTTTAAGAATTATAATTATGGCTTGCGGTAGTAAAGGTGGTAAAAAAGGAAAAGGACCTAAAAAAGGTACTAAAAAATAAATAAATATTTAAGGTAATTTATGACTAAAGTAATATTACGCCCAATATCTAGAAATAGGTGGGCAGGTATAAGTAAGTATAAAGGATGTTTTACATATCTTGCACCTTACTTAACTAGGAGTGGTGGTATTTATACTGGCCTTACTCCTGAGGACAAAGATACTAAGGAAAAACTTGAACGGGCTCTCGGACAGGATCTCACAGTAAAATGGGAAAATGGACAATTGAAAGGCTTCTGGGCTAACTATTTTATTAAAGTTGGGGATAAAGAAGTATACATAGATCTTTCTGAACCTAGAGGAGAGCTCGATTACCTTTTCTTACGTAATCATAAAAGGGTAGCAAAAAGTCTTGATAAGGTATCACCTTCTCATGATTTTATCATAATTGATGAAGAAGAAGAGGCTAAGGTAGTTAATGAAATGAACAGGAATAGACGTCAGGCTCTCCGTGAACTTGATAAAATGTCTCCTGCAGATAAGAGAAGGGCTCTTAGAATATATGGTTTCAATCCTGAAACATCTAATGACGAAATGGTAGATAACAGGTTAACCGAAATTATTGAAAAAGATCCTAAAAAATTCTTTGAATTGTGGGTTGATAATAAACAACGTGATACGGAATTTCTGATTAAACAAGCTGTTTCATTAAATGTAATTACTAAGAATAAAACTATTTATAAGTATGGTCAAGATATTATAGGGCATACTTTAGAAGATGCAATTGACTACCTTGATAATCCTACAAATCAGGATATTAAGTTGGCAATATTGAAGAATATTAGTAATGCTAAAAAATAATGACTATATCTGAAATGCATACTGCAGTTAAGTTGGGGCTAGATAAAACATCTGGCCTCGAACTTCCTGCTTTCGAACCTGAGGAAATTGATTTTTGGTTAAATAAAGCTATTGAATATTTTGTTGAAACAAGGTATTCTGGTAATAATTTAACACAAGAATCTGTCGAACAAACACAGAAACGATTAGATGATCTCCGTACTCTAATTGTAGAAGCTACTATAGTTCCTACAGTAGGTACAGTTAGTGATTTACCTAACTCATATTCTGCATCTTTGCCTACTTCACCAGTGTATTTACGTACATTAATGGAAGAGGTAAATATACGTTTTTTAGACAGCTATACAAACGGCTATAAAAATATTAGGACGGGTGTAACAAAATGTACCTCAGATACGTATACTGATTATCTTGATAATCCTTTTAGTGAGCATAGGTTATACTTAGGTAAAGCTAAACCATTAAGGCTAGTAAAGAATACTACAGTTGAGTTAATTACTGATGGTAACTATAGTATTACTAACTA
The DNA here is from genome assembly GCA_964405015.1 of uncultured Candidatus Saccharibacteria bacterium. GTDB lineage: Bacteria > Patescibacteriota > Dojkabacteria > SC72 > SC72 > UBA5209. Next base: position 33,406 of record CAYOME010000004.1, read on the forward strand.
TTATTTAAGATATATTAAGAAACCTGTAACAGTCGCTTTAACTACAGTTGTTAATTGTGATTTACCCTCACATACACATCATCAAATAGTAGACATGTGTGTAGGGATGTTATTAGAAAATATTGAAAGTAATCGTTATCAGTCTTTCAAATCAGAAAGTACGGTAACCGAGTAAGGAGGCTTGACGTGGAAATGTTATAACTAACAAAGTAGAAAAGTCTCTCTCATAGTTAATTATGGGAGAGATAATCCACATTCTCTCCAATTTTTATTTTAATTAACTATTTAAATTTTTAAACTTATGATGACAAGAACTACTAAGGTTCTCATTGGTAAGGATATAACCAGAACAGCTACTATTACTAGTATCTATGATGGTACCAATAAACCTGCTGATGGTGAGATTCTAGTACTTGATAAAAATAAGAAGGTTCTTGCTGCAGGCTCAACTGTTGCAGATACTGATATTATTTATATTTGTCAAGGTACTGGTTCAACTTATAGTTATACGAATGATGCTGGTACAGCTGTAGCAGCTGCTCGTTTGCTGAAGTTCTCAGATCCTATTGAAGGCGCTAAGGTCCGTTCTTATAAAGGCGTTCCTTATACTGCTAAAGCACAAAAAGTTATTACTTTTGCTGCTATTACAGCCCCAGCTACTGCTGGTACTGAATTTGTATTACGTATTGTATACAAAGATGTAGTTGCTAAACGTGGTCAGTTCAGTAAAACTTATCGTTTTATTGCTGCTGATACTACTCCTGAACATTATTATGATGGTCTCCGTGCTGCTATTGCAGCTGATGCTGGTGCCCGTGTTGTAGGTTCAGGTTCTACTACTTTAATTCTTACAGGTAAAGAAATTCCTGAAGGTGCAACCGCACTTGCTGATATTGATAAGTTCCAGATGGTAGACTTTGATGCCTATCTTACTTATGTAAATTCTGATGGTTACCAAGTAGCTATTACTACTGGTGGTACTAAGACTCTTACTACTGCTTTAGAATATGGTTTTGGTGAGTGGGAACTCGTACGTGATATGGAAAAAGACCAACTCGGTAATGAAGGTATTATGTACCAGAGAGAATGGCCTCCTGTATCTCATACTTTGTCTACTGTTGTAGATGAAACTTACGATACTATCGTTATTGAACATGATCGTACTTATTTGTCACCTGACAATCAGTATGTTAAACAGGCTCCTATGACTACTGTTATCTGTATTCCGAATACAGCTACTGCTAATCAGATGGATAATGTATTAGCTGTTTTGAATCCTTGGATGGCTTCTGTTCCAGCAGCTTTACCTAATGTTTCATTTTAATTTAGGAGGATATAATAATGGCTAATGAATTTAATATTAGACGTGTAGCTTTTGGTAATTTTACTATTCCTAGTAATACTAGTGCTAATACAGCTTCTGTACTTAGTGCTGATTCTAATGTATTTATTCCAAAAGGTGCAATCGTAACAGGTATTAAGTATTTTTGTTCTGGTGCAATAACAAACGTATCAGCTCTTAAAAATGCTACTATTAACTGTAATGTAGGTGCTCAAGTTTTGGGTACTAACAATGCTGTTGCTTCAACTTTGTTGACTGCTGCTCTACCTTACACACAAACGTTGGCTAATACCAATGGTGTATATGTATCAGTTGGAGGTAATCTTTTTGTACAACTTGCTGCTAGCGATGGGGATCGTTCTGCTATTGCTGGTACTGCAGATGTATATGTAGAATATCTTTATTGTTCAGATAGAGATTTGACGTAATAAATGTAACTTTTTTATAGAAAAAGCGTATAGAAGGGTAGGGTTTTTAGTATTAATTACTCTACCCTTTTATTAATAAAATATGTATGAGAGAACCAAGAATATTAGTAAGTGATGATAGGGGTGTAAATAACGCCAATCTTGAGGAGTCTATACAAAGAGTAGATAAATCTAAAATGTATAAAGATAATTCTACTATTATAATTTGTCCTACAAGAGGAATGTTTCCTACCAGAGTAGTACAATCATGGATGAAATTAATGAAACCAATGAATCAGAATGTAGCTGGACCTATATTTGCAGAGTCAATGAAGGTAGATGTTGCATATGAAACATTAATTGAATATATACTTAATAATGATTATTTAAGTAAGTTTAAATATATTCTAACAATAGAAGAAGATAATTTACCTCCTGCCGATGGTTTGTTGAAACTATACGAGGATATGGAAGAATATGATGGTGTTAGTGGTTTATATTGGGGTAAAGGAGATCAAGGATTTCCTATGATATTTGGTAATGTAAATGAACCAGATGATTTTAAGCCTCAAAAACCGATAGCAAATACTCTTCAACCTTGTAATGGTATACCGATGGGTTTTACTTTATTTAAATTAGACATGTTTAAAAAATTAGAACGTCCTTGGTTTAGAACTGTAGGAGAGATAAATGAAGAAGGTGCTGCAGAAGCTAATACACAAGATTTATATTTGTGTAAGAAAGCAGGTAAACAAGGATTTAAGTTTGCAGTAGATAATAGAATTCTAGTTGGACATTTTGACAATAAAACAGACATTGTATGGTAGAATTAATAAATGAACCACGTCTTGATTTGGCGTGTGGTAATAATAAAAGAGAAGATTTTAAAGGAATAGATATAGTTAAAACAGATAGTACAGATTATGTGTTTGATTTACAACAATATCCTTGGCCAATAGAATCAGAGAGTGTAGAAGAGATAAATTGTTCACATTATATTGAACATATAAAACATGATAATGTAGCACTTGATATAAAGAATATATTAGATAAGTGTAGTACATTTGAAGAATTTAAAGAAAAAATCAATAGTCCAGAATTTTTACAACCTAAGGATGGTTTTATTAAGTTTATGAATGAAATATATCGTATCCTTAAACCAGGTGGTAAAGTACATATTGTAGCTCCTTATTATGCCTCTATGAGGGCAATAGGTGATCCTACTCATATACGTTCAATAGGGGATTCTACTTGTTGGTATCTTAGTAAAGATTGGATGAATGGAAATAAATTACAACATTATGGTATGGATTGTAATTTTGATGTTAAAATATCATACTATATAACAAATGAAATTACATTAAAATCAGAAGAAGTTAGAAGAAAAGCTTTTATGAATGATTGGAATGTTATTGATGATATAATTATAGATTTAATTAAGAAATAATGAATAGTAAATTAATAAGTTTAATAGCAGGTTTGATTGGAGCAGTTGCTTCATTCTTTATAACTAGGGAATATTTTCCTAATCCTGCTGAAGTATTATCATCTGATAGTACTAGTATAGTATTAATGTCTGAAGTACAGAAACAAAAAGATTCTTTATCTATTGTTATCAATAAACAAGAGTCTGTTATAGATAGTCTAAATTCTGTAATAACTAAAAAACCTAAGATTATCATTAGGTGTGTACCTAAACCCTTCCCAGTAATAGTTCGTAAAGATTCTATTATATATAGAACGAAAGATTCTATAGTATATTCTATAGCATCTCAAAGACCTACTATACAAATTGCAGAGAAAAAAGAAATAGTAAATAATCCTTATATATTACCTAGTATTCAAAAAGATAATTTTGGGTATGAATGTATTATAATTGGTAAAAAGGATAAAACAGTTGTGAAACTAAATCCTAAATTCTTAGATAAAGAAGAAGCTTTATTTATTTATAATGGGGAAGATACAGTAGAACCTTTTGTTACCTATTTCGATAAAAAAAGTATAAAGAAAAAGATTAAATTTAATACTTCTTCTGTATATGTTTTACTTATAACAAAACAGGAAAAGGATAAAAATAATATAGATAAACTTATTAAAAATAAAAATAAAATATAAATGAAAAAGTTTATACTCAGTGTTATGATAGGATTATTAAGTCTATCAGTATTTTCTCAATACCCAGATTTATCTGCTCCTTTGTTATTTAACAATAGAGAAACTTATGGTGATATTAGAAATAAAATTAATTTAAACAATATTAATGTATTTTCAAAAGTAAATGAAAATATAGATAGTATTTATAGACACCATGTTCGTATGTTTAATATGAATATTATATTAAATACTATACTAGATACTACTATTTCACATAATGATAGATTAAAGATATTAGAAGGTGTAGGACAAGGAGCTATATATACAGCTAGTAATGGTCTTGTGCTTGCTAATAATGATATACGATTAGGAGGTAGTTTATTACAAAATACAATACTTTATACAGGTGGATATAATTTTCTCTTAGGAGCAGGAGCTGGAAATCCAGCAATGTGTAATCCTAATATATATTTTACTTCATCTGACTTATACTTAAGAAATTCAAATCATTATTCAGTACCAACTAGTTCTGTTATTTTGAATTTAAAATCAGATGGTTTTTTTACAATAGAGTCTAGTCCTGTTATTGGTATAAGTACACAATCTATTTCCACTACATCTAGTGGGATTGTATTATCATCTTCCGTTATGGGCACGAGCAATATCGTTACTTTAGGTTATACAGGTGGATTAAAATATTCTGGGGATTATTCTTCTTTATATACTTCTCGTAGTATACCTGATTGGGCTGCTGTAAATAAACTAAATGATACAATTATTATACAAATTATATGTACAACTGATACATTAACAGTTACTCCTACATCAACTGGTGATGTATTAGCAGTATCTGATGATCTTAATGGTTGTGATTTAATAAAGATTGAAGCAAGATCCTCTCAACCTGGAAATGGTACAGTATCTGTTAATGCTTATAGAGTACGTACTGAAGTACCTCATATTATGACTTCAACTGCTGCGTCTTTATTATCAGACGGTACAATTGATACAACTTATGATGATTTATTAGATGGTGATTTTATAAGGTTATCTTTTTCTGAAGCAGGAGCTACTGATGAAACAGTAGGTGTATTTGCTATCTTAACTTTTGTTAGATAATGAAATATATACTAAGTTTAATACTATTATTTTCAGCTGTCTATATTAAAGCACAGACTGGATGGATGGACCCTACCGCTACGGGTGAAGATTATAATCAGTGGACAACCCCTATAAATGCATATAGTAATAATAATGTAAGAGCATATGCATTGTATAGTACATTACCAGCCTCTCAAGATTATTATAATTTTAATTTTTCTATACCAGTAGATGCTGTTATTGTTGGCATAGGTGTAAGTGGAGAAATTTATTCTAATAATGCTTTACCTTATTATGCTTATATAAAAGCAGATTTAAGTTATGATGGTGGTACTACTTATACTACAGTAGGTTATGCAGATTCTACTAGTACACAATTTACAGACGAAGGATTTTTATTAGGAAGTTCCTCTAATTTATGGGGAAGAGTATCATGGAGTATATCTGATTTTAGTAATGCTAATTTTAGGTTACGTTTAACTTTCATAGATAGATTTGGTAATCGACCTTATACTAGTGATTTGGATCATGTACAAGTTCAGATATATTATAGTTCTACAAGTGGTATAAATAATTATTATTTTGATTCTGAAAATGGTAATGATAATGGATATGGTACAGAAGTGTCTCCATTTAAAAGTATTTCTAAACTAAAAACATTAAGTTTGGTTAGTGGGGATACTGTATTTTTTAAATGTGGTTCAGTCTGGGATACTGTAGGATATAGTCTTGATGGTGTTTCGGGTTCTTTTGGTAGTCCAATTGTGTTTACACATTATGGTAGTGGGGAATTTCCTAAATTTACTGGTTATAAAAATTTAACTGGGTTTACACAAAATGGTAATTATTGGAGTAAAACAGACGAAGATTTGCCGGATTCTAAAGAAAATTATGTTGGATTACCTTACATTACATATACTTATTTTACACCTTCTATTAAAATAGATGGTATTAAACATGAAATTGGTAGATATCCAAACAATTCTTATTTAAACGCTGAAAGTGTAGATGCTAGTACTAATACTTATATAATAGATAATGATGCTTCTTGGACTACTAATATATGGACTAATGCACAAGCTGTTATAGGACATGCTGATTGGATTACAACAAAAGCAACTATTACTTCTAATACTAATACTAGAATAAATATAACTGCATCAGATATTTGTACTACTTGTACAGGAGGATATGGATTAAAAGCTACTTCTGGATTATCTAAAACTAAATTTTATTTTATAAATGATAGTAATACTTTAGATATAAATGGAGAATATTATATAGATTATTTACATAAACGGATATTAATATATAATACTACCCCCTTTACTAACGTAAAAGTTCCAGTTATGGATACAATATTTTCTTTTAATAACTGCGAACATATTAAAATTAAAGGATTAGAATTTGAAGGAGCTGTTGTTAATGCTTTAAAATTTACGGGAGGTACTAATATAGAAGTTGAAAATATTAAAGTATCTCAATCTGGATTTTCTAATATATTAGTAAACGACGTTGATTCATTTTCAACATATAATTTTGTTGATCTTAGTCAAGCTGGTAATGGATTAGTAGTATATTCTTCTACAAACCCCTCTATAAAAGGATTATATTCACATAGTATAGGTACAGATCCTAGTTTATATGATAGAGATAGTTTTTGGGGAAATGGTCTTTTAATGCCATATAGAAAAGTAAACGCTGAAGTATTAGAAAATAGATTTGATTCTTGTGGATATAATGCTATGCATTTTAAATCAAATTCTTCTTCTGGAATTTTAGTTAAAGATAATTTAATAGAACATACAAACATTCATAAAACAGATGGTGGTGGAATATATTTTGCAGAAGATACTTATAATACAAATAAAATTATAAGAAAAAATACAATAAGATATTCAGCGGATGCTAGTGAGTTTTTATGGGGAGCTAATGTAGTTAGAGGTATATATTTAGATAATGGTTCTTCTTACTTTCTTGTTGATTCTAATACTGTTGTTGGATATCCTGCTGGTTCATTTAATCATTGGTCTTGTAATTATAACACATTAAGAAATAATTTGTTTGTTAAATTTAATGTAAGTAGTGCATTTGAGTATTGGAGAGGCGGTATGTATTTAGAAGCTGCTAGTACATCTGTACCTAGTTTTCATGATCATACTTATAAAAAGAATACAGTAGTTGTTACTGATGATGATGGTTCAACTGCATATAACTGGAATAATCCAGTAGGTAGTTACGCATGTACAAATTGTACAGTAGATTCTAATTATTATCATAATCCATTTAGAACAGACGGTAAGATATTTAGACAACGTGTTTATTGGAGTAATGGTAGTTTATATACATTAGCTGAATGGCGAATATTAACAGGTCTTGAGGTACATACTACATATAATCAATCTTCATTAATGTATTCTGGAGTATCGGGTATTACTGAAAATGATTTTGTACATGTATTTAGTAATTGGTCAAATCAATCACATTATTTTGATTTAGGAGATTGTTCATTTAAAGATTTAGAGGTAGTACCTAATACATATAGTGATAGTATACAAGTTTCACCAAGAGAATCTATAGTATTAGTATATTCTTCAGGAAATTTAAGTACAGTAGAAGAATCCTTATATATACAAAATATTATACCTGATTATCAAGATCCAGAAACTCCAAGTATTCCATCTACACCTATAGTATATCATAATAAAGTAATAATATATATTAAAAGATAAAAATGGCATTACAATTAATTACATCTTTAGTTACACAATCTAATGATGCGACTCTTTTGACTATTTCTGATAATACAAAAGCGTATCATGCAGTAGATAACACAAGTGGTTGGGGCGGTCCAAATACTAATTTATCTGATATTGATGGTAGTACTACTTCTTTAATTATTCAAATAACAGTAACTACAAATGATGGTGTAGAAACAGTATATGATTCTATAGATTTCTTTACTTTAAATACAACCGTACCTACAACAACAGAAGACCTAGTATTTATTCTAACTCCAGCTAATTTAATTAGTGATGGTGTTGCTATGGGTGCAGTAGGTGATAAATTTATTGATGGTTGGTATGAAATTGTATATTCTATAGATCATGATTTAGCTTCAGGTGCTGGAGTTATAAATACGTATGTTATACAAAAACTTATAGCAGGAGACGTAAGGTTGAAAATATATGATAAATATTTGTTATATCCTTATCATAGTATTTTAGCAATACAAAGTAAACCTTATATGTCTAATATACAAGAATTGTTGTTTCCTGCTTATTTAGCTACCTTATATGAAGGAATGTATGCAAATGCTAATGTAAGTAGTAAGAATGAAGTCCTAAAACAATTAGCATTGTTAAATAATTTAATTACAACTTCTAATGTCAGCAGAACAATTTAGATTTCTAAACGAATTAAATAATATCTATACAAGGTATATAGTAGAACATATGAATAAACGTTCTATTAGTAGGGATAATTTTAATTACGATATGTTATTAATATCATATTTACATATGTGTATTATAATGTTAAATGCATATCTATCAATTAAAAGTGCAGATGATGATAATTTTTGTACTGAGTTAGAAATACAATCTATATTAGATAGTACAAATGAAATATTAGGTAGTTATTTAACTGTTGATTTTACAATAACTGATTATACTATTGCATCTAATTTATGGGATGATAGTTTAATATGGTCTGATTATAATATATGGGTAGATTAATTTTCAATTAATTATTTTATGACAACAAAAGTAAAAACAACTATGGAAGATTTAAAAGACGAAATAACTGAATTGAAATTGCTTGATATACGTAAGGATATCAGTTCTTTAAAAGATGTTATTTGTACTGAATTACTAGAAATCAAAGAGCATGTTAAAAAAACTAATGGTTCAGTAGCTAAAGTAACAGCTGAAAACTTTGCTTTACAGCAGGAGTTTAGGGAACATTGTATTTTATCTAATGAGATTACAGCTAAAGCAGAAGAGAATATAAAGAAGTTATCTGTAGTAGAAGAAGAAACAAAAGTATTCCGGTGGATAACTAAACACCCTAAAATTGTTGGTAGTGTTATAGTAATACCTTTTCTATATTTTGGTGGTGAAGCAGTTGTTAATATAGTAAAAACTCTAATAAGTTTATTTTTATAATATGAAACTTAAATTACAACGTATTAATTTTACTGATAAATATACTGAAGGTAAATTGTATATAAATGACGTTTATTTCTGTGATACTTTAGAGGATCGTACTAGAGATCTTAATATGGATGGTGATCTAAATGATCCTGATGAGGGTAAAATATACGGTGAAACCTCTATACCTTATGGTACTTATAAAGTATTATTAGTATATTCACCTAGTTTTAGACGTGTGTTACCTTTGCTATTAAATGTTAAACACTTTAGTGGTATTATGATACACGCCGGAAATTTTCCCAAAAACACACGAGGCTGTATTCTCGTAGGTGAAGCAGTTAACAATGGTATATTATCTAATTCAAGGGTTGTATTAAATAAATTAATGTCTGTACTAAAGAATTATAAACAGGCAGAGTTTGAAATAGAAGTTATTTAAATTAAAGTATTATGGAATTTGTTAGTTTGTCTGCGATAGTCCAGGACCTTTTATTAATTGTTAGGGGTTCTAGTATAGCAAGTACAGAAAAGATATCTAAACGTCAGATAGAGAATTGGGTACATCAGTACAGAGCTCTCCTTATTAGACAGAATATATCTAATGGTGATACAGTTAATCCTGATTATGTACAAATAATACCTTCTATTGAATTAGTTCCTGTTGATCTAGCTGGTAATATTACTACTGTAGAAACTGGTACTAATATTTATCGTACATCTACGAAATTACCTAAGACTATTAATTTAAAAAGAATGTCTGGTATTACTTATATAGGTACTTTAAATAAGAAGAGAATACAATTAATACCTAATCATCGTGCTGAGTTTCAATTATACAATAAATTTACACCTAAAGAAACCTTAGCATACTTAGAGAATGAGTACTTATATGTTATTAATCCCTTAGGATTGAGATATATCGCTGTACGTGGATTATTTGAGAATCCTGTAGAAGCTTCATTATATAATAATACTAGTTTAAATAAACAAGATTATGATGGTGATGATAAATATCCTTTCCCTATTGATCTATTACCTGCTTTAAAACAGTTAATACTAGAGAGGGAAATAGGTATAGAGTCAGTTACACCTAGTGATAATAAGAATGATGGTCAACATAAAGTAGGTTAATAATGGTTACACCTTATACAATAACAGACTTATATAACTTTTATTTGTCAGACAAAGAAGAAGGTAGTTCCTATTGCGTTAGTAAGAAAGAATATATTGAGATATTAAAAGATTATATACTTCATATTGATAATGAAATATTAGAAGGTTCAATATTCTATATTCCTTATGGTATGGGTAGTAATTATGTAATGCGTAAAAAAGTAGATTCTTCAGACATAAAGAAATTATCACCTAATTGGGAATTAACTAGGAAGTATGGTAAGAAGATATACCATTTGAATGAACATACTAATGGATATAAATACTTATATAAATGGGATAAAAGACCTTGTGTGTATCGTAATCATAAGATGTACAAATTAACTATGGTTAGGAATATGAAACGTACTTTAGCAAAATATATTAAAGAATTAGGTTATAATTATATTGAAGAATAATGGTCTACAAATTAGAGTCAGCCAAAAGAGTTGTAGCTAAGGTCTTAACTGATCTTGATTTACAAGAAGAAAATATACGTATTAGTGATATCTTACAATACATTGGTGAAGGATTATTAAAGATAGGAGCCTTTCCTCAGTTTCTAATTAGGACAACTGGGCGAGAGGATTTACCTTTTATAGAACTAAGTAACTATCAGGCTGAATTACCTTATGATTTTCATAGTATAATTCAAGTATCATATGGTACTACTGTTAATGGTCCTTTCTATCCTATGAGGTATGCAACAGGTTCTTATGAACATAATCCTGTAGGTAGTACAACTACTGATACTGGTGTTGAAGATATTACTGCTACTAGTAATCTAGTTACTTTATGTATGCAGTTGTATGATTTAACATACGACCAAGCATTAATCAAATTAAATACAGAACCTAATACTCGTAGTATACTTAATTCTTTATTAACAACTACAAGTAGTACTACATCAGGACCTACTAGTACTGAAGATTTTATATATACAATACGTGGTGGTTATATTAAAACTAATCAAGGTACAGGGTTTATACAATTATCTTACCAAGCTATACCTACAGACTTAGAAGGATACCCACTTATACCAGATAATGAATCTTATATTGAGGCTTTATATTGGTATTGTGTAATGAAATTATATTACCCTAAATGGGTAACAGGTTCTATTAGGGATGCTGTATACTATGATGCTAGGCGGAGTTGGAATTACTATCGTAAACAAGCATATGGTGAAGCAATGATGCCTGATAGGGGACAATTAGAATCAATTAAAAATAGTTGGCTTAGGCTTATACCTAATGTTAATGAGTTTGATAATTCATTTTCAACTAATGGTCAACAAGAATTAATATATAATCATGCAACAGAATAACTATGAAAAAATTAATATTAACAATAATAAGTTTATTAACTATATTTACTTTTAGTCAAGCACAAGATCCTGAAATGGATTCTCCTAGAGTAAAAAATAAATTAAGATTTAAAGGAGTATTTCCTAAAGCTGATAATTATAAACACGGGGAAAAAGCCGGAGATTTATATTTCAATGATGTATATGGTGCTTTTCAATATTTTAATGGTACTAAGACAGTAATGTATAGTGCTTTAAAAACTATTGAAATAACATCTGCTAATATATTAGCTGGTGATAGTATACTTATAATTAATCCTCATAACACTACAACTAAGATATTACCTATATCTATTAGTGTTGTATTTAATCCTGGTAGTACTTCCTATACTACTACTGCTACAGATTCCTCAATGATATATACTTATTATAATGGTGTTCCTTCTCCTGTAGTATATATTGCTGATACCCTATTTAAGAATACTATACCTACTGTTAGTAGTGTTTCTATGGATGAGAATAATACTGATATAGGTGTTCCTTATTGGATTAGTTTAAAAAACTATAATGATGGTAATGGTACATTAACAATATACTTCTATTATGTCAAGTTTGAATAAAATTAAATTATTTTTAATAACAGTATTGTCTGTTTGTACTTTAACTGTATCTGCACAATTAGAAACATTAGGTAAAATAGAACAATCTACATTACCTACATTAGGTGCTAAAAGAACAATATATTACGATCCAAGTAACCCACCACAGGTGTTTAAGGGTGGGGTGGAGTATTTGTCTTCAACGCCAGAAAACGACACTATTTACTTTTCAAGCGAACAGCCAGCAACACTCGATCAAGTATCAATTATATTCCAAACTAAAACCAATCAGGATACCATTTGGATAGACTGGGGTGAGGACACACCTGTTTGGATAAGTGGCACGACAGATCAAACAAAAACATCAGATTATAGTACGGGAAGTGCAACATATAACATAAAGATTTACGGTGATATAGATAAGATTACTAAATTTCGTGTTACTGAAACCTATGTTACATTTGGTAATATGGAAGATAACATAAGTAAAATGACCGGGCTTACTTACTTATATTTACAGAATTGCTCTGGAGTTGCTACTTGTGCCAGTGCAGACATACCCGTTG
>CAYOME010000005.1:0-4749 GCA_964405015.1 uncultured Candidatus Saccharibacteria bacterium
AAGCGTAATTAATGCAAATGTTTGGAATCCTGAAACATATCCAGCTGGGTGGAAAAAGTTATGACAATAACCATCCTCATACTATCCCTATCCCTATACGTCCTTGCGGATTACTTAATACCTGACACATGGCTATACTCGCTATAACTCTACTTGGCGTGGGAACCTTCGGGATGATTAACATATTAAACTAAATAATATAATAAACAATTAATGGCTGAAACTATACAAACATTTATTGGTGGTATGGATTTTGATACTGATAAAGTATTAAGGTCTAATAGTGTTACACACTTAGTTGAGAATATGCGCTTAGTTACAGATGTAAATGGTACTACAGGCGCATTAGAATCATTAAAGGGTAATAAAGTACATCGTAACCTAACTACTATTGATAGGGTATATGCTAGTTGTCATATAGGTAATTTATTAATATTATTTGGTAAAAAAAGTACAGCTAATGTTATATCTAAATTAACTTTATCGGGTACTGAAGAAGTTTTATCAGAAGTAGAAATATATTCAGATACTAAAAATAATAGTACTGGTACATTAGACTTTACTGAAGGTACAATTAAATGTATAGGTAAATATGAATCTGCTGGTATTATAAAAGTATACTGGGCAGATAATACTAATCCTGTTAGATTTATAAATGTAGCTGTAAATAATACTACCGATGGTAATATATATTCAGCAGGTAGTAATTATTATATAGCACCAGATAAATTAGAATTTAAACCTTCCTTTTTAGTATCAAATATAACTTCAACTGAAGTAAAGAAAGGTGGTAATTTAACAGCAGGTGTTGTTCAATATAGTATTCAGTTATATAATAAGTATGGTGCAGAGACAGTATTTTCACCTCTAACTAACCCATTACATGTAGTAGAATCTGATGATGCATTATCTTCAAGTTTAAAATATAAAGGTTCTGAAATTGGTAATAATACAGGTAAGAGTGTTGAAATAACTGTTAATCATTTATTAGCAAATTCTGGTTATGACAGTATGAAAATAATTCGTGTACAGTATACTACTTACGAAGGTATTCCTAGTATTACAGTAGTAGCTGATATAGAATTAAATAAATATTTTACTGTTCCTTATGAAATATATAAAGTAATAGATTCTGGTAATTCTATATATGAATATACAAGTGAAGAGTTTGCAGTATTAGGTAGTTTATTATTTTCAGCTAAAGATATTAATGTCAAAGATAATAGGTTAGTAGCAGGTAATATTAATGAGGATTATTTTGATATAGATTTTGATGCTAGGACTTTTAGGTTTTCCGATGGTTCATATAACGTATGTTTTTTAACAAACGGTGGTGTTAATGCATCGACTGTTTTAGCTTCTGATACTACAGGTGGTTGGGATTCTTTTGTCTCAAGTGTACCAGAAACTCACGATGCTATAAATCTATACAATGATTTAACATACGATAATAAAACAGTATATTCTAGTGCTGTATATAATTGTAAATATCAATATGGTTCTGCAGTATTAGGTGGTAGTGGTCGTAATATAAAATATGAATTTGTACTAAATGAATTTGAATTAGATAGTAATACAAATAATAATAAATCTGGTACTAATGTGGCAAATAGAACTATAGGAGCTACATTAGATACAGGAGATAATTATTCTTATACTAACTACGCTAGCCCTTATATGTCACAAATATATAAGGGTTATCAAAGAGGTGAAATATATAGATTTGGTATCGTATTCTTTGATGTTAAAGGTAGAAGTTCTAAAGTTAAATGGATAGGAGATATTAGGTTTCCTAGTTTTAGAGATTATATAGCAGGAACTGATAATAGATTAGCGGAATATGATTCTGGTACTATTAAATCAGATTTAATTGGTATTAAATTTTCTGTTAGGAATGTACCTACTGATGCTGTAGCATGGCAAATCGTAAGAGTTAAAAGAACTTCAATTGATAAAACAGTTATATCACAGGGTATTATATCTAATACTATTAGTGGTAGTGGTGGTACTGGTGACCACTTTGCCCCCTATTCTCCAACAACTGATATAGATAATACTGCTTATAGTAGTTATTATATTAGTAACAAATTATTATTATACCTTTCACCAGATATTAATTATGGTACACTAGATAGAAAACAAACTGATTATTTTGAAACTTTAGGCTACTTTGGTAATTATGGTACTTATAAAGAAGATGGTGATACAGGTGCAGGTATAGTAGAAAATACTATAAAATATAATGGTCTCTCTACTATTACTAGTTATGAAAAAATAATACCTGTTGATTTTCAAAATATAGAATTAACTGCAGAAGATAAAACGTATACAATAGGTAGTTATGATTTTAGAAATATTATTACTAGGTCTACAGGTGCATTAAATTCTACTTTAGGTAAAAGTATGGTATTTACATATACAGGTACTTTACCAGTTAGTGCTAGAACATATCCTCATTCTCCTTCATTAGTGAATTTACGTAGAGTTAATAACTCACAGTATGGTGGTAATACATACGAAAATAGATTTAATAACCAGTATATATCGTGTGGTGTTGTAATTAATAGTGGGTCAGCTAGTTTTACTAGGACTAATACTTATACTACAGGTGTTGATATATACGGTGGTGATATCTTTATTTCAATGTTTGAAAAACTATACGGTGTTTATTCTACAGGTGTAACTGGTTCTTGTCGTATAGTTTATGTACCATTAGAAAGTCAATATAATTTAAATTTAAATAGTGGTTATACTTATAGTAGGAATGTAGATACAGATGAGGATATATATCTTATTAGGGAAAATGCTGGTACTCATAGTGATACCTCTTCTCATGTATTAGTTCAAGATGAAAATTTCTATGTCTACAACACAGTATATTCTAATACAACTTCCCCTATTATATATTTTAGTGAATCTAATATAGACTCTAATATAGTAGAATATAAAACTAGAATATTAATATCTAATTTAAAAACTAATAATGAAATAGTAGATAGTTGGACTAGATTTTCTGTTAATGATTATATAGATGTAGATTCTACCTATGGTGCAATCAATAATATAATTAATTATAGGGATAAAATTTATTATCTACAAGATAAAGGATTTGGTGTCGTATCTATTAATGATCGTGCTATTATAACCGATCCTAATAATGTTAGTAGTATTGTATTAGGTACAGGTGGTGTACTTGATAGATATGATTATATATCAACATATTACGGTAATAAGAATATTAAAGGTGTAGTATCTAATGAATCTGGTGTTTATTGGGTAGATAATAATAGGTCAGAGATTCTATTGTTTGATGGTAGTAATGTACAACCTTTATCAAAACTAAAAAAGATTGATAACTTCTTTAAAGGTATATATAATACTATTACAAATGTTATAGCTGCTTATGTACCTAAATATAATGAAGTATGGTTTAAGATAACTACAGATGAAGATTTAGATATATTAGTATTTAATGAACTAGTAGCTAGTTTTACTTCCTTCTATACTATACCAGCTAAAGACTTTATAACTTTAGATAAATTATTCTTAACTGTATATGATGGTGTTGATGAAGATATGTTATATTCTGAGGGAGAATCTCAATATAATTGTAGATTTTATGGTACAAGGTACCCAGTAGTCTTACAGATATTACATACAGAAAATTATCCTTATACTAAAGTATATGATAATATAGAATATAATTCTGTAGCTTCTACTGAGAATATGAAACGTTTTGATATAACATTTAATACTATACAAGTATATAATGATCATCAAAATACTGACGAATGGGATTTAATATTAAATGGTTCTGTTAATACTACATTAATGCAATGGCCTATTACACGACGTGAACGTAATTGGACTTTAGCTATACCACGTAATGTTGTAAGTAGTGCTATTACTGTACCTGTAGATATTTTTGATTCTGTCAATTTAAATGCAACAAATTTGTTTAAAGATCGTATAAGAGATAACTATGCTGTCATCAGGTTAACATATGATGACTCATATATTCTTTATATACCTTTTATAACAGTAAAATATCGTTTATCACAAAGATAATGAAATTAAAAAGAAAAAATAAATATGCTGTAGGCCAGATTATAGGTGCTGCACAGACTGTTGCTGGTCCTATAAATCAGTCTATTCAAAGTTTAAGAACAAGAGCTGAAGAGATAGATCCTACTACAGGTGAATATGTAAATATTAATAGGGCAACAAATACTGCTGCTACTAATACTATATTTAATCCATTTAGTAGTTTTAAGGATAATGACATGACCTTTGGAGAAAAGATGTTAGGCTTTACTGGTGTTGGTGGATATTTCGCTCAACGTAATAAGTTTAAAAGGTTAGAAAAGGAACATAAGGAACAAGTATGGAATCAACAGAATCCTAATGTATATAATAGTCCTGATAATCCTTATTACATGGCACAAGGTGGTGTAACTGGTGAATATGCAGAACTTGAAGATGGGGAACCTTTTATGACACCTGATGGTAATATAAATATGGTTAATGGTAATACTCATGCACAAGGTGGTGAGGATTATGTATTACCTGAAGGTACTGCTATATTAGGTAAAAATGAATCAAAGATATTTGGAGAGAAGTTTAAAGTACTTGGTGAGAAGCTTAAGAAAGCTCAAGATAAACATCAGAAAATATTAGATTCAAATGCTAATCCTATTGCTCGTAGATCTTCTATGCTTATGTTAGATAGGATAGAAAAGGAATATAAAG
>CAYOME010000005.1:4849-44069 GCA_964405015.1 uncultured Candidatus Saccharibacteria bacterium
ATTGCTCGTAGATCTTCTATGCTTATGTTAGATAGGATAGAAAAGGAATATAAAGCATTAGTTAATGAACAAGAAATGGCAAAATTAGGTGCAGCAAAGAAACAGTTTGCTAAAGGTGGTATAACTAAACGGAAATATACTGATGGAGGTAAAACATATAATAAATTACGTTTTGATCCTAATGATTATATTATTTCTCCAGAAGAACAGTATGGTTATAACTTTGGTGCACAGAATAATGTTCGGTTAAATAGGCCTATAGTAAATAACCAACAGATTGTTAGACCTGATTTATTACAATCGATGTCTAGTAATGGAAATTCTTTTATGGGTAATGCAGGAAGTACATTAAATACTCTTGGTCAATTAGCTCCTATTATGTATAACTTAGGTGAGGGTATGTTTGGTAAGCCTGAAAAATATGATTACAATAAATATCTTAATCCTTATATAGGTGATATACGTAGTGCTATGCGTAATCGTCGTTATAATATACAACCTGAACTTGAAGCTAACAGATTAGCACAGGCTGTATATAATCGTAATATACTACAAGGAGGTTTTTCTCCTTCACAATTACAAGGTGGATTACAATCAGGTGCTACATCTCGTATGCGTGCTGATTCAGGTATTAGGGCACAGCAACAGAATATGAATAATGATTATCTTGCACAGCAAGCTCAAATGGATTATAACCTTGGTGAGAATATATCAAAGTTAAAGAACTATGGTTACGAAATGAATCTGAAGAATAGGGCTGCTAAGAAGAACTATATGTCTACTGGTTTATCACAACTACAACAGTACGCACAGGTACAAGAGTTAATGAAGAATCAAAAATTAAGAGATAAAGAAAGATTAGCTTTACTAAAAGATATATTACCTAATTATCTATATAAAGAATATGAAGGTTATTTATTTAATCATAATAACAACTAAGATATGCCAGTAAGTTTTTTAGATAGACCCGCAGAGTCTAATATAATAAATACATATGTACAAGCTCCTTATCAGGAGATATTACAAGCAGGTCTAGCAAGACAAGGTAGGTATGATGATACTCTTACTGCTATGCAAGCTAATCAGGAATACCTAGATCAGTTACAAGCACTTGAAGGTTCAGGACAAGCTGAATATTTAAATCAGTCTAGGGCTGGTATTGAAGATATTAGTAAGAGTTTTGCTAACAAAGATTTAAGTGATCCTTTTATACGTAGGCAACTACGTGATGAAATTAGGCGTCGTATTGATCCTACACGTATTAATAACATTGTACAGTCACAGAAGAACTTAGCAGAACGTAATAAGATGATTGCTGAGTATGATGCTAGGGGACTATACTATGAACCTTATGAGCGTACACAAGACCCTTACTATACTAAACAGTTATCACCAGATCAAGTATATAGTTATACTCCTCGTGCTTTTCAAGATCCTGAGAAAGTAGTAGATGAATATTTTAAATCTATTAAACCTACTACAAGACCTGGTTTTGATTATGAGAAGGGTGTTATGTATGAAGTAACAGGGTTACCTTTAAATAGATTAACTGAAGCTGTACAAAGTAATTGGCGTTCATTTGCAGATACTCCTCAAGGACAATGGGTTGTTGAACAATATAAACGTAATAACCCCGAAGGTGAAAAAGATCCTCAGAAGATTGTTACAGGTTATTTAAATGATGTAGCTAAGCGTTATGTTATACCTGATTCTTATAATATAGCTGGTCAGATACCAGGGTTTACAGGTAGTAAGAATAAGAAACCAGACTTTGCATTTAATGCTTCTACTAATACTCAATCATTAACTAATACTGATAGGGTACAACCTAAAACTTTAAAAGAATCCTTAGGATTTAATCCTGAGAAAATAAAAGATCTACAAGATCTAATTAGTAAAGATAATTTTGATGAACAGGGTAATTTAATACATAAAGCAATACCTCAAGTAGATTTAGGTGGGGAAGAAAAATTAAATAAACTATTAAATAAAGTACAAGATTATAGGCAAGGTAGGAAAGATAAAAAATATGAAGCTAGTAAAAAAATAATTGATAGTGTTAAACAATTTAATACTGGTGAATTAAATAAAGTATCTGATGTTGAAGCTCTTAATCAATATATCACAGCTTATAATAATTCTGCTAATGCAGATTTTAGGGAATATCTATATGAGACTGACGAAGTAAGTAATAGTTATCGGGAACGTAAAACTAGACAGATACAAAGTACTACAGGTGGTAGAGGTTTGAAGTTTGCTGAAACAGGTGCAGATTCTAATCAGCCTGCTAATTCATTAGAGGATATTTATGATAAATATGGTGTAGGTAAAGAGGATAGAGATGATGTATTTAAAACATTAAAGATTACCGGATTTGTACCTGCAATGGGTATGCACAGGGCTTCTATGGTTATAAATGGTATTCCTCATGATTTCTTTATTACTCCTAATGAACAAGAACAGGGTATTGTAGATTTAGTACAGAAGGCTTCTAAAGTACATTTACGTAGTGAACTAGGGGAACAAAAGATTAAATCTGGTAGAAATGAATATATAGTTACTACTATTTTACTTCCAGGCGAAAAAGATCCTGTAACTGGGGTTGAGATTAGTCCGCCTACATTTGGTACACGTATACGTGAGGCAAAAGGTAATAAAGTATTTATAACTCCAGATGGTGAACTTACAGATCGTATGTCATTACCAGAATTAGAATCTCTTACAGCAGGTCAATTAAATCTTATAACACAATAACAAAATGGGTTTTGATCCTTCAGAATTTGGTGGTCTTAGTTCAGCTAAGCCTGTAAATAATAATATTGGAACAGGGGCTTCGTCTCCTGTTTCTAGTTTAGATACACCTCAAGAAACATATGATCCTTCAGAATTTGGTTCTAACTATGTACCATTAGGTGATGCAGGGGAAAGTAAATATGATGTTAATTTAAGTCGGCAGAATGTTCAATATAAAGATTTATTTAGGCATCAGAAACAAAGCGGTGTTGCTCAATTTGGTAATTTCCTTAATCAAGCTGTAGTTGGTGAGATATTAGGTGGTACATTAGAAGGTATTGGTTACTTAACTGATGTTAAACAATATGCTGATTTAGCTGCTGGTACTGAACAAGAGTTTGGTAATTGGTTCTCAGATATAGGTAAATCTGTTCGTACATGGTCTGAAGAAGTTACTCCTATATATCAAGACCCTAATAAAGTAGGTAAATTTAGTCCTGGTGAATGGTCATGGTGGATGGCTAATGGTAAATCTGTTGCTAGTACTTTATCGTTGATGTTACCTGCATTTGGTGCAGTTAAAGGTTTATCAATGGCTGGTAAAGCAATAGGGTTAACTGATGGTCTGTTATCTATGGGTAAAGCTGTAGGTATGGCACCTGAAACATTATCTTGGGTTGGTACTGGTCTCTCTAGGGCTGTAGTATCTCGTCATATGGAGAATGTAATGGAATCTTCAGGTACTTATGAAGAGTCTTTAAATGACGCATTACAGTCAGGTAAATCATATGAGGAAGCTAAAGAGATTGCTGCTAAAGCTGCATCAATGTCATATAACCTTAATTGGGCAGCATTGATACAAGACATACCTGAGTATATGATACTTGGGAATTTTGCTTCTAAAGCATCTATGCCATTGTCTGCTAAACTTGCTAAAGAACTTCAATTACCTGTTACTTCATTACTTGCTAAGAAAGGTGCAGATGTTGCATTTGATTTAATATCTGAAGGAGCTGAAGAAGGTTATCAGTTTATTGTAGGTGAAGAATCTAGGGCGTTAGCTAAACATCTTAGTAATCCTGAAGCTACTAAAGATACATTTGGTGATAGGTTTAGTTCTTATCTTAAGAATGGTGAACTATATACTAATATGTTTATGGGTGCCTTAGGTGCTGGTGTATCTATGAGTGTAGCCAATATCATGGGTAAAGTTAACCGTGGTGAAACTTTAACTCCTGAAGAAAATCGTGTTAAACAACTATATGATTTAGGTGCAGAGTTTACATTCTATAATCAGCAATTAGCTAAAGCGAAAGAGGATAATAACGAAGCTGGTGTATTGCGTGCTAAGGTAGGTTTGATATCTACTATGGGGCGTAAGGGTGCTGTACTTGGTAATCTTGAAGCTGATATTAACTTTTTAAAGAATATAAAAGATGAGAAGTATACTCCTGAACAATTAGAGGAGCGTAATATGACTGAGGAGAATGTCAAGACTATTAAGGAAGAGTTCTCTCAGTATGAAGAAGATTTAAGGAACTTTGAAACTATATATAATAAGTATACTGATCCTAAAGCATCTAAAGTATATAAACCTGAGCATGCTGGTATATTAGCACAGAATGAATTTATTGTACAGAAGCTTACTGAGAATTCTAATCTATTAAAAGATAAGACTAGTCAAGCTGAACAGAAAGTAAATGAAGAACTTGATAATCTTAATAAGAAAGTAACTGCAGATTCTGTATCTACTTATGCTAAAGAATTACTTAAGTCTGATATTGCTATTGAATCATTAGTATCCTCTATAAAAACTTTAAAGACTCGTGCTACTAATCCTAAGAAATATAACTTATCAGAGAATGAAGTTAAGAATCTTAATGATAGGATAGAACAATTAAATACAAGTCTTAAAGGAATACGTGAAGATAAACGTACTGCGTTAAAAGATTATAATAAGACACAGAAGGAAATAGACTTACAGAATGGTATTGCTTATCCTGAAGTTAAAGATAAAGTACCTTCATATAAGAACTATTTAAAAGCTAGTGAAGCAGAGTTCTTTGGTGAAATAGAGTTAAGTGCAGCTAAACAAGAGTTAACAGATAATCTTAATCGTATATCACAGTTATCATCAGATCGTCCTGCTACTAAAACTAAAGAAGTTGAGAAGTTATATAAAGACTTAAATACTGATTTTAGTAAATTTTTAGAGACAAGTACTAGGGATTTAGATGAACAAACTAAAACTGTTATCGCAGATTTGCTTGATAAGGGTGTTAGTCCTATTACTCTATTAGCAGGAGATAAACTAGGTACATTAGTAGATGATAGGTCTATTAAAGTATTTAAAGATATTAATGCTAAACTTAGTGATTCTACTCGTAATAGTCTTAATTTTCTATTAAAGGAGTTTAAGAATAAGTTATTCTTTAATTTAACTGGTAAGGTTAAAGCTGATGTCTCTGAAGAAGAGTATAATGGTTTTATTGAACAAGTTAATAATAATATTAAACAAGAGTTAACTAAATCTGTTGAAGTAGACTTAACTGCTGAACCTGCATTTGAAGGTGAACCTGTTACTGTTACTAAAAAATCTAAGAAAGAAACAGAAGCAGTAGTTAAAGAGCTTACAGATTCTACTAATGAAGAGGATATCCTTGATAATGATTTATATATTTCACCAGATGATTTAAATTATTCATTAAAGAATTTCTTAACTTATCGTGATGTATTTAAAGCTAAGTATAAAGAAGTAATAGGCCGTATTAAATCTACAGATAAAGGTGTTATATTTGAATCTGAAGATAATAAACAAATAACTATTACTGAAGTAGATAAAACTCTATTAGAATTAGGTATTAGGCCTTATAGGCATACTATATTTGATGGTACTATTAAAGGTAATATTATTACTATAGGTAAACAGAAATTTACCTTACCTTTAATTAAACCTTTTGATGCAATACAAACAGACAAAGATGGTAACCTTCTATCCATTACTTTAAATAATAAAGTTCTTAAGCACCCTTTATTTGTTAAGGAATTAGCTTATGTTATTGAAGTATTAAATAATGCACGAGTTGAAGCATTACAATTATTCTTACACGAAGGTGAGTTTCATGGTGTTGAAGTAACTGATCTGGGTAGTAAAGATAATAAGAAATATTTAGTATATTATGATGAAGGTTCATGGATTGTAAAAGATCCTAATGAAAAGGGTGTAGTTAAGTTACCTAATACTGTTAATAAACGTGTACTAACTGAATTATTCTCTGTATTAGATACTATAATTGAGAATGATAAAACATTAAATGAATTAAATAAACAAGAGAAAGATGAACTTAGAGAAACTTTTACGAACGTTCGAAGACCCTCTCCAAAGGAAGTTAATTCTCAGCCCCCTAATCCAACGGTATCATCTGTTAAGGGAGTTAAGGAAAACGAAACAAAAACAGGGGACGGCAGTGAAGAAGCGGGAAGAAGCGTTGAGTCTAGCATAATTAATAATACAGCTGACGAATTAGCAAGTAATAAAGCTATTAATAGTTTAAGTGATGTTGTTGATGTAGAGTTTGGTGATAATCCTAATAAAGATAAATCATCTGTACAGACTGATATTATAACTGCAGGTGAGGAATCAATGGAAAGGATTCGTGCTAGGCGTGTAATGAAACGTCAAACTATATTTCTTAACCATACTGCTGTTAGTGGTTTATATAATTACCTTTCTAACCCTAAGAATACTACAGTAGGTGATAGGGCAGAGTTTTATATTGATACTACATTTTCACAATTCTTCAATGATAAGCCTGGGTTAATAGATCGTATTAATCGTGGTGATAAAACTATACTTGATGATGCAAACTTGGTAGATAATATACCTATTAATTCTAAATATATTACTAAGGAAGGGCAAGAATTACAAGGTTATTGGTTACCTGTACAAGGCAATGAAAAGTGGTATGAAGTACCTAATACTGTTGAAGACTTAGCAGATATAGATAAATATAATGAGGGTGAACGTGCTAAACGTAATGAATTAAGGTACAAAATATTAGCAATGGTACTTGATGGTAAAGTACCTGTTGCTACTGATCTTGAAAAGAATAAAGGGGTACCTATTAAAGGTACTACTGGTGTAGTACATAATGTTGCTGATTTACTAGGTATTAAACCTCGTGAAGTTAGGTTTGGTGTATCTCGTAGGGATCATACTATTCGTGATGTTGATGGTAATAAAATGGGGGAAAACATCGGTAGTGTAGGGAATGTGTTTGTTGGTACTAATCAAACGTGTGATGGTTCTTATACTACTTTAAAATGTAACCCTATAAAGATATCTAGGGAACATGCTGAAATACTATTTGATGCATTTAGGATTGCTGCTACAGCTCCACAGGGGGGTAATTCTGCCTATCCTGGTGTTGCCTTAGTTAATTCAGTTGTTAATGGTAAAGTACAATCTTTATCTGTACGTGCTGTTATTAATACATTAGTATACCAAGGTGAGGATAATACTAAGGTTACTGAAAAGAAAGGTGAACATTTATTACCTAAACAAGTCTATCTTAAAGATAAGAAATTATATGTAGGTGACTTTGAAGGTAAAAAGGATACAGGGTTAATTATTAAAGATTTTAATGAAGCAGACAAAGCTAAGTTTATAAACTATGTTACTTCAAATATTAATTACAATTTCCCTATATCATTAATGAATACTCCTGCTAAATATAGCATGACTATTGGTAAATTTAAGATTAAGGAAGGTGAGTATTATAATGAGGTTATTGTTAATAACAATCTAGTTACTATTGAGACAGGTAAACATACTAAGTATAATATACCTTATCATAATCCTTATTTACGTATTAATATAGATTCATTACAAGAATCTACTTCTACTGCTATACCTATTAAAACAGCACCTGCTGCTACTACTAAAACTACTGATACTATTGTACCTCCTGTAACTACTACTCCTGTAGATAGTAAAGATGTACTTAAGACACTTAAAGAAGGTGATATACTTAAACGTGAGTCTGATAGTGAAGTACGTTCAATAGGTAAAGTAATTAATAAATCAGGTAGTTTGTATTTACAATTAACTGATAAAGATGCATTAACAGATGAAGACGAAGGACTTAAAGAGTTTATCAAACTTACTGATGAGAAAGAACTAAATAAAGTATATGAATTTTATGTTGGTCAGTGGGAAGGGTCAGGCTTGGATGCTACTTTCTTATCTGATAGGGTGTCTACTACTAGTACTGTATCAGACACTGAAGGAGTATTGGGTGAAGAAGGACCAACCGAAGATATCGAATTACCAACGGACTTGGATGATCTAAATAATGAATTTGGTCCTGCACCTCGTATTAGTTCTGCTAAACCTAAATATAAAGTTATTGATGTTGAGAAGGAAACTAAATGGTTAAAACAGAATCTTAGGAATGTTAGGTTAGACTTAGTAGATAAGTATATTAAAATACTAACTAATGGTCGTGCAGTACATGGTATGTTTAAACGTAATGCAATTACATTATATAAAGCTGCTGAAGAAGGTACTGGTTATCATGAGGCATTCCATGCTGTATCATTATTATATTTAACAGAGAAAGAACGTACTAAACTTTATAAGGAAGCTAAGTCTAAATACAATATGGCTAAGTCTACTAATAAAGAAGTTAATGAGAAATTAGCTGAGGAGTTCCGTAAATTTATTTTATCTGGGGAAGATACTGTAGAGGTAACTAATCCTATACTTAGATTCTTTAAAGACTTATTAGACTTTATTGTAACCTTTGTTACAGGTCGTTATCATCCTTCAGACTTAACTATTGAAAGATTATTTAAATCTATTGCTAGGGGTAAGTATGCTTATGCTAAACCTATACGTACTAACTTAATGAAGATGTCTGATGAAGAATATCTAAGTACTGGTTTAGGTTTTTCTGCTGAGGAAACAGATAATGTAGTTAACTATATGTTGTATCTGTTAGTTAACAACAATAATATATCAACACCTAAGGATATTGGTAATATTAGTTTTGATCCTGTTGCTAATGAGTTACTTAGGCGTAAGGCAGCATTACAGAATATTATTAAAACTTTAAATGCTAAGGCTACTAAAACTGCTAAAGACGAACAAGACTTAATCAATGCTACACAGTTTGAATCTATTATATCTACTGTTATAGGTAATATTAATTATTTCAAAGGTATACTTGATGATAGGTTAATGTCGTTGAATATAAAGAAACGTAAAGATGTTAATGATGATGGTGAAGAATATAATGAAGATGAGGGTGAAAGTGAATCTGCAGTAGTTGAAGGTACAAAGATATCAAGGATTAATCAATCAACCTATGAATTTAATAAAGCTAATAATATACTAGCTAACGTTAAATTATTTATTGCTACTTTACCTAATAGTAAAGCTACATCAGTACATCCTACTACAGGGTTACCTGTATTTGAAGACTTTAAAACTTCATGGAATAAACTAATGTTTGATCTGTGGCAATATGACAATATTGATGATATGATTGAATTTGGTATATCCCGTGCAAAGGATGATATATTCTATAAAGTATTGATATATGGTATTACTAAAAATAATACTTTAATTAGACCAGGTTTACTTAATAGTAGTGAATTATTTCGTACACAGTTCTATCGTAGTTTAAATAACTTTAGGTATAATTTTAAAGCGATTAGCCAGTATAAAGGTAAGTCTAATGCTAATATGTCATATGGTGTATCTGATCCTTTTAATTTAGGTCAGGCTAATGCATTATCAATTACTTGGTCAAAGAATTTCTTAACTTCTAAAGTATATACTGAGAATAATAAACTTGATAAAGTATTTCTTAGTAATTTATTAAAAGATTATACAACAATTAAATCTAGTTTAGCTACTGATATTAAGAATAAAGACAGTCAACACTTAACTGATTATGTTAATTCAACAGCATTATTATTAAATAAGATTGGTATAAGTATATCTTATTCTGATCTTGCTAAATATTTAATGGTGGAATCTGCTAGAACTGGTAAGGAATTAGATGAAACACTTAATATTCTTTGTAACAAGTATGGGGGTTTAAATGATATATTTGGAGATAGTGGTGTTATTAGTCAGTTATTAACTACTGGTAAAGTAAAGACTAGGGAAGATAGTGATTCGGCTGCACCTACTGAATACTTTATTAAGAATAAAAATATTATTAAAGACCTTGCTAAGATAGTTACTGCAGAAAATATTGATAGTGTTAGTAGTACTATACTTGGTCCTGATAACAATCCTTATTACATATATGCACAGAATAGTTATGTAACTGACTTTATTAAAGCAATCAATCGTGGTGATAAAGAGTTACTTAGTGAACTTGAGGATGATATATACCTTAAGAATTCTATATTCTTTAAACAAATTAAAGCAGGCGCTAAGCTAGAATTACATACATTCTCAGCATTTGATAATACTGCTTATAATAGTTTGAATGAAGAACAAGACTTTCTAGCTCGTTTTCATTTCATGTTAAAAGGTGGTTTAATGCCATTTCCTACATTAGCAGATAAACCTACCTATCATATGTTTGGTGGTGTACAAGGTATAACTTTTAGGGGTGAGAATGGTGGTTTTGTTGATAATACAGGTAACTATGAATTTCCTAAAGAAGTATATGATATAGTACGTGGTTATATAAAGGATGAAACTAACCGTATAGCAAAAGCTAAAGCAGATATTCAATGGGCAAAAGATAATAATAATAACTCTAATCTTGTACTTAACTATCATTTTACATTAGATAAAGCAGGTAAGGTAGTATATAATGGTAATGCATTAAAGTATATTCACTTCCCTGAATTAAATGAAACTGATGGTAAGATAACTGATGCTCAAATAAAATTACATTTACTTAATCTTGTTAAAGGTACTATGGAGTATGCTGATAGATTAGGTATAGTTAAAATAGCTAGGTTTTCTAATGGTAAATTAAATAACATTATTAATCGTAAGTTAGATAAAGGTATTGTTGAAGCTGAAACTAAACGTTTAACTTCTAAGTGGGGTATGTACAATCTATTAGCAGAATATACTGTTAATACTATGATTAGTACTATTGAATCTGAGAAGCTATTGTCTGGGGATGCTGCATTCTATAAAGGTATTGAAGATAAGATCAAACGTTTATCGGCACTTATTGCACCAGGCGATTCGTTACGTTCACATTACAAGACAGGGGAATTAGCTGGTAAAACTACATATAATACTATTACTTTAAGAACTCCCAGGTATTCAGATAATGAGTTTATAAAGAAGTGGCAATCTACCTTTGAAGAAAGGGTTAAAGCTAAGTTTAGGGAAACAAATCCTGGTCAAGGTGAATTATCTGATGAAGAAGCTAAGATTCAAGCAGAGGTTTTATTAGCACCTTATCGTAATATAGATGCTCCTGATGGGCAGGTATTTATTACTCCTGCTATGCATCGTGAAATTGCTTTACGTTTAGGTGAATGGGGTGACGAACAAGACTCTGCATTTGATTTATTGTTATCAGATAAAGACTTATCTATTGAAGAGGAAAGTAAATTAACTGCTATTGTGATGCAACCATTGAAACTTGTTTACTTTGGTGCTACAAATAGGTTAGGTTTACGTATCCCTGTATATGATAAGATGTCACTTGCTACTTTATTTCCAAGGCAGTTACGTGAGCAGAATAGTAAACTATTACCTATCTATAATAAGATGGTAGAGTTGAATATAGGTATGCTTAAGTTTGACTCTGCTGTTAAAGCAGGTTCACCCGAACCTATTAATTACTTTAAAACTACATATGATGAAAAAGGTAATCCAGATGGTTACACTATTGATACTAATGTACTTAATACTTTAAAGTTACAAACCCAATCGTTCAAGAACTTAAAGATGCAGCAGGATACTAGGCAACATGATATTAATCGTGTACTCCTTGCTACTCAGGTTCGTAAGATTATTGCAGATAATACTACAGAAGTATCACAATATTTATCACAGTTATCAGACTTAGGTTTGAAACAACTTGAAGATCGTTATGGTATTACTAAAGACGGTGTTACAGACTTAACTAAGTTAGTTAAGGAATTACGTGCAATGGCAGTTAGTCGTAATATGGCATTAGATACTGTTGAATATATTAAAGTTGACGAGAAAGATCCTACTAAGTTAAATATGAACATTGACTGTCATCATGATAGGAAATGGTTAGAATCTAGGATTATATCTATGATTAGGAAAGCTACAGTTGATACTGAAGTTCCTGGTAATAGTTTAATTCAGGTTACTTCATATGGGTATGATAATGTAGTTAAATCTGATTTACTTAAACTTAATGAAGAAACAGGTGTTACAGAGATTATAGTATCTATTAGTTTGTATAAGGATATTGTACCTAAAGATGTGTGGGCTAAGGGTTATAAGACAACAAAAGCATGGTTATTAAAGAATCAAGATAAGTTAGAAGGTATTGCATATCGTATACCTACACAATCACCGAACATGGTAGTTCCTTATGTTATTAAGGACTTCTTACCAGAATATGCTAGTAATACTGTTATGGTACCATTAGCATTCACAGCATTGACTGATTCTGACTTTGACGTTGATAAATTATTTATCTTTAGGTATAATTATAAAACTAAAGATGATCAATTAGTTAGGGGTGATGATGTATTTAAACCTGGTACAAGACATGCTATTGAAAATAAATTACTTGATACATATCTTACTTATTTAACTAATCCTGATAATATACTTGAAACAAGAGCTCCTTTATCAAAGTATGTTGATGACTTAAAGGTAGTATGTAAGGATATACAGAAACTTGAAGGTAGTGTAGATAAGAAAACATTTATGTATTCTTTAACTCCTTACTATCAACATCGTGTTAGGCATATTTATAATACTGCTAAAGCTGGGGTAGGTCCTTACGCATTAGCTACTGTACATCATGCTTTAGGGCGTACTTATGGGTTATCATTAAATGCTGATCTAGGTATAGGTAATAAAACAGAAGATGGTAGATTTACAGATATATCACAGAAATATGGTATAGATGGGGAAACTATTACGAACCGTATATCATCATTCATTAGTGGTAACGTTGATGCTGCTAAAGATCCTTATATATTCTATGGTAATATTAATAAAGAAACTTGGTCAATATCAGCATTGTTATTACGTGCTGGTTATGGTCTTGATACTTTATACTTTTTAGCACAACCTATACTTAAGGAAGTATCTAGTAAATATATAGATATTACAAAGATAGAAAAGAATTATCGTAATGCTTTATATGAGGCATTAAGGACTGAGAATCAGAAAGTAAAACTTGATGATTATATCAAACGTTTTAAGGGTAATAAAACTATATTTAATCAAAAGTCTTTAAAGGATAATATTAATATTAATACTGCACGTAATGCTGAATGGTATGCTAGACAGTTAGCTATCCTTGATAAATATAAATTTATTAAGAAACAAGCACAATATCTATCAAATACTATTACTTATTCACAGATTGATACTGGGGGATTTGGTAACTCTATACTTACTGTTAAGAGTTTTGATAATAAGTTACAAGATACATTAGCTGCTGGTAATATACAAGGTTTCGATCGTATGTTTAATGATACTTTTTTAAAGAAATATTATGAAAATTGTATTAAGGTTATTGAGAAAACTTTTAATAACTTAACATTAGGTGGTACTGATCCTTTTACTGAGATGTATGATGTAATGTTTAATGAGACAGTAGACCATGATAATTTTGATAAGAAGTATATTGAGAAATTACGTGCTACTATCGCTAAAGAATTATTTAGTTCAACTGTGTCACATTACTTTAGTTCAACTGAAGGATTAGGTTATACTCCTGAACAGATTAAACGTTTGTTTATTGGTAAGAATAATTTACCTGATATTATTAATCAGATTAAACAGAAACCTAAACATCCTTTATATAATAACTTCCTTATTAAGAATTTACGTCCTGTTACACCATCAGATAAATATAAAGACTTGTGGTACTTAGAGACAGTTAATCGTGAGGATGATAAGTATTATAGGGATAGGATGAAACAAGCTTGGGAAGAAATGTTAACTAGTGATGATGAATCAGTTAAGAAATTAGCTCGTGCATTGATTGCTTATGCATTCTATTCATCAGGTTTCAATCGTAACTTCTATAGTATATATGATGCTATACCTTTAGCTTATTATCATGAGATACCTCAAGATTTAACAGGTATGGGTACACATCAATCTTATGATCAGTACATTAAAGAGTTAGTTAGGGACTATAGTAGTAATTTAGTTACACCTGATATACAATCAGATTTAATTCGTGATGTATATATTAATAATTGGCATAATAAAGACATAGTTACTCAAGTAGATTCTGTAACTGATACACAGTCAAATAAACCTATTTATCGTGAAGGTAAAGAAGGGCTTGCATCAAATGTACCTTTAGTGTTTACTTTTAATGGTAATCCCTATTCACTTGCTACAGGTCGTAATGTACTGAATGAAATGGCATTTAAACCATTTGTTTCATATAATAATGCACAAAATAGGAAACTTTATTTGTACGAATACGTAGGATATAATACATCCATTGAAGATGGTAAAGAAGTAGCTAGGCCTGTATATAAGTTAACTAATAAGAAGGGTTACAAGGATGATGCTAATCATGTTATTAAAGAATATGGGTTTGATGATAAACCTTCAATTATTGAAGACAATAACCTTAAAATGTTTATGACTGAAGAGAAGATTGAAAAAGAGTTAAAGACTTATACTGGGTATAGTAACTTTAATTATGTACCTAAAGACTATCGTATTATGTCATATGATACTACTGAAGAACCTGGGGAAGAATTAACTGAGAGTCCTGATCAGCTTGAAGAATCTCCTTTAATAGAAATTCCTGTTAAAACTACTTGGGCACGTAAAGCAGAAAATAATTATGAAGTATCTTCAAAAGGAGATAAAAGGTTTAGTGCTTTTTATGCAAGATTAAAAGGGGTTAATAATAGAACTATAGAAGATATTTACCAAACTGATATTAAGGGATATAAAACAATGCAAGAAGGTAAGGGTAAACCTGCTATTAGTGGTATAGATAGAAAAGAACAGTGGTCTCAGTATTTAGATTTGTGGGTGCAATTTGCTAATGAAAATCCTAAATTAATGCAAGAATTAGCCAACAAAGCTAATGGTAAAGTATTAACAGATATGTTTGCTAATACAGATATTAATCAGGCTAGGGCTTTATCAGAAATACTTAATAAATTTGATTATTATGAGATAAAAACTCTTGAAAATAATGTAGAAGAATCCCCATTCGAATCAGACCTTAACATTGATAAAATAAAACTAATACCTACAGGTATATCAGTTGAAGATTACAATCAAATAGTCTCCTTAGCTAAGGATGATAATACAACTATTGAACAATTTAAAGAGTTCTTAACACATCTTAGGGAATGCCTCTAAGACTTCATTAGATCAATTCTAAGGCACTTTATATAGTAAGTGGTATGTTTATATTACTTTCATACTAAAGTGTCTTAAATTGCTTTAAAATGCGTGTACATCAATTTTAATACTCTACATATAATGAATGCTGATGAATTACGACGATATAGCAAACTTATTAAGGGTGCAATAAAACATACTCGTACAATAAAAGAAATAGCAACTACTTTTTATAAAGCAGGTTTAATTAATAAAAAAGAATATGGCAGTTACATGTCCCAACAAGAATAGTCAAGAGTGGTTAGACTTAGTTAAAGAATTTGGGGAAATAAAAGCAATGTATTTATTTACATTGAATAATGAAGTTATACCTACTATTAATGAAGGTAATAGGTTGTTAGGTAATAATATAATTAAATATGATAAAATAACAGATTATAGTAATATACCTATCATAAAGGAAGATGAGGAATATGTACGAAAAGATATTACATGGGATAGTTTAAAAGGAAAAGCTTTTTATTCTCCTTCTGAAAAATTATTTATAGATTCTACCAACTTTGAATATTTCTTAAGAAAAAAAGAAACATACTATGATATAGTTACTGCTGGAGGAACCCATTATTTTTTTGAATGGTTAAGTGATTTAAATGATAGGGGAGAAATGTTTAGTTTTGGAGTAAAATTTACTAAAGATAATGATTCTATTTTAGTTCAATATGATCCAAATACTAATCTTAGAGCAGTATTATCCAAAGCTAAAAGTAGACCTTTTTTATCACAAGACAAACATTTTAGTGATATATATGATGCTATCAAAATACTTTATAATAAAGTAGGTGATATTAAAATAAATATTCCAGAATTAAAATTTATAGGTAATGCTAGTAATTTTTTAGGAGAAGAAAATGTACTACCTGATAATGTTATAGTTACACCTGAAGGGTCATTTGAATTGAATGAATCACAAGTAGAGCAATACAATGAAATGATCACTAAATATGGTAAAGCTAGGGCTACTGAACTATTAATAGACTTTATTGATGTTAATGATTTAAGGAAGTATAATGTAGACCCTGGTAGTAAAGCATACAGTTTAGTTAAACCTAATGAAGTTGACTATAATTTCAAATCTGTACAGAAAATACTTGATAGTAAACAGAAAGTTGATCAATGGTCTAAACAGATTAAAGATGTCAATAAGTTATTAGATAAAGTACAAAAGGATTTAGGTATATCTAAAGATCAAATAGACTTGATTAGGGAATCTGAAGGTAATACACTTGATGAGAAGTTAACTAACTTTATTGCTAATTATAGTTATAGTGTTGAGGTTAATACAAAAGAAGAAGTAGAAGAAAATATACCAGAAGTCTATTTTGATGATAATATTACTTTTTCTTGGAGAGTTCGTGGTCTAGAGAATACTTTCTTAACAATTGAAGAAGCTTTAAAATATGCTGAAACAATATCTACAAAAGATAATATAAAAACTAATTACTATGCTAATCTAACAGTTCCAGGAGGTACTAACTATACTGAGAATGAAATATCTACTCCATTAATTACACCTAGGATTAAAGGACATGCTCAATTTAGTACTGATCAAGGTATAGGCTGGTTTAGGAGTGATATTAAAATAGAAGGTATTGATACAACTACAAGTTCTGGAAGACAACTTCCTTTACCTGAAGGAGAGACTTGGGATCAGTATCAAAGAACTAGACGTATATTAGAAATACAATCTGATTTATTTCAGAAAGGTAGGGATAAAAAAGATTTAATTAATGACTCTTCTTTGTGGGATCTGAGTTCAGAAGAAGAATTTAATATAGCAAAAGAAAAAGGAACTTTAATAGAATATTTTGGTGAATATATATATGCATATAAAGATTATGTATATACTCGTGAAGCTATTCCTGGATATATAAAACAAAAAAATTTCTTATTAATAGACAATAACAAAGAAAATCAATTCCTACAACTCCTAAACAAAGATAATAACTGGGTTACATTCTTTATTAAATCTATTATTCAAGATAGTGCTAAAAAAGGATATGAGAAAGTATTATTTCCTAAAGGTGAAACTGCTGCTAAAGTAGAAGGGCATGAGACTATTGCTGATGAAATAAGAAGAATTGATAATGAAATAGAAAGTACTAAAAAGACATTAGATAAACCTAGAGAAAAAAGACTTGTAGATTTTTCTGATGAACAATTAAAAGATAGGATTGCTAAGTTTGAACAAGAAAAAACTAATTTAAAATCACAAGGTATAGAAAAACTTAAACCTATTGAAGCATTTTATGAAATTAAAGTAGGTAATATACTTAAAAAGAATTATACTACAAAAGAAGTTACTGATGAGTATGGTAATAGTTGGTTAGAGATATCCTTATCAGAAAAGGACTTATCTCCTATAATGTTAAATAAACCAAGACCTTCAGATATAGGTAAAGCTAGGACAGAATTAGAATATAAAGGATTATCAGCTAAAGATGTAGATAGTATTGATCAAATGATTGAACTATTACATAAGGGTAAGATTACTAAAGATACTTATATTACTATGTTGCAGTATGGTTATGGTATTGCACCTGACAGTTCTACTAGGATGTTTGAAAAGTTTGAGACCTTACGTAAGTTTGTTCCTTTTGAAATAGAGATGATACTTGATGATACTTTACCTACATTTGGTGAATACGATAGGGAAAATAAGCTAATTAAGATTAATCCACTTATAGCATCTGAAGATACTGTAGGTCATGAAATGGGTCACGTATTACTTGAAGTAATGGGGGGTATGTCTAATCCTACAATACGTAAGATTAGGGAAACACTTAAAGGTTCTCCGGTTGAAACTGAAGTATTTAAACTGTATGAGGGGTATTACAAGTCTCAACATATGTTAGATCTTGAGATAGTAGCAACTGCTATTGGTTATGATTCTAATAAAATATTTGCAGATCCTAAACTTGTTGAACAATATGAAACCTTATTGATGAGGTTATTTAGATTCATTAAAGAACTGTTAGGTATTGATAAAGGTAATGTTAGGAAACTTACTATGATGATGTTTCAATCTGAAAAGGTTAAGAATAATTATGATAAGTTTTATGAGTATAATAAAAAATATGATAGGTATCTTGATAATTTAAAACCAGTACAACGAAAGGCTAAGAAGCAAGAACGTAAATCTTTACAGGAGGAGTATGGGCAACCTACAGAAGCTGAACTTGATACTTTAGAATCATTTAGGGCTCGTGCTACAGAGTTAATGGAACGTAAAATTAAAGCTTATCGAAAGACAGGTAAGATTATAGCATCAAAAGAAGCAATCGAGTTCCTTGAAAAGATTAAGAAAGCAGAATCCCCCGAAGAAGCATTGTATAATTTCTTAAGTATTGCTTATAAATCTACACAAGAGATATATGTAGAGTATTTAAGGGCTACTAGGGAAGTAGTTGATAGGCGTGTTATGCCCACAGCTAAAGATTTAAATAGGTGGAAGAATTATATTGATGGTTTTGGTATGATTAGTGATTTACTAGCTACTTTAAGACCTGAATATAAAAAGATGAGACGTAAAGATCCTGATAAGTATAAAGAAGAGAAGGATGAACTTTATAATGATAAAACATTTACTTTAATGCAAGAAATTGTAGATAAACGTAATGAAATTATAAAGTATTATATTTCACAAGGTGAGAAGATACTTATTGATTTCCTTGAACCTCATTATAATCTTATTGAGATTAGGCGTAAAGAGGAATTAGAGAGAGAATATAATAAATTATCTACTGAACAAAAGGTTAAAGAAACTGCTGAAGAATATATTCAACGTAAATTAGTTGCTGAGAAGGATACTATTAAAGAATGGTCTAGGAGATCACTTAAAGTAGAATTACTTAAAGCGGGTGATGATATTAGTATATTAACTAGGTGGTTAGATACTATAGTTGATAGTAGGGACCCTATTGTATCAGCAATGATTAAAGCTTTTACTACAGCTGATTTCAATACTCATAGGGAAACTCTTGAGATGCGTAATGAAATAGTTGATATTATTAGGGAACTTGAAGATTTTTATCATACAAAAGGTATGGGTATTACCGATACTAAAAAGATGTATGACTTCATGTTAGAGAAGAATGCTGATGGTAAATACACAGGTAATATACTACGTAATATACGTTCAGAGTATTGGCAAGAACGTAATAAAAAGTTAAAGGAACTACAAGATAAAAATGCTAGTAAAGGTGAAATAAATAAGTTTAAAAAAGAATGGAATAAATTAAATATACGTAAGTTTGACAAGGTTAATTTTAGTATAGATCATTTTGCTTTCCTTGAAGAACTGCATAAACAAAAGAAAATATCACGTGCTGAGATAGATGAAATTAAATATAATGAATCTCTTAAAGGCACTCCTATTTACTTTCAAGCAGTAGAAACACAGACACTTATTGTTAGGCCTGATACAAGGGAAGAATGGAATGAATGGATGTCTGATAATGTTTCAAAGTATATTACATATATTGGTAAATGGGACAATCCTGAATTTGCTAAACTTGAAAAGATCCTACAAGATCCTAATGATCCCCGTACTAAGTTTTATAACTTTGTAACTAAAGGTATTCATAAGTATGGTAAAGCAATACCATATAGTCAACGTTTGTATTATCGTTTACCAGCAATGGAAAAAGATACTGCAGAACGTATACAAGAAGGTTCATTCGGTACAGGTGTTAAAGAACGTATTAAAAGGGCTACTACTCGTACTACACCTGAAGAACAAACAGTTGAAGAACAATTTGTAGCTAAAGCAGAGTTAGTTAACGAGGAAGGTGATCCTATGTTATTTATGCCTATCTATTATACTAATCCTGTACAAGATGGTAATGGGGTAATGTTGGATGATAAGTCTACTGACTTAGGTATGCTTTATTTCAATTACTTTAGGATGGCAATTGATTATAAGAACAAAGCTGAAATATTACCTTCAATGGAATTGGCTAAATACTTTGTTTCAAATCGTAGGTATTTAAAACGTGATTCTGATGGTAATGTTATTAAAGATGCTCTTGATCCTGAACGTAAACGTGATGTAGATACTAAAGGTATCAATAGTAAATTATCAGAGCAATTAGAAGATTGGTTCGAAGCAGTATTTTATGGTCTTAGATACAAAGATGAAGGTTTAATTAAGGGTACTAATATTAATAAAGCTAAGATACTTGATACTATCAACAAGTATACTGCTGTTAATATGTTAGGACTTAACTTTGTACAAGGTATAGCTAACTTAGCGTTAGGTAAAGCAACTAACTTTATTGAATCTTTTGGTGGTATTAATTATAACGCTAAAGACTTTGCTTATGCTGAAATGTATTATACTAAAAATCTACCATTAACTTTAGGGGATATAGGTAGTAGAAAACCCAATTCAGTTGTTAACTTACTCAATGATCAATTTGATTCATTGAATGAGTATACTGATGGTAAGATGAAGAATAACACTAGGTTTAAACAGTTGTTTTCTACAGACACATTATTCTTTACTTCTCATGCTGGTGAACATATGATACAGTCACAGGTTTTGTTAGCGATGCTACATAATCGGATTGCAATGGACTCTCAAGGGAACAAGTTAGGAACCATCTTAGACCTTTATAAGGCAAAAGATGGGAAACTCGTTTTTGATGATAACAAAAATCGTGTCGTTAACTGGACATTAAAAGACCAAAAGGATTTTATGTTTCGTATGAAACGTGTGTTAGCAGACTTACATGGTGATTATTATCATAATTCTATACCTGCTTTTCAACGTTTAGCATTAGGTAGGTGGGCTGGTTTGTTTCGTAAGTTTATTGTACCTGGTTTCAAAAGACGTTGGTCAGGTAAACATGAAGATGCTTTACGTGAAACTACTGTTGAAGGTTATTATTTAACCTTTGGTAGGTTTGCTGGTAAACTAATTAAAGATCTTGCTACATTAAAAATGGATTTAGCTACTGAAGATTGGAATAGTTTAACTAGATATGAGAAAGGTAATGTATATCGTGGTTTAGGTGATTTAGCTTTCCTTGCAGCAGCTGTTACTATGGGTATTATATTTACTAATATGAAGGGTGATGGGGATGATGAAGATGAATGGTTAATAAGCTTTGGTGCTTATCAATCATATAGGTTCTTAAATGAAATATCATTCTTTATACTACCTAATTCATTCCTTAATATCATGAGGTCACCTGCAGCTAGTATGGCAATTGTGGAGAATTTATTTAAGTTCTTAGCACAATTATTAGATGTAGTTGATGGTCCATTTGAAAGATTTGATAGGGGACCTTGGAAAGGACATTTAAAACTTGAAAAACATATCACTAATTTTGTACCTGGCTATAAACAGTATTATAGGTTAAGGGACGTTGATTCTAGCGTCAGTTGGTGGAAGAATTAATAAGTGGTACTTAGGTACCACTTTTAAAAGATAATGCCTCTACGTGCTTCTAATGAGCTTGTAGGGGCATTTCTATTTTAGGTTATAAAGACTACTTGTTCTTCTTTAGGTAAACCATAAATGTTCCAGACATCATCTGCCTTATTATAAGGACCTTCTTTTTTAGTATATAATCTTACTCCTTTTGCCATGTCAGAACCTTCATCTAATTCAGAATATACAGCTACTTGACATTGTTTAGGCATTTTTTGTAGTAATTCAATTAATTCTCTTACTGTCATAATATTTTAGTCTTCTAGTATATCTTCAAGGTTATGTAATATATCTTTTATTGTCATAATATTTATTATTTTTAGTCTTCATACTGTTCAATATCAGAGATAATTCTTAGCTCGTCATATATTTTACCACTTAGCCATATTTCAAACCATCTATCATAAGATGTGTAGGGTTTGAATAGTAACAAATGATATATTGTTTTTTATTGTACGGTATCTATTGCAATTTGACCAAGTGCTGCCTGTTCAAAAGGATTGGCTGGTATTGAATCCATATAGGCTGTGGTTTATGGCATGACAGACACGCAAGGATTATGATAATTGTTAGGAGCTGTTTCATCTTACATTGTTTTAGGTAGTAAATGGGTTAATTGGCGTTGTGGTTCAGTTGGTTGGGGGAATGTTCGTCTATACTAATGTTATAGCCAATTAAACTACCACACATGGAAACTCTAACGCTTTCCCAAAAACTGGGCAATCAACTTCTTTTGCAAATTGCACAGCAAAATCATAAGGGCAGTTTTCCCCAAGCCATTTTTGAATTTGTTCTTTTGCATCAGCAGCAAATCTTATAACAGATTCACCTTCTTTATAAAAAATCTTTTTCATATTATTAAAATTAACTGGCTGTAATAAAGGCTAAAAAACATAGTCAATAAAGTTCCTGCCTATTTTGAAACGTAATTACAAGACTACGTTTCTTAGCCTCAGACGTTAGCAGTAACCTTAAAGAGCCTCTGCCAATCCTTTAGGTATCAAATTGAAAATATCAATGTGATTTTATATTTTAATTTCATTTTATATAAAATAAGAAAGGGGCAAGTAATTAAATACTTAGCCCCTTACTGTTATAAACACATCACTGTTTATCTATTAATACCATGTTTCATTAACAAGTATTGAACCCCTTTTATTTCTGTATACGTCTGCACGATATACATGATCCTTTTTTAAATCAAAAGTATCAACAACCTGAGTCCTAGGTTTTACTACAATAGGTTTGCGTACCTGTATATGACACGGTACTTCAACTACTGTTACATTGTCACAAAGACATTCATCAATTACAATATATCTTGTCATTTAATTTAATTTTAAAGTTTGTTCATCAAAATCTTCACCTTCATACTCTGCTTCACCATTGAGTATCTTAGCTAAATTATCACTATTAACCAAACCCCACATTTTAAATATATTAAGTCTTAATGCTGGACTTAACTTAGGATAGTTACCAGTACAGATTAATTCATAATCATATTTAAATTCTTCAGGGATAGGTACCACATATACTATGATGTCTTCAACATCATCACCATATACATCTTTAATATAAAGTGAGCTCAACATCTGAGCTTCAAATTCTATAAATTCTTCACTGTAGTCATTCTTATATACTAACAGTATATTGTTGTCATCGTAGCAAGGATTGTGTAAGTCTGCAGTATAAGCTCCTACAAAGAATTTATTGAAGAAGAAGTCGTTGTCAAGACCTAATTTAGCATTATACAACATTGGTAATACAAAACGAAGTGTATCGTTAATTTTCATATTGTTAACAATTATAAATTTATGGAACCGTCACCGTCATAGTATTCCTTACTATGATCCCATAGATTATTATCGTAATGCCAATATAGTTTAGTAAATATAGATTCAATTTCTTCTTTACCTTTATCTAACCATTCTTGGCTAACATTAAAAACTCTACATTCTGTTAACAAGTTTGAAGTATTTGTATTATTATTTGTTTGTAATGCTACTATATACGTTTCTTTTTTATATTCGTCAAAATTTTTATCTTTTAGATTGTGTTTAAAATAATATTCTACAGCCATCCAGTAATAGGAGACTTGTCGATAATATTTGAAATTTGAAAAACTATCTACAAAGTTATATAACTTAGCAGTAGTCTTTAAGTCAATAATTCTGATCACCTTATTAGTGTGATCGATAGTGAGCCTATCTAGTGTAGCAGAACACTCTATATCTTTCATTATAGGGTGTTTCCAGATTATAGTGAACTCATTATATTCTTCATATGAAGTTGCAATTAAACTATTACCTAAAAGTTCATTAGCAAGTTTGTGATTTGTTACTTGTCTTTTAGCGTCTTGTAAGAATTGTACAGTTGTGTAATTAAGTATATCTTTATACTCTTTTGCTGCTTCTAGGTAAGTTAAATATTTCTTTAGTCCTTTATATAATTCTAAAGCTTCTTCTTTTACTTTATCTTTAGATTTAGTTTTAACAGCATAATTCTTTTCATATGCTCTTATTGCTGCATCTTCATCTGATTTTCTACTTTTATTTTTTAAGTTAATATAGTCTGTACAGAATTGTTTCTGCTTATCACCTCTAGGTGTGTCATATTCTAAGTATATATACAACTTCTTAAATTCTTCAGGTTCTAACAAATAACAATGTAG
This sequence comes from uncultured Candidatus Saccharibacteria bacterium, assembly GCA_964405015.1. GTDB lineage: Bacteria > Patescibacteriota > Dojkabacteria > SC72 > SC72 > UBA5209. The sequence continues at coordinate 29,276 of CAYOME010000005.1, forward strand.
TTTAGTACCTAAATCAAAATAATCCTTATCTGGTCTATCTATCTTACCATCAATACTATCTTTATAATATCTAGGTGAGACTTCAAACCAAGAAAGGGAAGAGTTTGAAACTCCTTTTGGTTGATATACTTTCTTTACTTTTCTGTATTCTATCATTCTTTTCTCGAATTTGTTCGATTACTTCATCTACTTCCTTATGGTTATGAGGTATGTAAACATCATAATCTAAATTATTTCTATACAAATAGTTTAAAAATAATTTATATTTAATAGGCCAAACATCATTAGGTCTACCTTTACATTCTATTATGAAGTTCTCACTGACAAAATCGGGGGTATAAGTCATTTTTCTTACTTTAACACCTTTATATTCAAAGGGTTGAATAAGTTCAAGTTTTAGTGTTTCATATTCTGCTTTTATTTTATATTCTTTTAATTTCTTATAGGTATAAACTTCTAATTTACTTCTAAATTTTATACCATCGTAAATTACTTCAGTGGCATTTTTTACCTTTTTGTTTGTAGGAGCAGATGAAGGCGCCCTTTTAAAGCGCCTTTTTCCATTCTGCATCGGTTGATTTAGTTATATATGAATAAAAGAAATCATCTTTACTAATAGAGGTAGCTGTTGCTTTCTCTTTTATAATCCATCTATCATAAATATATGAATATACAAAAGTAAATCCTCCTTCTTTTAGTTTTACTCGTTGTAATAAGAAATTTATTTTCTTTATTTCTGTAGAATCTGCTTTACCAGTAGATATTCTATCAAGAAATAAATACTCATGTGTTTTCTTATTATAAAAAGCTTTATTGTTAATTAAATAACAAAAATTTTCAAGTCTTGGTAAAGGTACTATATTAGTATTACCTTGATATATGTAATACCCATCAGCATCTTTTATACCCAAATCTAAATACATACCAAATACCTGTATAGGTCTAGCACTATAATTAATAGGACTAAACTGAGGTTTAGGTGGTGTATACTTATGTACGTATTTCTTGTTAGGTAAGTTACTAATTATATCAAAAATAAACTTATAACAATCATTTACGTCAGTAATATTTACTGTTTCTGAAGAACTATGTGGATTATAATATCCACAAGATACATTTGTTACTGATATATCTAATCCCCTTAATTTAAGAGTATATACATCAGTTACACTTGTATGAGATTTTTTATAGTAGTGTTCCTCTAAATATGGTGTACAATCATCAATAAACTCTTTACTGTTTACTTCTATACCTGCCATACTAATTGAGAAATCGTCATTATCACGTCTATCTATTTCAATAGCATACTTACAATCATCTAAAAACTTTAAGTCTAAAGCTTTAGCCCCCATCATACCAGTTTCTTCTTCTTTAAAGAATATTGCTTTTATAATAGGTACTTCTTGTAGTAGTTGTAAACATAATGCTACACCTACTTTATCATCCTTTACCACTATAGTTTTCACTACCAATAAAATTCACCGGATCTTTCTCCATTTAAGGAATTTTCACATTTATAATACTGTTTATATCAGCAGTATTCCTGTGAACAGGTACGATCTTTTATTGTTTGTGGTCTGGACTATATCTTAATATTAAAAATTTTGTTTGACTGTTATTGACAAAACCTGTATCTCAACAGACTATTTTTAACATTTTCCTGCATCTAGTCTCTACGGCTGAATCTAATAATAGTTGTATAATTTTCAGTAATTATAAATTACTTACTAAATTTCCACTTGTTCTATATTATTAGCCTATGCCTCGGTATTAGCATATATTATATGTGGATTTACACATTCTATACTTAGCTTTCACCGATATTCAGGAATTTTTAGGAGGCGATCACTTCACCACCTATACCTACTTGACTCATTTTAGTATAACTAAAAGCATATAATAAGTCTTGTTCTTGCATAATCTTCATATCAGGTACAATACTATGTACTGTATCATAATGACTACACACACAAGGGTATAAATTTGATTGTCCTTTAGTAGCTAATATGTTACCATACTCATCTACTTGTATCGTAACACCTTTTATTTTTGTTAAACTATCTTTAATATAGTTAAACATTTCTGTATCATGTCCTTTACAGGATTGTTGTGATAATGTTTGTATTAATAATCTTGTATTTAATTTAAACATTATTATTTTTAATTTTTTGTAATGCTGTTGTATGTTCGCAAGATTGTTGATATATATAACTATTTAATTTAGGTACAAAAACTGCCCTATGTTTAAATATTTTATAACCATATAATGTAGAATATACAAGTTCTGTTTGTTTTTTCTTATCTCTTAATGGGATATCTTTTTCTTCATATCCACGAAAATATTTTAACATATAATAATAAGCATCTTGTACTTTCTTATCTATTGTTTGTTTTTCGTGTACATTTAAAATATGTTTATCCTTATTAATAGTTCTTGATATATAATAACCTAAATAACTATTGTAAGTACAATTATCAATTGTATCTAACTTATTTAAAGTTTTATTATAAACTAAATCCTGTATATTAATATTATTACTGTTTATATCAAGTTTAAGGGAATTTATATTATTAAGACAATATTGTCTTTTATATTTAGTTAAACTAGCTGCAGCCTTATTACTTTTATCAATCGGATGTCCTACAGTATATATATGATTAATTTGATTTCTACGTTCTGCTACAGCATCATTATTTAATATGATAAGATCATCAGGTTCTTTACCTAATATAAAGTAATTTAATGTATCTAAATAAGGACATTTAGTTATATTTTCATATTTAGATTTAGATATAGTTATTTCAACAACATAATTATACTTTTCTCTATTAGAACAACTACAATTTCTATAACCTTCCTTTCTTAAAGTATTAACAAGTTGATCATAATCTGAAGTTTTAACATAGTAAACACGATCATAATATTTATTACCATCATCAGCATACCATAAAATACATCTAGCTCTTAACTTATTATCTTCAGTTAATATAGCTAATTTAATTTGATCAGGAAATTTTGAATAAAATTCAATATCAAGACCTTTTTCTTTATATCTCATACAACTCTTATTGAGAGTGTCGGGAGCAGGATCAGAACCAGAACCTTTATTATTAAATTTCTTTAAAGATAATACTTTAGGTTTCTTTACATAATTATCTTCATTATAATAATAACAAATATCTAATCCACTTACGATATTAAAATCTATAGCTGAATTCTCTTCTTTTTTTAATAATAAAGCATTAAGATAATCTACAAAATTACCTATTTCTGAAGCCTTAATATCAGGGAATATTTTAGTTAAAAATTTACCTGGTTTACAGGAATCTAAACTATCTGTTTCTTCTCTTTCTCCACAAAAATATTGTATCTGAATAATTAGAGATAATATAAACTTATTATAATCTAATTTTTTATGTTTATCTTCAGTTATGTATTCATATAATTTAATTAAATCCTCTTTAATTTGATCTATAGATAAAAATCGAGCATTAATTTGATTCTTATCTGTAATACCAAATTGTAAAATAATAAAATTTAAATCTGTTACAGTAGGATATAATACTTTATTAAGATAATTATTAGCAACTACACTACCTTCTATAAAAGTTTTTAATCTTTTACTTACTTCATTATCTGGGTATAAATCCTTAATAGCAATTAAAACATCATAAGTTGCTTTATCAATAAATTTTGTACATCCAACTTGTTTAGGAACAGAAGTTTTTCTCATTATAGTATAATTTAAACTATCTAACCATCGAAGTGGATTATAATTACATTCATTAATCTTACTTTTAACTTTATCATCATTTTTAACTGCATCAAATATTTTTTGTATTAAATCCGAAATTTCTTTCATTATTTAACATTATTTTTAAAATTTCTTTAGTTTTTGTAATTCCGTTATTGTTAATATAATCAGAAATATCTTTATCTTTATCAGGTAAAAATATTATAGGTAGATTATATTTAAGTTTATATTTATTAGCAGTTTCTATACCTGCTTGATCATTATCTAATAATACTACTATATCCTTAAATCTGGCTTTAAGTACATTTATTTGATTAGTAGTTAAAGGCGTAGTTTCACCATTAGGTGATACAGCATTGTAACCTAATGAATGAAGTGTCATTACATCTTTTAATGATTTAGTTATTATTAACAAGTCTCCTGTAGCAGGTATATTATTAATACCAAATACAATCTCTTTAGTAGTGTTTGACAACCATTTGTCTTTTCTATTACTTTTAGGTCGATATATTTTTATCCTATCTTCTGCTAAATAAGCATATATAGGTTCTGTGTTAGTCTTAACCCAAATTAATTTCTCGTTAACCCAAACGTGTGAAACTGCTACTACATTATATTTAGTTAATATACTTTCTTTTATATTAAACTGTGCCCAGTATTTTAAATCTTCTTTGTCAAAAGGTATAGTCTTTATACCAATTTTAACATCTTTTTTTGGATAGGTATACTTAGGTATTACTTTCAGGAGATCGTTGCTTAGAAACGTTCTAAATGCGTCAGAGAGGCATTTAATTACTGCTCTTCGCCTACTTATATTAAAGTAATTCATAGTAAATTTTATAATATCACCTGAATCACCAGTTGCAAAATCTTTGTACATTAATTCACCAGACTTGCTTTTATAAATAGAGAATGATGGTATGTTATCCTTTCTCATAGGACTATTAAAGGCCTTACCTATACTTATAGCAGACCCTATATAATAGGAGAATAAAGACTCATGATTAACACTAGTGTGTAATATGTTCTCCCAATTATAATTACCTTCGTTATATAACATTAATAAAAATATTAAGGGGGACTTTTACATCCCCCTTATTAATTAATTAAAATGGTATCTCATTGTGGTTATCTGTAGCTTTATCTTCGATATCAACTACATCAATAACAGAATTTGATACAATATTAGGTCTATCTTTAACTAACTTATCAATACTTGAGAAAATTCTAATCTTAGATTTATCTGACGGTATTGTCATAGGTTCAATAAAGATGTACTTCCAATAATTAGGAAGTGTAGTAAAGTCTTTGTTATTAAGAACTACCTTAACTCGTACAGGTACAGTTTTGAGGCTGTTTTGTAATAGTTTTACAATATTTTCTGCGTATTCTTTGAAAGAATTAACTTCAAAATTATACTGTTCACGAGGTATAAAAGTAGTTACAATTTGACCAATCCTACGTTTCTGATTATCAAGTTTAGTAAGAAACTTTTCCTTCTCTTCAGAAGACATAGTTTCAAATGGTTTGACAGGCGTAACAGGCCATTCTGTATGTGATAATTTATCTCCATTAGCATCTTCAAAATAAAATGCTAAGAATTCATTACCCTTTTCTGTAGTACTGTATTGTACATCTACAAGTAGTACATTTTCATGAATGCCAGGATTGACATAAGTCGAGGTTGAACTCGAACTAATTTCTAGATCTTTACTTACTGAATAAAAATTTGCCATAACGTTTGTGTAATGTGTGTTGTTTATTATTGTTCATACTCTTCAATCTTTTGCAGAACAAAAGACAGATCATTAGGTATCCTCAGGTCTTCAAACATTCCCTTTGGTGACCTACATGTATTTTTACCATTATTTTGTGTTAAAAAATAGTATTTATTACCTTCATCTGTAGTTTGAACTTCAGTATAAAGTACTAAATTAAATCTAGCTTCAGGTACTACTTTTTCCCCTATAAGTTTACCACCTATGACTTTAAAAGAAGATTTTCTTACTCCTTCTTCATCCATATTAGTTTCTTCGTGACTAAATATAATTACAGTTAAATCATTCCTAAGTTCATCTGCTACAGTAATGAGATTAAATACATTTAAAGCAGAATCACTATATTTCTCGAATCCTTTCTCTTTAATTCTAGCCATATATTCTGCCTCCATAACAGCAGTAATAGTATCTAATACAATAACTTTAATATCTGGTCTAGTATCTGATACTGCCTTCATTAAAGTTAAAATAGTTTGTGTATTATCTGTTTCGTAATAATTTGTTTGTGATAAATCAAGTTTACCAGTTTCTTTTTTAATTGTTTTATAATTATTTCTCCAACCTTTGTAAGGTAAAGATTTTCTATCTGTACAAATATAAAATGTTGTTTTAGGATCTAAGTTTTCAGCTGATGTGCTTTTTCCGGAACCTGGAGGTCCTAATACTAATATTTTATTTTTAGACATAAATCTTTATATGTATATAGTATAGGGCCAGGTTGTGACACCCAGCCCTAATATTTGAACTATGATTATATTAATTCCTATCGAATATTAAAGTAAGATAACTTCAATATCCATACCCTGATTAACGACAGGGCGAAAACGTACTTCATAAGTAGGTTGAATATTAACCTGCTTTACAGGAATAATCTTGTAACCAACTTTAATGAAGTTTGAACCAGGCATAACACCTACTACCTTCTGAGAAGTAGTCTTACCTTCAAACTTGGAGATAACGTCCTGTTTCTTCTCAGTTACAACTTTCTTACCTTCTTCCATAAGACGAAGAGTACGATAAGTAGGAACCTCAGGTCTGATACTTTTTTTCAAATCATCAAGATACTTAGTAACTTTCTCTTTCTTATCTGCAGAGAATTCTGCTAAAGCCTTCTGAATAGTTATCCAATCTTTAACGATATCGTAAACAGGAACTAACCCGTTTTCGTAAGCGTAGCTCCTACGAGCAATCCAGTTGATATCAAACCTTTCGGAAGTACCAAAAGAAATAAGGTTACCCTTTTCAATGTTTTTAATTGAACCAAGTCCCTTACCTACCTTACAAGTACTGTCACCAGATACAGTAAGATTATTAGCCTGAGCCTTAGCAATTAAAGCCTGGGCATAATCCAAATCAGATGCAATAACGACAAAAGAACCATCTACCTTATTACGTAAGGATTTCTCTTCCTTTTTAACTACAGGACGAGCTTGGGGTTCGTTTGCAAATAACCTCATTGGGTTATAAGGATCGTTAACAAATGACTGAGTGTTACGAAAATTTGAAGTTGTGTTTACGAATATGATGTTTTTCATTATATATAAAATTATTTGTTAATTAAATTTGTAGAGCCAACTGAGATTCATCTTTTTTCTTTATATCAGTTTCGTCGATCCTATTAAACCTTAAATTATTCTCAAAAGGAATAATACCTAACTCTCCTTCTCTTGCCTTTATAACATGAAGATAAATAAGGTTTTTTACAGGTAATTTATTTACTCCGTAAAATTCTAATTGTAGCAATTCTGGTCTATGAATAACCATTACAACATCACTACATTGATAAACTGAATCTGCTGCAAAGATGTCTCTTCGCATAGGAAAATGCATATAAGGATTATTTATCCTCTCTGGAGTCTCTATTTCCCGGTTTAATTGACTTAACTGTAAGATAGTTATCTTACTATACTTTTTTATTTCCATGAACATGTATTGGAGATCTGAAATGATTGCTCTTTCATTTTCTCCTGATCTACCTTTAGTTAAGAGGGTATGGTCTAATGTTACTATTAACCATTTATCTTTTGCTATAGTATTGTTAAAATACAATATCGTATTTCTTATATCTTCTACAGTACCAGCTTTATCTACATAATAGATGTTATATGTTTTTAGTTCTTTTGCAGTTTGTTGTATTTTTTCAAAGTAATCATCTGTTACTCTAACATCATGTACTGTACTATAAAGATCTGTTGTAGATTTATGTAATTTATAAGATAAAGTTTTACCTACTATACGAGAGCTGCGCATTTCAAAGTTAAAGGATAATACTACTATATTATCTTTATTATTAGTATCTAGTATGTCAGTTACTAAATTATTCATGAAACTTGTCTTGCCACCACCGCTGACGCCAGCAATACTATAAAGTGTATTTTCTTCAAGACCTCCTCCTAATAATCTGTTAAATTTATACCATTTAGTACGTAAGGAATCTGAAATACCTTTACGTCTACGATCAATATAAGCTAATATTTCATCCGTAGATTCATTTATTCGTTTATATTCTAGGATTTTATTAGAGGAGATTTCCATATATATTATTACTTTCTTCGTTACTATTCTCTATACCTGTTGCATCAGAAGAAGGAGTATTAAATAGTTTATCCTCCCATTCTCTCCACTCTTCACGTTCTAGCCAGTTAGTAAGTTTACGAAGATAAGGTAATTTGCCTGTTCTACTTACTTCATGTAACTGAAGTTTTAAACAGGCTAATATATGATCATGTGTACTTTTATTACCTTTAATTATTTTTTTGTATGCATCTTTAATTATTTTTGAATTAGATTTAAGATAATCGGTACTACCATCAGGTCTTGTAACTTTTACCGGATAGGCCTCCATTAACTCCTTAACCATATTGTCTTTAACATCATCCCTAAATCTGGGAAAATGTTTAACAGTATAGTCTGCTAAATTGTTAGGATCACCAAAAGCACTAAACTTTAAATGTCCTAATAATACTAAGCGTTGAAGTAAAGATTGAAGATGTTCACTGTTACTAAAATAGGTTCTTATTTTAGCAGTCCATCTATGTCTCATCAAATCTAACAAGACATATTCTTCAATAGTCAATCGGTATGCGATTATTAAATCAATGTCTAATTCAATCATTAATTGTGTTTATATATCTAATTGTTTATAATAATTTTCCCAATCTAAATCAAATTGTTTTAGTTTGGAATCATAATTAGTTTTTTTCTTAGCTAATATTATTCTTTTTTTGTTAAAATATAATTCCTTTATCCAACTTATAGGGTAATAGAAGCCCATAGAAATTAATTCTTTTTGTATATTAACGCCTTGTGTCTCCCATAGAACAAATTTAAAATCTAAACTTGATCGCATTTTAGGATCTTCTAGGTATTCATATACTTTTTCTACATGCTTATCATTGATAATACCGTTTTGTCTACATATACTAACGATAGTATCAGCAGCTCTATAAGGATAAAGAATATCTAATAATAAAAATATTTCTTGTCTTTCTTCATCTGTAGGTTCTCGAAAAGATTTGTCGTATATTATATTTGATATTTGAAAGTCTTTCATTATTTTTGATTTTAATGTACCCATTTATCACTTATGACAGGCACTGCTTTTATTTTAACTTTTTTACATATTACTTCACCTGCTTTTTCCATACTATTTTTTTGTAGTATAGCACATTGTTCCACTATATCATCTGTAGCCTCTACAATCAATTCATCATGTATTACTAATATAAGTTTTGCTTTTGCGTTTTTTAAAGGTTTGATGCCTAATTTTAATAGTTCATCTCTTAGTAATACCATTGATATTTTAGTTACTTCTGCTGCCGAACCTTGTATTTTTGTATTCTGAGATTTTCGCTCAATACTACCACGTAGTTTTAATTGTTCTACTCCTTCTAATGTTTTAAGTTTTTCATGGTCTTTAAACCAACGAATACCTTTAATTACATCATTAGTGCGAATATAACCATTTTGTACACCAAATTGTTTACTTTTGTTAAAGAATGTTTTTAGTGCGGGAAATGCTTTGAAGAAAGAATCAATAATTTCTTGAGCTTCTTCTACTGTAATATGTAGTGTTTTTGATAAAGTATAAGCTGACATACCAAAAGAAATACCAAAGTTTAAAGTTTTACCCTTATGTCGATATTCTTTATTTTCGTTATCTTTAGTAACAATAAATTCTTTACCAAACATTGCAGTAAATAACTTTGTAGCTACATAACTATGTATATCATTACCATCTTGTTTAAAATAATCTATAAAAGATTCATCATTAGCTAAATTAGCCATTATAACTGATTCTTGTGAACTAAAATCAGCACAAGATAATTTACAACCAGTTTCTGCTATAAAACAATCTCTATGTTCACCAGCAGGCAATTGCTGAAGATTAGGTGTACGACTACTCATTCTACCTGTTTCAACAATCTGATTAAATTGAGTATGTATTCGACCATCTGTATATACAAATTTCTTAATATAGTCTTCTCCAAAAGAATCTATAATTTTTAATTCTTCTCTATACTGTAATATTAAATCTAATATTTTATCATAGGAAGAATAATCTAAGATTGAAAATGCATTAGCACCTGAAGATACTTTACCATGTTTATCTTTTGGTATTATATCAAATTCTTTTTCAAGTATTTCTAATACTTGTTGAGCACTATTCCATTGTACATCAGTTAATCTTTCATCTCTACCACCAAACAAGTCTAATTGAAATGCTTGTTTTTTATATTTAGGATTTTTATTAATTAAATATTCGTCTAGTAATTTTTCAGTATGTTTACTACGTATTTTATATTTATCTACAAGGGATAAGAATTTAACTGTATCTACTTTAATACCATTATATTCCATATCACCTATAGGCAATACAACTTTATTCTCTAAACGTACTTTAACTTCTAGATCATATTTTTTAATTAATTCTTCTTGTTTAACCTTTATTTCTAAAGGATATTTTACATCATTAGCACCATATAATATCTGATTATCAGTAAAATTTCTTTCTTTAAGTGAAGGAAATTCATTTCTAACAGTTTTTTCTATAGTTTTATTAAAATAATGTTTATATACACCAGCAAGGGAATATCGTTTATTTTTACGAATCTCATCTTGGTCATATTTACCATTATATATAACTTGGTCAACTATCATAGTATCATATACATTACTTAGTACAATATTATATTGTTTAAGCATGTTATAATCAAACTTAATATTATGTCCTACAAATGTTTTATTAGGGTCTTCTAATAAAGTCTGTAATTCAGTAATATCAAAGTCTCTACAGTCTATTAAATACTGATCACCTGATATAGTACCTAATTGTAATAATATTATTTTGTGTTTTAAAGGATTTATACCTTCAGTTTCACAATCAAGACATATAATCGTTTCATTTTGTAATTCTTCAATTATACTCGATAGGTTCTTCATTCTCATATATATCTGACTCGTCGGTAATTCCTTCGTCGTTGTCAGGTATATCATATTCTTTCTTAATTTCTGCTACTTGATTGTTAAAAACTACGATATGTTCATTTGGATAATATTTACTATCACAAATATAGTAGTTTTTGTGTATAAGTAAGACAATAAGAACGTCCCCAGCTTTCGCATGAAGACGTTCTCCTTTATCTCTATTAATACCTTTTACGTCTTTTAAAAGGACTAGTTTCATTTAGTTACAATTTTAAATAGGCAAAATCACCATTTAATGCAATCTTATTATCATTCAAAAACTTACCTATTTTTACTTCTTCTTTACCAATAGGTACTTTTTGTTCTGATAAAATAGCAGTCTCCATAAAGTATTTTATTCGTGAAGTAGTAATGTCATTTACTGCTTCAATTAAACCTTTTTCAACTGCTTCAATTTCGCTTTCTTTTTTAATTAAATTAAAAATTGAGGCTGGTATATGATGACTATACGTACATAAAGGGTTAGTTTCTGCTATACGTCGTGCTAAGAAAGCACCTACATTATTAGCAGTAATACTGATTTTAGGATCGTATAAACCGATTCCTAACATAATAACTGCACTAGCTATTGTGCTACCAGGATTCATATATGTAAATACTTTTTGGTATCCAGGATTTGTATCTGTAGCTCTTCCTACTAATACACGTAAAGTTTTTACTTCTTTCAAAGTAATATCTTCTTTGTAAAATTCTGAAGCTAAGTTAATAGCATCATCGATAGTTTCACATTTACTCCATACCTCTTTACTTACATAACGATTATTTAATGTTACAAAATCTGTTGCTAAGGCACTATTATATCCTGAAGGTATATTCCTTAATAAAGAATCAAGGATATGATAACCTAAGTCTATAAATAAACCCCTACGACAAACTTCAAAATCATCACAAGTTAAAGATAACAGTACAGCATCATTGTCATCTTTAGTTTGACCTGCTAATACTAATCCGTGCATATCTGTTTCCTATTATTTATCCTAATTGTTCTACGTTTTAAAGGAGATTTAATCTTCTTTTTAGGTGCAGTATAATTAGGATTACGTTTATTCTTTTCTTTTAGACTTAATTTGATATATTTCTTATTAAAGTCTTTTTTATCAAAAGCTTCATATTTTTTGATATTAGCATTTTCTACTAATAGTTTTTTATATTTTGATTTTGGTATAAAAGTCCATTCAGTAATATCATAGGTACCCATCTTTATTTCATATAGAGGAACTCTAATGATTTGGGTATTATCTAAACGATTACGTAAAGATACTAATCTACCTATATTTTCTGTTTTAGTAGGCTGTGTTTTAATTTTAATATTATTAACAAGAGAACCTTTACCATATTTCATTAGTAACTTTAAATTAACGTCTCTTTTTACACCTACTATTTCATACTCAGGATATTTAGTAGATAAAATATAGGTATATTTATCTATATAGAAATCATAACCCTCTTTATCTGTATATCCTTTATGAGATTTCATTGTATGTAACCATCGTAGATTACGACCATCTGTATTATTTTTTAACCAAAAAAGATGGTAAATATATCTTTTATTTCTACGTAAATGTATTTTTTTAGGACTACCTGTTTTTATAACAGGTTGAATACTGTGAATAGCTAATTCCGTAGGTAATACTTTAGGGAAAGTTATCTGTACAATTTCTTGTTGAAATTTATTAAGATAGGATGCTTCTGTTTCAAAGGATTGTAAATATACTCTTTGATTAGTTAAAGTACTTTTAATAGGTACTTTTAATATATATTTACTTAAACCATATTCCCCAGTATTATATTTTTTAACGAATAATATTGATATTATTCGAGATTTATTTAATCTTATTGATAAAGGTTTCCTTTTTTCATTAATTCTATCAATTGTAATTGAATGCTGACGATTAATATCGTTATTTATTCTTCTCCAATTAATAAATTCTGAAGTAGGCCTTTGTTCATTTTTAACCTTTAATAAAGGATGTTTTTTATTTGTAGGAAAATCTGATATCCAGACTCCCTTTGGTGTTTTTGATCTTTTTATAACCTTCTCTGACATTTGTCTCCAGTTTATAGTTTTTTAAATTGTTTATCAAACGCTTGAAGTATAGTTAATTTTATTCTAATTAAACCATTATCAACCATTTGTTGCAATTGTTCCATATTTTGTTCAAAAGCTATATCTTGATTATTTATTCCTTTAGGTATGGAATATAACCAATCCGCTTTCCATGTAGTTTGACACCATTCAAGGTATTCTACATATGAAGGTAATATTATTTGACAACCTAATTTAGGATTAATATAGTTAAATACTTTATTAGTATTTAATACTTCAACTTCATATGGTATATCATTGAAGAATTCAAGTATTTCTGGGATACGATACCATTTACTATAATTAATTATTTTTACATCATTAATTCTATTACCTATTAGTCCATAGTACAACATTGTTGTCTTTCATTTTCAAGTTTATTGATTAACATAATAGTTTCAATATTGTCTTGATTATCAGTTGATTTTAATAACCTAAACTCTAAAGAATCTATTATGTTATCAAGTTCTGTTATTGTTATATTAATCATATAGTTATATGTTTATACAAACCATGAGGCTAAAGATATGTACCATAGTATACCTGCATAGTCTGCAATCTTTTCATGTTTACCATACTTAATATAATGAGATAACATATCTAAGATTAAACCTATACTATATATCTTTAATCCTAATATGATTAAATGTTCAATTGTTGGTGTCATTATAATAATAGTTATATATTAATATTAAAAATTATAACTATACAGCCTAATACAAAATATAAGGTCAAACAATCAGCACCTATAAAACTTTTAATAGGATTTGTGATTATCTTTAGTCTTTTAAATTTTATCTTTTATGAGATAAACTTTTAGCTTTTTAATTTAAAATTTAAATTTTAATATTTAAACTTTTCAATTTGCGATGAATTTTTGTTCATCCATGTATAGCTTAAAAGGCTAATCCTTAATAACCCATAAGGAGGGGATTGTGTTTATATTTTTCGTATAATTATAATTTTAAATTATATTATTCTATTTCTATTGTAGTAATTGCATTAGCTTCTGATAATACAGAATCTACTTCAGAATAGAACTTATTATATTCTTCTACAAGGGTATTAATTTTATCCTCTACTTTTAAAGGATCAACTAAATGCCATTCATTCATACTTAAGAAAGGCTTAGATAAAGTTTCAATGTCTTCTTTACTAGATTTAACATTATCTTTTCCAAGCATAGCTTCAATATTTTTTTGAAGTTGTTGACTTACTTCAAAATTATTCTTTTCTAAAGAAGCTTTAACAGCATTAAATTGAAGATGTAACTTATCAATTAATTCTTTTTTGTATTGCAATAAATCTTTATATGTTATAGCTTCTGCTATAGACATTTTTTCACCATTAACAACTACTTCAGTTGTTGCATTTTTAAGTACAATAGCACATTTAATTAAGTTTTTTCTCTTAATTAATGCTATTATACTATCAAAATTAGCAATAGCTTGTTTTTCAAATTCTTCTTTTTCAATATGACCTTTGATTTTTTTATCTTTTTGATAAATTTCAACAGGTTTTAAACTGATAATAGTATCTTTTATTCTTTTATCAATAGTTTTTAACTCTGATAAAGCTCTATGCAATGTTAATTTCATAATATAAACTTTAAATTTTTGATTAATTATATATTGCCTTACTATATCTCATTCCTTAGTAAGTAGAAGCTTAATACTATCAGTAGGATA
>CAYOME010000006.1:0-26036 GCA_964405015.1 uncultured Candidatus Saccharibacteria bacterium
TAGAGCACATTCATGGTAAGAATGAGGTCCTGAGTTCGACTCTCAGATCCAGCTCCAGACATATAATAGAAAACATTTGACCTAAGAGATATATTTCAATATAATACTTTGTATTTCCCATAATATCCTAGTTTATTAATTTTGACGCGCAAAAAGATGGCAAAAGTTAAAAGAGATATAATTGCTTTGAAATGTACAGTATGTGAGAGTAAGAACTACACATCTTACAAAACAAAGAACATAAAAGAGAAAATCGAAAAGAATAAATACTGTTCAGTATGTCAAAAACATACAGTTCATAAAGAGACCAAAGTTAAATAATTAAGCTGTTTTACAACGAGGGCCCATAGTTTCAATGGTAAAACAGTGGTCTCCAAAACCATAGTTCTCCGTTCGAATCGGAGTGGGCCTGCTTGAAGAATATGGATACATTAAGAAATATAATAACAGAATTAAAGAATACTCAGTGGCCAAGTATGGGCCAATTAGTAAAGTTAACAATATATACCCTACTTCTTTGTGGTATAATCGCTTTGCTAATACTAGGTGTCGATTTCGTTCTTTTCTGGTTAAGAGATCTTTGGATCGGAGAACAGGATGGGACAATTAGTAATTTAATATTAAATAGATAGGAATGGCAGACTCAGTAAAAAAAGCAAATCCTAAAGCAAAATGGTACGTCCTTAATATTAGGACTGGATACGAAAATAGTATAAAGAAAGAACTTCAACAAAGAATTGAAGCTACTGGTCTACAGGATAAAATAGAAGAGATATTAGTTCCTGTACAGAAGAAAATCTTTGTTAAGAAAGGTAAACAGGATGTTAGAGAAGATAAACTCTTCCCTGGATATGTATTAGTAAAGATGGAGTTAGATGAGCATACATGGGATATTGTAAAAAATACTGAAGGTGTAAGAGGTTTTGTAAAGACAGATAAATATCCAAAACCATTACCAGAAGCAGAAGTAAAAGCAATTATGAAATTCATGGAAGTTGAACAGCCTTCATACCAAAGTTCATTTAGTGTTGGTGAAGCTGTTAAGATTTCTGATGGAGCATTTGCTGGTTTCATTGGTAGTGTTCAAGCAATTGATAATACAAAGGGTAAGATAAAAGTCCTCATATCTTTCCTTGGTAGAGAAGCACCTGTTGAACTTGATTTCTCACAAGTCAACAAGCTTTAAAATATATATTTGATTAGTAATAAAAATGGCAAAGGAAATAAAAAAGATAATAAAGTTAACAATTCCAGCAGGACAAGCAACACCTGCACCACCAATTGGTCCAACCTTGGCACCATATGGAATCTCTACACAAGAATTTTGTACTCAATTCAATGAAAGAACTAGAGAAGGAAATGGTATTCTTACTCCAATAATCATTACAATATATGAGGATAGATCCTTTGATTTCATAACAAAGACTCCTCCTACATCAGAATTGATTAGAAGAGAGATAAAGATTAAGAAAGGATCTGCAAGACCTAACTTAGAGAAAGTTGGTAAACTTACCAAAGAACAAATTCAAAAGATTGTTGAAGTAAAAATGCCTGACTTAAACACTTCTGATCCAGATCAAGCAGCAAAGATTGTTGCAGGAACTGCAAGACAGATGGGTGTAGAAACAGAAATATAACGTATAAATATATATAGAATGAAAAGAGGAAAGAAATATACAAAAGTAGTAAAGAATCTTGATAGAACAGTAGCATATACTGTAGATTCTGCAGTAAAAGAAGCAAAGAAAACTTCTTACAGTAGTTTCGTAGGAACATTAGAAGTACATTTTGATATTAAAGTACCAAAAGATAGAGATCCAAAATCAATAAAAGGTGCATTAGCTCTACCCCACTCTAGTGGAACTAAGAATGTTAAAGTTGCAGTATTTACAACACCAGACATGGACAAAGTTGCTAAAGAAGCAGGTGCAGATTTCGTTGGATTAGATTCTTTAATCAAAGATGTTAAAGCTGGGAAGATAGAATTTGATGTCGCAATTGCTACGCCATCTGTCATGCCTAAGATTGCAATCTTAGGAAAAGAGCTAGGTCCTAAAGGATTAATGCCAAGTCCAAAGAATGGTACAGTAACTGAAGATATTGAAAAAGCAGTAAGTGAATACAAAAAAGGTAAACAGACATTCGCATGTGATACCTCTGGAGTAATTCACATGAGTGCTGGTAAACTAGATATGGATGATGCAAAGCTTGTAGAAAATGTACACGCATGTGTAGTTGCTCTAGAAGAAGTAATTGGTAAAGGATATGCACAAGCATGTGATGGAATGCACTTAGCACCTACAATGGGACCAAGTTTTAAGATTGAATATGTAAAACCTGAGTAATCCCCTATTCCTTTAGAATATTAAGACCTCCATATGGAGGTCTTTTTTTTATATACTCAGAATATCCTTTACCAATACTATGTCTGAAGAAGAAAGAATCTTATTCTTTGAGAGTGTACTTGAAGCAGAGGGACTTAACCCCTTGTAAATGGAAATTTTCGGTTGGTTTGGTACCAAGAGAGAACGGTAGATTGCTGTCTACATCGCATCATATGCCGTTCTCTCTTGACCAACCCCTACTCTTAATATATAATCACCTCAGTAATTATCCTAAGAAACATGGTACAAAAATAAATCCATGCGAGGAAAATGATAATTCAACATATTAATTAAATAGGTACATACGATGTCTAAAAGTCGTAATCAAAAAGAAGAGCTACTTAAAAAGTATAAAGATTTGATTGAATCAAAAGCTGGATACCTTTTAGTTAACTCAGATAAGATTGATACTGCTACAGTTACAGGACTTAAGATTCAACTTAAGGATGTAGATGCAAACTTTACAGTAGTCAAAAACAGTATATTTAAGGTTGCATTACAAGAAACAGAGCAGCCACTTCAAGTTCAAGAATTTGATGGCCCTACAGCCGTTATTACCTTTGAACAAGATCCAACAGCACCTGCAAAATTAGTAAAAAAGATGCAAAAAGAAACAGAACTTTTGGAACCAAGAAGTGGAGTATATGAGGGAGAGTTTTTAAGCGCAGAAAGAGTTATGCAATTAGCAGAAATTCCTTCAAAGGAAGTTCTACTTTCAAGACTTGTTGGCTCTATGAGTGCACCATTAACTGGCTTTATGAATGCAGTTACTGGTAACGTAAGAGGATTAACAGTAGTACTTAAGGGTATTGCTGATAGTAAATCGTAAATCTATATTTAAATTATATATCTAACCAAAATGTCAGACGAAGCAAAAACACTTCCAACATTAACAGAGAATGCACAAAAAGTAATCGAAATGGTTGAGAAAATGACCGTTTTAGAGCTTGCAGACCTTGTTAAGGTAATGGAAGACAAGTTTGGAGTAAGTGCAGCTGCACCTGTTGCAGTAGCAGCAGCTCCAGCAGAAGCAGCACCTGCAGAAGAAGAGAAATCTTCATTCAATATTGTTCTTAAAGAAGCAGGAGCAAACAAGATTGGAGTAATCAAAGTAGTAAGAGAGATTACTGAGCTTGGATTAAAAGAAGCTAAAGATCTTGTAGAAGCAGCACCACAGACAGTAAAAGAGTCTGTAAAGAAAGAAGATGCTGAAGCTATCAAAGCAAAATTCGAAGAGGCAGGTGCAACTGTAGAGTTAGCATAACGACCTTTTTAGAAACAAAATTAAGAGGTCTTTTTAGACCTCTTTTTTTTAGCTCATATATTCGACAATGAATACTAAGACAAAGTATAATGATGAGGATATATTCTAATTTTTCAGAATATCAAATATGTTTGATACATCAGGATTAACTCAGTGGTTTTTGAATCATGGAGTACCATCCATGGCTTTAGAATTAATAATAGCGGTATCTGTATTAGCTACAATTGTTAGCCTTGCAAGATATGTAATAGGTTCAAAGACATATGGAATATATGCACCAATACTCCTTGCCATTGCTTACTCATATACAGGACTTAAATATGGACTCTCCATTACTCTACTAGTAATACTTACTTCCCTACTCTCATATAGCGTACTCAAGCGTATTAGAATGCATTACATAACTCGTATCGCAACAAACTACACAATATTGGCAATATTTTTAATTTTGTTCTTTGTACTAATTGATAGTTTCGGATTAGGACTTGAGAATATGCAAAATATTCCTCCATTAGCATTCATATCAATAGCTGCACTTTCAGATTTCTTTACAAAACAATATGTAAAAAAATCCTTAGCAGGATCAATGCTAACGTTAATAGGTACAATCTTTGTTGCAACATTAGGATGGTTTGTAATAACTAGAGAGATAATATCTGAATATCTACTTCTTAATCTTTGGATATTACCAATATTAACAATTGTAAACTTACTCTTAGGACAATTCTCAGGATTAAGAATAGTTGATTACTTCAGATTTAGACTAAGCAATAAAGATGAATCTAGCAATTAACAGCAGATACAATCAAATACTTGGACTAAACCGAAGAAACCAAGAATATATCAGACCGTATAACCCACCATCTGCGAAATTAATTGCAGATAACAAGATATTGACTAAAAGGGTTCTTAAAAAAGAACAGATACAAACTCCTGAAGTTTACAAATTAGTAAGAACTAAAAAACAATTACAATTTCTAGATTGGGATAGTCTACCTAAAAGTTTTGTAATAAAACCAAACAAAGGAACAGGTGGAAATGGAATAATAGTATTCTACGGTAAAAAGAAAGGCCAAGAAGCATGGATTAGACCAAATGGAACAATCATGACTAAGAGAGATATCATATTACATATAGAAAATATACTAGAGGGTAGATTCTCAATGGGTTCAAGAAGTGATATTGCAATCATCGAAGAAAGAATTAAAACGGATCCCTTGCTTAAACAGTACTCATACAAAGGTGTACCAGATATAAGAATCATATGCTTCAATCTAGT
This sequence comes from uncultured Candidatus Saccharibacteria bacterium, assembly GCA_964405015.1. Classification (GTDB taxonomy): domain Bacteria; phylum Patescibacteriota; class Dojkabacteria; order SC72; family SC72; genus UBA5209. The sequence goes on from CAYOME010000006.1 coordinate 4,928, forward strand.
CCCCGTTATGGCAATGTTAAGACTACCAACGAGAAGATCCAATGGTACTGCAAATCTACATTCTGGAGCAATATGTACAGGTATAGACCTAGAATCAGGTATAACCACCTACTCTATGCATATGAAAGCTTCTGCATTTAGAACAGACTCATACAAATTAATAGACTCGACACTTGATCTTGCAGAAAACAAACCTCTAAGTGGTATACAAATCCCATATTGGAATGAAATGTTAGAAATAGCTCTTAAGTGTCAAAAGTCCAGTAAGCTAGGATATATAGGTGTAGATATTGCACTAGATGCAGACAAAGGACCCGTGGTATTCGAAATTAATGCAAGACCTGGATTAGGAATACAAGTAGCTAACCAAGCAGGTTTAAGATGGAGATTAGAGAAAGTAAAAGATTTAAAGATAAAGAGTATTAAACACGGTATACGTGTAGCAAAGAATCTTTTCGGAGGAGAAATTGAGGAAAATATTGAAGCTATCAGTGGAAGAAAGGTACTCAACATAGTCGAGAAAATTACTCTTTTTAAGAAAGGTACAGAGATAAGCAAGATAAAGAGAACAAAAGAATTAAAACGAGAGGTCGTTAAAGCCTTCATGGATACTGGGATATTAACATCGAGAATATCCTCTACTCTAGCTAATAGACTGGGATATCTTAAAGCAGACAAAGATTTTAAGTCCTTAGATATTCCAGAAAGATTTAATTCATTTAAAGAAGCTCAAGAATATTTGGATATACATGAGAAAAAGATATCCCTAAATCCAGATATTAAAAGATTAGCAAAGATATTAGAAAATGGAGAAATAAAGATTAGACCAGTATATGAGATTCCAATAAAAATATCTGATATTGTAAAGATAACAGAATTTGTATCCAGTGAATCCGATGATATACCATATCAAGTAGTAATTGGTAGATCAGAACTCTCTGGATTCTTAATAGATACAAGTAATACATTCTAAAATATATATACAAATATATGAAAACATACAAACAATATCTCCAAGAAGCAGGAAATGTACATCTAGCCTACTACGTACAAGCAGCAGATATCTTGGGTATTAAGTATGAAATTGAAAAAAGGTCACTCATGGCAAGATTTGAACACAACAGTAAACATTGGTTCATAATCAACACTGCGACTCCATTAACTAATACAACAAGTACGACAATAGCTAAGAAGAAAAACTTTACCAATGAAATACTTTCAAAAGCAGGAGTACCTGTACCAAAACAAGTGATACTTAAAGACCAGAAAGACGCGGTACAATTCTTCGAGGAATACAAAAAAATAGTAATAAAGCCTACACAACAATTAGGAGGAAATGGTGTAACACTACTTCCTAAGGATAAAGGACAAGTAATTAAGGCCTTTAAAAGTGCTAATAAATCATCAAAGGCAAAGGATGAGAACAAAGTAATAGGAGAGGAATTTCTGGATGGTGAGAACTACCGATTCCTAGTTGCAGGAAATAATGTAGTAGGAATTGTAAGAAGAAAAGCTGCATATGTAATAGGTGATGGAAAGAGTAATATTAAAAAATTAATAGAAGAGAAAAATAAAGAGAGAAAAGCTAACCTACTTAAACCAATACCAATAGATACAGAGGTAAAATTAAGATTGGAAAATCTTAATTTGAAACTAAATACAGTGCCAAATGATTCCCAACAAGTTATACTTAGATATAATTGCAACTTAAGCACTGGAGGTACAACAGAGGAATGTTCCAGTGAGGTACACCAATACTACAAAGATCTCGCAATTAACGCTGTGAGAGCCATAGGGACAGTATTTGGAGGTGTAGATATAATTACTCCAGATATTACTAAACCTGCAAAGTGTGGTGTAAATGAAATAAACTACAACCCTGGATTACGCCTACATTACAAAGTAGATAAAGGAGAAAGTGTCCAAGTAGCAATACCAATAATGGAATATATATCTAAAAATATTTAATCTTTTTCTTTAATATAATGGCAAATACAATACAGGGTTTAAATCTAGAATCACAATATACAACAGTTAAGATACCCTTAGAAGGTTCACATATTGAAGAAATAACTAAACTGCTTGATAAGATTAATTCTTTCCATCCAATATTCCTTTTTGAATATATAGTATCCCCTACTGAATTAATCATAAGATCTAAACTACCTCACCTATGGAGAGAATCAGAAGAAACATTAAACAAACTTTCAAAAGGTGAAATTACTTTTGAAGATGCAAATGAATATGTCGTTAATACTGTAATATCTTCTAGAGTTAAATCAATGTCTACAATACCAGTATTGTATGCAGCACATCAATTAAACATTGAAACTAATTTAGCAATATTGAACAAAACAAGATCCAAAAGTTTTGAATTAGGATATTCTGGTACATATAACCGCTACTATGTAATAGGTTGCGGTAAAGGATCTCAGATAACGATTTCAATTGGATCATCAGGAGATTCTACTTTCGGTTTTAAAGTTCAAAGGGATAAATGGTCAACAAATACGATAATTGAAAGACTTAACCTACCTCTTCCACAATGGGAAATAATTGATGATATTAAGGATTTACCTGAAATATGGGATAGATTTCAAAAACCAGTTGTAATTAAACCAACTGGTCTAGTAGGAGGACACGGTGTTGTTGTTGGAGTAGATACTCTAGAGAAAGCGGAAAAAGCTTTTAAGTTTGGTAAAGCAGCAGCAGAAGGAAAAAGGGAATACCAGAAGAAAATAATGATACAACAACAAATACAAGGAGAAGATTACAGATTACTTGTTGTGGATGGTAAATTAGAAATAGTTACAAAGAGAATTCCTGCATTTGTAATAGGTGATGGTAAAAATACCATAAAACAATTAATAGAAGAAACAAACAAAGATCCTAGAAGGGATATTAAGAATCCAGCACATATATTAAAACCAATAAAGATTGATGAACCATTAACAGAATATCTCACAGAACAAGGATACACTCTTGAAAGTATCCCTGAGAAAGACATAAAGGTACAAGTAAGAAAAGTAGCAAGTATGAGTCAAGGAGGAGTAACAGAAGACTTCACAGACCAAGTAGGAAAAGAAATAAGAATGATAGCAGAAACCATTGCTTCTTCAACACATACCTTTGTATTAGGAGTAGACGTACTTTGTAAAGATATCTCTAAACCCCTTACACCAGATAACGGAGGTATTCTAGAAATAAATGCAATGCCTGAATCATATCTTAACTTTTTCCCTACAATAGGAACACAAAGAGGATATGTTGCAAAAACATATGTACAGAAATTACTTAAGGAAAACAAAACTCAAAAGATAGTAGTCGTAGGTCAAACAACAAAACATATACCTACCCTACTACGAAAGACGTTCTTTGGAGAAAAAGATTTTACAATAGGTGAAATCATTGATAATAGATATTTAATAAATGGATTAGAGGTTAACAGTGGATCTTCAAGATGGGAACAAGTAGAAGCAATTAAATGTAATGCTTCTTTAGATATAATTCTACTTCACCACAGAGATTGGAACAGTGTAAAAGAGGATGGTTTAGGTTTTGATCATATTGACACCTTGTATGTTACAAAAGAGATGTCTAAAGAGAAAGAATATATGAAGATTGTAAAAAAATATAGAAGTATGAAATTAATAAATAAGATTGTAGTAATCTAGCAATGAGATATCTAATAATAGATAAAAGGCAGAGATTAGAAACAGGTAATGAGGAGAATATTTCAACTGTCAATTTAAGGTTAATAGAAGAATTGGATAAAAAAGGTATACCCCATACCTTGGCATACAATGACGAGTTAGAATTTCAGATAATCAACGGTGAAACATCGATATTTGTCAAAGGTGAAGGCATTCGAAAATACACTCATATCATATTCAGAGGCCATGCTTTACATAACGAAATTGAATATCAATACAAAAGATATATCGTCGACTATATTGATCAACACAACGTTTTATGCCCAAGTAACAAGATTTTAGTACAAAACAGTGAAGCTATTAAACTTCTTCCATATTACAACAAGATATCCCTTGGACTTTTCTGTTCTCAGAATAATATACCCTACTTTAACACCTACTACAGAACAGATGGAAACTATCTTGCTCCAAGAAATACCTTAAACGAATACCCAATAATCTTGAAAGAGTATTCGGGTGCTAATAGAGTTCAAATAATCGATGGAGAAGAGAAGATAAAAAAGAATGTATTCAAAATAGACAAAGAAGATGACTATAAACAAGAACCAATTGCATCTCTAGATCACTCTAGGCTCTTCATACAAGAGTATTCCGATAGTGGTATGGACATGAGAATATTCGTTAAGTTGGGTAAAGTTATAGGTGGATGGAAGAGACAATCAACAAACAGTTTCATGACAGTAAGTAAGGGAGAATATACTCTGTACAACGCACCTGAATCCCAGGATGCCGAACTTGCAGAGAGTGTTGCACAGAAATTGAACGCAGACTTTGTAGCTGTAGATATAATGTATATGAATGGCAAGCCGTTACTACAGGAGGTTAGTTATCACCCAGGGTTTAAAGCATACGAATCAAAAATCGTTGGAGAACCAGCAAATATTGCAGAAGCAATAATTACGGCCTTTAAAGAGTAGTTAGATACCAACCTTCTTAAATACTGACTTCCAAAGTTCTTTACTTGGAACAATCTCAGCTTTTGGTATAAGGCCAGTATCTACCCATTCACATTGCTCAAAATCAATTTTACCTGCATAAAGTTTTTCATACAGAGTAATATCTCTTTCTAACATACGAGAGACTTTTCTAAAACCTCTAAAATAGACGATATCTTTTGCATATATACCAGGATAGCTAGTATCACCAAGACCTCTCTTAACACGATATACAACATCAAATGCAGACTTTTTTGGTAATACACCCAACATACTGTTGTAAAGCTCTCTAAATGAAAGATTCTCACCAATATATATAGCCCAAACCATAGCAGCCTTCTCCTTTAACCATCTCAATGTTAATAAGTCCATATTGGATTCATTCCAAGTAGCTAACCCCTCCTCTACATCAAGATAGCTGGGTAAGTTCGATTTAGATAGGGCTTCAAAACCAGTATTCGCACCATTAATAGAACGAAGAACATGAGTACCTACTTCATGTACCAATGTTTTTCTTAACTTAAACTTCGATCTCTTAATATCTGGATCAAGTAATATCTCTTTGTTTTTGATACCTACCTTTGCACCATTCTTTGCAATATTAATAGACTTTTTTACTGACCAACCATCTAACCCTAGCTCTTTAAATACATCCTCAAAGATATCTTGGATCTCATCAAAATTAAGCATATCTTCATTCTTAACCTTCTTCATATTCACCAACCTATACCCATCTACCTTGCCTCTTAATACCCTTGCAGAATTTCTGAAAAGCAAAGCCGAAGGCTTAGAATATTTCTTAAAGGAAAGATCTGTTACTAACTCATTGTTACCAACTGCATGCATAAGGTCGCTAGAGTCCTTTTTAGATTGAATCAATTCGATATAGAAATCGGATATTCTAGGATCAACATCAGCAACTTCTTTCAAAGAAGCTAATTTCTTAAAAATCTCATCATTTTTATTCTTTATTAACCTATATGTAAATTGAGGCTCATATGTATCAGAATCAAAGAATTTCTTTTTCTCTACATCTAAGTTAGTCGGAGTAAATACCAAACCAATAGGAATCCTTAAATTAGAAAGTAACTTAGTAACCTCCTCAAGCTTCATACTATCCCTGTCTGATTTTGAAAAAATATTTACCATTAAATATATTCAAATATTTTAATTAATACCTTTGTTAAAAGAGAAGGTTCTCTCACCAGTAGCCATTAATTCCAAAGCAATACCAGTACCCTTAACTACACAATACATAGGTTCGTCTGCAACATGAGCAGGTACACCAATAGCTTTTGTAAACAACTTGTCCAAGTTTCTTAACTTAGAAGTACCCCCACTCATTACCATCCCCCTATCCATAATATCTGCAGAAAGCTCCGGGGGGGTCCTTTCTAATACACTCTTTATACTATTAATTATACTCAACAAAGGTCTCTTAACTGCAGCTGCAATATCATTGGAGTCTACGTTTACAGCCTTTGGTAAACCAGCACCAACATCCCTACCCCTAACTTCCATACTCTTTGGATTACGAATTTCAACTGCAGACCCTATTCTAATCTTTACATTCTCTGCAGTTTGTTCACCAATTAGTACACCTTTTTTCTTACGCATATAGTTGATAATTGCTTCATTAATAGCGTCCCCAGCTACTCTTAAGGACTCATATTCAACAATACCATCCAAAGATAATACAGCTATCTCTGCTGTACCACCTCCAAGATTAACAATCATATTCCCAGAAGATGTCTCTATGGGAAGACCTGCCCCCAATGCTGCCAAAAGAGGCTCTGGTAACATTGTAACTTGTCTTGCACCAGCATTAGTTGCAGCTTTAATTACAGCTCTTTGCTCTACTGTTGTAATACCCGCAGGTACACTTATCACTATCTCAGGTTTAAAAAATTTTGACTTACCTAAAGCCTTGTTTAAAAAATATTTAAGCAATGCCTCCGTAACCCTTGAATCAGCAATAACTCCATTCCTCATAGGCCTTCTAGCAACAATATTCTCTGGAGTCTTACCAATCATTCTCTTCGCATCAGAACCAACCGCAATAACCTTATAGGTATTAACATCTATTGCGACAACAGTTGGTTCAACAAAGGAAATTCCTTCCCCTTGAACAAACACTATTGAATTGGCAGTGCCTAAATCGACACCAAGTTTCTTTCCTAACATCCCCAGATTATATCATCTTTCAACAAATTTCTAACTCAAAAAAGATATCCTCTTGTGATATACTAGATCACTATGACAAAAGAGGAAGGAAAAAAGAAATTAGTATCAATGCTCTCCATTTTCGGAACTCTAATTGTATATATAGGTGCTGTAACTATATATATGTATGCTAATGGTTGGAGAATTGATCCATTTAAGCAACAGGTTTTAAAAACAGGTGTACTCACAGTAGAATCCGATCCTTTCCTCGCAACGCTTTACATAGAGGGACAAGAGAAGGGAAGAACACCCAAAAGCGCAAGTTTAAATGTAGGGCAATACAATATTTCTGTTACAAGAGATGGATATATTGAATGGAAAAAGAGAATTGAGATCAAGGAAGAGAAATCCACGACTGTATATCCTTGGCTAATCAAAGCAGAAAGAGGTATTGAAGACCTCTCTATCCTTGATGGCCAGGAAGTACTTAATACATGGGTAAATGATAACCAAGATAGGGTATTTTTCTTAACAAAGATTTCGAATGAAGCCTCTACTACATTCAATATATGGCTTTACAACCTTAACACTACTTTCTGGGATCTTAGCTTAAACCCAAAGACAATACTCTCTTTCGAATTCGCAACACAACCAGAGATATCTCTTCTTCCATCCCCAAATGGCAACTATCTTCTTCTTAATATTAAAGATGGAGAGACTTACTCTACATATCTAATGGATATATCAAAAAATATCTCCTTAGAAGAAACTCCAAAGTTAGAGATATCTCAATTTAGTGGATATGATATATCTTGGTCACTTAACAATAAATATCTGATGTTTGAATCTGATACTGATTTAATATCGTTTAATATAGATAAGCAGACGAAATATCTTTTAATAAAGAAAGTTGAGGGGAATAGATATATATGGAGTACCGATGAACAAGGCTACTTCTATACTGTAGAAACTGCAAAAGATTTAGAAACAGAAAAGGTATATGCATATGTACTTACCCAAGAAGAAATGGACGGCTCAAATCCTAAAGTATTAGTTAAAGACCTCTTCTTTCAAAAAAATAAAGAATATTTAGAGAGATATATGGAAGAAGATTCCATAAACAAGTATTCAGCTTTCACAAATTCAACTGCAAGTACTAGAAGTGTTGGTGAGGTAGAAAACTTTGTAGTAAATCAAACAGCTCAGGGGATATATATAAAGACTGATTCAGCATCATATTGGTACAATATTAGAACAAAAAGATATCTACTAATCTCTCCATATGTTTCTAATCTTGTAGAGTTCTCAAAAGATAATGCAAAACTTCTGTTTAAAGATGAGCTAGGATATGGAGTATTTACATTTTCAAATGAAGAAGGTAACCCTTCTGTAGAAATTGGTGGGAAAGAAATATTTGGACTTGAGACAAAGGATGTTACCAAAATTAGTTGGCTATCTAATTCTAACAATCTGTTAGTGGTTGAAAAAGATATGGTATATATAATTGACAAGGAAGGAGATAATAAAACTCTGATATTGGATAACACTGAGAATTTATCATACCTTGGAGTAACAGATTCTAAAGATCACCTTGTTAGAATCTTTACATTAACAGACCCGATAACGGGAATAAAGAATGCAAAGATAGATAGAATATCTTTACATTAAACTACTTCTCTATCTTTACCTTGTCAGTAGCATAGAAATTCTTCTTGAAGCCTTTACCAAGCATCATCTCTGTATCTGCTTGAACATATGGAATGAATCCAAAGGATAACATTTGTACTGCTATCAAAGCTACCTCACCAAAATCTACTAGATGTCTCCATATAGGCCATCCCTTTGGGATTGGAGTAATCTTCCTTCTGTAATATACAATAAAGATGTTACATATAAGAAGAATTGTAAGTAAGAAACTCATTGCATTGGGTAAATTGTAAGAAGCAGAACTAAAGAGATAATCATTACTAAATATACCAAGTAATTGTAAACCGAATGTCATAAGGTAAACCACAGTAGTGAAGAATATATAGGTTCTAAACATAGCAAAAAGTACATACAATTTCTTAAAGAACGGAATACTTCTGTCATATATCAATGCAGCTATAGTTGTTGGGAAAATAATAATACCCCACCCCCACCTATGTTGCTGTTTATAAAACGACTTATAAGATTTAATAACACTCTCATTTTCTACCGCATCACTATGGGTTGGAATATAGACTTCTTCACCCTGAAAGTCCCCTTTATACCTAATCAAAGCATTCCAGAAGAATGTAGAATCATCAATACCAAGCTGAGGATCCCAGAAATGTACCTCTTTTAAAGTTTTAAGATTTACTACATATGAAGAGAATGTTTCTTTAGAGCTTAATACGTTTTTTACAAAGGGAATATGCTCATATTTCTCCGTAATCCATGTATGTAGTATTACAAGTGTCAACATTGAGGATTGGACCCTTATTAATGTAGGCACTCTCCAGATATTGTTGTTTAGAGTATATATAGCACTTGTATAGTATTTCTTCTCGGGATCATCAACTGTCATATACTTGTAAGTAATGGCCGATAGGTACTTAGGGTCAGGTCTTAAGTCAGAATCACAGGTAATCAACAAATACTTAGAAATATCCTCACCACTCGCCTCTAATTTCTTAACAAAGTTTCTAGCTGCCCAGTTAATATTTGCGCCCTTAACACCAGTAGCTTCACCCTCAATATCTTTTGGATGAACATAGTACTCCATACTTGCAAATACCTTACCGTATTTCTTTTCCAATTCTTTAAAGTTTGGGATCTGAATATCTTCAGCAGTTCTCTCCTCCAAAGCCATAACTACATGGATCTTGTTTGCGCCAACATCACTCTTACTCCAAGCCTCAAACGATGGTTCCAATACATCCAAACTCTCCTTGTATGCAGGACATAGGTAAATATAGTGAAGATCATCAAACTTTTTGGAATCAAGCTCTCTAATCTTTTGTACAAAGTCCGTATCAAGATCCCTATTCATTCGGCTAACACCAATAGCAATACCTATAACAAATTTAATGCCACGATATACCCAGTAAATTATCAAAAACGATATATAGAAAACAAACACCTCTTCCCAACCTAATAGACCGAAAATAATTGGAGAAAGTAATAACAACCATAACATTGAACCTGGAACAATCTCAAGAAATCTTTTCATCCAGCGAGGAGTCTGAACAGGATAACCATCTCTCCTATCTGGAGCCTTAAGCTCATCTACCTGTATGGCGTTCTTCATATTTATCTCCTTCTCAAAGTTATTCTCCATCTTAGTAGAAAATCTCTACTATTTCAAAAATACGCACCCGACCGGAATCGAACCAGTAACCTACACGTTAGGAGTGTGTTGCTCTATCCAATTGAGCTACGGGTGCATACCCATGTCACTTCATTTAGGTTATTAAACAAGCAAAAAGGTAGACTGTAGTCTACCAGGTATATCCAGATTATACCATTTCTAAAGACTCTCCTTGAAGCGATCTAAATATTCCTTTACTGCTTCCTCATACATTTCTACTTTCCTCTCTTCTTCTTGTGTAGATTTGTACCATGCAAAGAAAAAAGTAGAAGAAATTTTCAAAGCCTCTTCTTTTGACATTCCATATTCTAATAGCATATCAACAAGAAACTCATGAACTTTTTGGAATCTTTGTATATCCATATCTATTTAACAAGGAGACTACCAGCAGCAAAACCAGCCAAACCACCAGCTAATGTAGAATACAAGACAATAGAACAACCAGCACCAGTACCCTTTGGTGAAGCCATTGAGATCCTTTTTTCTAATTGATCAGTTATACCAGCTACTACCATACCAAAACCAAACCCTACTACTGCTCCAAATCCCGTAACTATCCAAACCTCCTCTACAGCACCTATTTCTTTTGCAAAACGAAGACCCACATCAAAAGCCTCTTGTACAGTTTCATTACCAAACATTTCAGACATTACTTCCAATGCCCTACTTTCTAAAGGCGTAACTAATTCTTTTACAATCTCTGTTTCTGCGGTATCCATAGCCGCTGATTATACACCATTTCGTGATATAATATGAGTTGATATGAACCAAGAATATATAAAAATAAAGGGTGCAAGAGAACACAATCTTAAAAATATCTCTCTTGAAATACCTAAAAACAAATTAATAGTATTTACAGGAGTATCAGGAAGTGGGAAATCTTCCCTAGCTTTTGACACACTCTATGCAGAAGGACAAAGAAGATACGTAGAATCACTCTCTTCATATGCAAGACAATTCTTAGGATTGATGCACAAACCCGATGTTGATTACATAACTGGTCTTTCACCAGCGATATCAATTGATCAAAAAACTACCAGTAGTAATCCCAGATCCACAGTAGGAACAATTACAGAGATATATGGATACCTTCGATTACTCTTTGGACATATAGGTATTGCACACTGTCCTAAGTGTGGAACACCAATATCTTCACAAAGTATTCAAGGGATATCCGAACAAATAGTTGAGATAATATCTAAAGAAGATGTAAGATTTCAGATACTTTCACCTTTAATTAAAGGTAGAAAGGGTGAATACAAAGGTCTACTTTCTAAGTTACTAACCAAGGGGTTTTCTAGAGTGATAATAGATGATGATGTATATCACTTAGATGATATTGAGGATCTAAAAATAGATCCTGATGTTAAACATAACATAGACCTCATCGTTGACAGACTAGACTCCTCAATGCTAAAGGCAGATAAAGAGTCTTTCCTAAAAAGGATAACTGACTCAGTAGAATTAGCAACTTCTCTTTCAGACGGAGAAGTAAAACTTAAAACAGAAACTCAAGAGTACTTCTTTTCAGAAAAAAATACCTGTTTTAAATGCCAAATATCATATCAAAAGATATCGCCTGCATCTTTTTCATTCAATGCACCAGAAGGAGCATGTTCAAAGTGTTCAGGACTTGGTCTAATCAATGAAATTGATATTAACAAGACATACAACCCTAATTTAACAATAAATGAGGGAGGGATATTCCCATGGGGAAATAGAACTACCAAAGATTCATGGACAAAACGAGTATTAGATAAGGTGGCCGAGACACACAACTTTGATCTTAAAACACCAATAGGAAAGTATCCAAAAGAGATATTTGATCTTCTCTTCTTTGGGAAGGGAGTAAAGGATTCATATCAAATACGATATACAAATAGATTTGGTAAAGAAAGAATATATGATGCTCAATACGAAGGCGTTACTAATGAGCTAGAAAGGCTCTACAAAGAGACAGACTCTGACTTTAGAAGAGCTGAGATAGAGAAATATATGACAGAAAATAAGTGTGATATGTGTGATGGTAATAGGCTCAAGCCCTACTCTTTAGGGGTAAGAATTGGAGGTAAGAATATAATTGAAATGACAGATTTAACAATAGATAAGCTTAAAACTTTCTTAAATAAACTGGATTTAGAAGGTAGTAATAAAGAAATTGCAAAACCAATACTTAAGGAGATAAACAGTAGATTAGAGTTCCTTAACAACGTTGGTTTGTCCTACATAACCCTTTCTAGAAAAGCAAATACACTCTCTGGAGGAGAATCTCAAAGAATACGTTTAGCATCACAAATAGGTACTGGTCTTTCAGGGGTATTGTATGTCTTAGACGAACCATCCATTGGTTTACACCCTAGGGATGTAGACAAATTACTCACTTCAATTGAGTCACTTAGAGATACAGGTAATACTGTTGTCGTTGTAGAACACGACGAAGAAACAATGGAAAGAGCAGATTGGATTGTAGATATAGGTCCTCATGCAGGAGAAAATGGTGGAGAGGTAATCGCGCAGGGGAATATAGATGATATCAAGCACTCGAGTTCTCTAACTGCGAAATACCTGAATAAGTCTTTACAGGTAGGACAGTATTTAAAAGAGACCAAACTTTTAAATACAAAGATTTCTAAATATATTTCTCTAAAAGGAGTATCTACACATAATCTAAAAGATGTAGATCTTTCAATTCCACTTAATACATTAACCTGTGTAACAGGTGTCTCAGGTAGTGGAAAATCATCATTAATTAATGACACACTTTACCCTGCACTCATGAATAGAAAAATGCATGGTAGACAGGTGGAGGGTGAATATAAAGATATGGAAGGTATAGAAAATATTGATAAAGTAATAGGTATTGATCAAAAACCAATAGGAAAGACACCAAGATCTAATCCTGCAACATATACAGGAATATTTACATACATTAGAGATATATTTGCCCAAACACAGGAAGCAAGAACAAGGGGATATAAATCTGGTAGATTTAGTTTTAATGTAAAAGGTGGGAGATGTGAAAAGTGTAAAGGTGATGGAGAAATTAAAGTAGAGATGCAATTCTTACCAGATATGTACATAGAATGTGATGAATGTAAGGGTAAAAGATACAACAATGAAGCCTTGAGTGTAGATTACAAAGGTAAAAATATCTCAGAGGTTTTAGAGATGACCGTAGATATAGCTCTAGAATTTTTCAAAGATATTCCTTCTCTTAAAAATAAGTTGGAGATTCTTCAAGAGGTTGGACTGGGATATATAAGATTGGGACAATCAGCCCTAACCCTTTCTGGTGGTGAATCACAAAGAATTAAGCTTGCAAAGGAGCTCTCTAAACAAACTAGAGGACATACAATATATATTCTTGACGAACCTACTACAGGTCTTCACTTCTACGATGTAGATAAGTTGCTTCTTTTAGTAAAGAAGTTAATATCAAAGGGTAACACGGTATTAATCATCGAACATAATTTGGATGTAATTAAATATGCTGATTGGATTGTAGATTTAGGTCCAGAGGGTGGTGATAAAGGTGGATATATAATTGCAGAAGGGACTGTAGAGGATATTTTAAACAATGAAAAGAGTTTAACTGGTGTATGGCTTAAAAAGAAAATGAGTAATTAATCAGGTATTCTTTCTTCTAAATACCCTTTCATATATGCATATTCCTCAGTACTTAGAAAATCTTTAGGATGTATTTTTTCCGAATATGTATAATCCACCATATTCAAAATATTTAAAAACTGAGAGTCTTCCTGTGAGACTTCCTGTTCATATACAAAACGCATGACCTCCCTACTCCAATCATATGCTGAAATATACTCGCCTTTTCTTCTAAAAGCTGTAAAATCAAAAAATGAATTTGGGTATACTCTGTTTTCTTTCAGTACTCTTTCCAATTTAATCAAATATCTATCATTTTGAAAAATTTCTATATCCCAACCATACAGCAAAGCAGATAAGACTACATCGAGTGCAAAGTCTACAGCTCTCTTTTTAGAATCAGTAAGAGTTTGATCTCTTACTGTATCTTTTTCCATACCCAATTATATACCCAAATGGATATAGAAATACATAGAGTGAAACTTCGGACATAAGATTTAGAGTTTAAGATGATGCCTGATTGCTATGGGCCAAGTTCACAATATGAGTACAAGAGGTATTAGTTATTTAGACAAAAGATATTTGCACCCATGAACAAATATTAAGACTCTTGGGTACAACAGAAGAGAACAATGAGAGGAGATATTATGGCCTGAAATTTACTAGAGTTTCACTAGTAGGACATAGCAAATATCCACTTTTCCTCAGAAGGTTTGCCACAATATATACACTTACCTTTACCCTCGGAATGGAAACATCTAGTAGTTGCCTTAGTCTCATATTTAATATTTTCCTCACACCCCTTACTACCACACCATGATACCTTGAGGAAACCTTTCTCACCTTTTAATATATCTTTAAATTCATCATATGATTCAATATCATATGTTTTGTTTTCTAAAAGAGTTGTAGATCTATTGAGTAATTCATTCTGAATATCCTGTAAAAGCTTTATCACAAATGATTTTACTTCAGAGGTATTAACACTCTTCTTCTCATTTGTATCTCTTCTTACTACAACAAGTGTGTTACTATCAATATCTCTTTCCCCTATCTCTATCCTTACTGGTACTCCTTTCTTCTCCCACTCGTTAAACTTGAATCCTGGAGATACAAAATCTCTATCATCTAATTTTATGTCCTCTACTTCTGTCTTAAGATCATTAAAGATATTACTTGCGAAAGTAAGTACCTTCTCTTTATTCTTGTCATTGAAGATAGGGATAATAACTATCTTTATAGGAGCAATTTTAGGTGGTAAAACCAACCCCAAATCATCGCTATGAGACATAATTACAGCACCCATCATTCTTGTACTGGTACCCCAACTTGTTTGCCATGGAGTCTGTATTTCACCTTCTTTGCCTGTATATGAGATACCAAAAGCTTTAGCAAAATTTTGACCTAAGTCATGAGAAGTACCAAATTGTAATGCTTTACCATCTGGCATTAATGCTTCAACACCAAAAGTATTAACTGCACCTGCGAACCTCTCAGATTCAGATTTCTTACCAGAATATACATTAACAGAAAGTACTTCCTTAGCGAAATCACAATACATCTTTAAAGCTCTTAGAACCTCTTCTTGAGACTCTTCGTGAGTAGTATGTACTGTATGACCCTCTTGCCACAAGAACTCAGATGTTCTTAAGAAAGGCCTAGTTCTTTTCTCCCATCTAACAATATTTGCCCATTGATTAATCCTAAGAGGTAAATCTCTCCATGATGATATCCATCTTGAGAATGTATCATACATGATTGTCTCTGAGGTTGGTCTTACTACTAGCTCTTCTTCTAGCTTTGCTTCAGGATCTACAATTACCCCATTACCCTCTTCATTCTCTTTTAATCTGTAATGTGTAACTATTGCACACTCTTTAGCAAAACCTTTTACATGACTAGCCTCTTTAGAAAAGAATGACTTAGGTATGAACAATGGGAAATATGCATTAACAGCACCACTTTCTTTTATCCTCCTATCTAATTCATTCTTAATATTTTCCCATATTGCATATCCATATGGCTTAATTACCATACATCCTCTTACAGATGAATTCTCTGCTAATTCAGCTCTATCAATTACATCTAAATACCATTGTGAGTAATTTTCATTTCTAGGAGTTATACCTTTGTTTGACATATTGATGTATTTTACACTAGTTTAAGAAGAATAGACAAGGAATTAAGGTTCATTGTATTCATGTCTATGCCGTTAAAAATCTCACTATCTTAGATACTACCTCTTTTTTAGGATGAAGTAAGAAATCTTGATGCTCACCTTCTAGATACAAAGACTTTTCACCCCTTAATATCTGTCTAATATATCCAGATTGTTTACGGAAATATTGAGTCTCAGTCTTAGAATTCGCTATTAATATCTTCTTCTCTTGTATATTTTTTAATAGGTCTGCATTATCTGAAAAGAAAAGATGGTAAAGACTTTCGAATAGATATCGAGATTGAATACTATCCATCATTCTTTGATATGAATACAAGAATTGGGAAGGTATCCCCTCCTCTTGTAGAGGTTTGTTGTAAATACTAAAACGCCATCTAACATATGGCTTTATTAGGAAGTAAAGGTGAGAATATTTAAGTAATTTTAGTTTTAATGCATCACTAGATTTTGAAGCTAGACTTGATTTTACGATTGGTGAAACCAATGCAACCCTATCAATTCTGTCTGAATAACTATTTGCAACCATTAGGGCTAACAAAGAACCATATGAGAAACCTAAAACATTAAATCTATCCATCCTATACTCTTTAATGATTGCATCCACTATTTTTTTAATAGTCTCAATATCAAAATACCCCTTTTTGTCAAAAGCTTCTGTCATACCAATCCATCCTGGTAAGTCAAAAGTTACAAGCCTTACCTTAGTAAGATCATATTTAAGCATAAAAAGGATATACATAAGACCCGAGTGAGGATATGCAGGGAATGAAAATATTGTTTTTTCTCCAGTACCTAACGAATATGTTTGGACCTTTTTCCCATCAACAACTATAGTCCTAAAATTACAATTAAGTATAAAATCATCATGTTGCATTATTTTCTTTTTCCTTTCTATATATCTTATCTATATCTACAAATAGTTTCTCTTTCTTTTCCATTCTCTTGGATACAATATTAAAGACTTCTTCCATAATCTTAGTACCCATTGTGTAATCTCCAGTACCTTTTTGTAAATGAGATCTAACTACTTCTGCAGGATTAATAAAGTTTAACCAATTAGCAGCATCTACATGAGATGTAAGATACCAATTGCCATCAGGACCATCATATATTCTACAATGTAATCTTCTTTTCCCTGGTCCGAATTTAGATAAAAGGAAATTCTTGTATTTATTATTTTTAAAGAATATATTTACAAGCCTAGAGTAAAAAGGTATTAAGAAACCACCTATGTTATATACCATCATAATGTCTGAGTTATGAACATCTGAAATTGCAACATCAGTGTTAAACCCTATATCATCGAAAAAATCTCTAATCTGATTTACAGTAATATTAGAACTATCGGATGTACATATTTTAAATATCTTTTGTACATTGTCTACGGAGAACTCCCTATCATACAATCTCTTCCGCATGTTCTCTGTAGGATCTTGATCTATATATTCCTTTGCATCTACAACTTCAATTTTAATATTTAAACCACTGTAGCTCTTTTTTGAATATGCAAGATTATCGTCCTTTGATCTTTGTAAACTGGATCTAATAGACATGATTTAATATATACAAGTTATTCTAGTAAACAATCCTAGGATCAAAACCCCAATGAGAAGCAGCCTTTGCAAGAGCTGAATCAGGATGATCTATAATCCATTGCTTAATATCACCCTTCTCCATTGCAATATCTCTAGCCTGAACTACAGCCTCTACACCTGCTTCAATTCCCCATGGATGACCAAGAGTTCCCCCACCAGCTTGAATGATTAAATCCTCACCAAGTCTTGTAATTGAATCCCCTATAGTTCCTGCGTGTAATCCACCAGATGCAGTATGCCAAACTGGTTTCATTCCAAACCAATTCTGACCTAATGTCATATCAGTTTCTGGTGTAATATCAGCCTGTAGAGCTTCTTGAATCAATTTCGGCTCATTGTAATTTTCCATCTTTGTCTTAGGTGCACCGCCATGTAATGAATCTACACCAAGCAACCTCATTATCTTAGCAATCACAACCATAGACATAGAGAAATCAAAAATCTCACCCCTATCATGCACTCCAGGACCGGACTCCCTATCTAGTAACCCATGCATTGCTCTGTGAGCATGTATAGCTAAACCAGGATTATGCTTTCTCATAGTTTGTACAGCAGCAAATCCAGTAGTAATAACATCCAACATCATCCACCTACCACCTTCTCTCTTAATCATTTCTGCTCTCTCCTGCATTACATCAATATCTGAATGAGTAACATTACATAGGTACAATTTCTTTTTTCCAGTCTTCTTTTCAATATCTCTTTGGACTGCATGAACCCTCTTACATCTGTCCTCAAACTTGTTAAAGTACAAACTAGTCAAATTCTCATCATCCTTCAATCCTTGATATTCACCATTAGCAGCAGTAAACAATATCTTGGCTAATTCTGCTTGTTCTTTTGCAGTTCTACCTACCTTAGGTTTAGGTACTGTACAAAGCAAAGGACCTCTTTCTATGTTCATAAAGTCACGAACACCAGATATACCAAACAAAGGACCTTGGAAACTCTTTACAAGACTCTCAGGGAATCTAACATCAAGAAGCCTAAAAGCTTTTAACATCTTCATACTATCAATGTTTCCCGCAATACCTGCAAAAATACCAGACATATTACCCTCTTCAAAGATTTCTTTCTTGTAAGCAATTTTAAAAGTCTTTGTTTTAGGATCTAAATCATATGCAACAGCCTTTAACTTGTCAGCAAGCTTAACACCAGAGTCTTTTCCTGAAAAAACCTTAGTCCATGTACCAGTAGAACTCTCTGCAGCACAACTAGCTGCAGCATCTTCAAACTTGTCATCAGGAATTCCATCTGCAAGCTCTATATCAAGATATGTTATCAAGTAATCCTTGTCTGGATTCTTGGGTTTCCAACCTTTTGGAGCTAAGTAATCAAATTGTACAGCCATGGGCAGTGCTATCTAAGTTAGATATAGTATAATTGTAGAGGATGATTAACGAATTTGCAAAGAAATATGATATTCAAAGATATCGTATTGAACAATTTAATAGAAAGTATTACCAAGAGTACATATCCTCATGGGACGAATTAACCACTTGGCCAAAAGAATTGAGAGAGAAATTAAAAGATGAGCTACCATTCTCTCAACTAGAAGAGATTTCCAGATACGATTCAACAGATGGCCATACAAACAAAGTACTTTTTAAAACAAAAGAAGGTAATTACATAGAGAGTGTTTTAATTAGAGAATCAGAAAGAAACACAGTATGTGTTAGTTGTATGAGTGGATGTCCAGTAGGATGTATATTCTGCGCTTCAGGAAAAATGGGAATGAAAGAATTGCTAAATGAAAACGCAATATTAGATCAGATACTCTACTTTGCGAGAGAACTTAAGAAAGAGAATTCCAAAGTAACAAATATTGTATACATGGGCATGGGGGAACCATTGCTAAATTTAGAGAGTGTTGCACACTCCATACAAATACTTACAAACAGTGAAATGTTTGGTATTAGTAGAAGAAGAATTACCATTTCCACATCGGGATATATAGATATGCTTAAAAAATTTTTTGATATGAACCTAGGCGTAAAGATAGCTGTTAGTTTACATGCACCAAATCAAAAACTAAGAGAGAGATTAATGCCAACTGTGGCTAAAAGTAATGATATTAGGAAGCTTTTAAGTACATTAGATGAATATACTGAAAGAACAAATAAAAGAATTACATATGAATATCTTCTTCTTAAAGATGTCAACGATTCAAAAAATGATGCACAAGAGCTATCTAGCCTCTTAAAAGGTAAGCTGGCATTAGTAAATCTAATTGAATACAACGAGAATGACATAGAAGAGATAAAGAGATCAGAAAGAACACAAGAATTTCAAAATATTTTACAAAGGAATGGAATTACTTGCACACTTAGAAAGTCATATGGCGAAGAAATCAAAGGAGCATGTGGCCAGTTAAGCGCTGGCAGTTAGGTGCGCACGAGTGATAATTATCCCAATTTATCGTTAATACAAAAGCCCCCTCGCGAGAGGGGGCTGATGGTCAATCTCAGAAACTATCTATTACAGTTTCCTGAACCATCTCCATTTCTATGCATTCCTCCCTGACCAAGACCTAAAGATTCTCTGATCTGGTTAGCACCTTCGGTATCACCCTCTTGTGCAAGTTCTCTAGCTTTAACAAAAGCCTCATACTTCTCTTGGGAATCTATTTTCCTAAGAACTCCAGGATTTCTACCATCCTCAGTCATTAGAGCCTTCCAAGATTCATAATCTCCTGACTCCATAACTGCTTCCATTTGGGTATGTCTTTCTTCTGTATAGTTTGGACCTACTTTTGTGTAGTCCCCTCTATATGCATCTGCATCTGTTGAGAACAAAGCTAAAACAGAGAGAGATGCAAAACCTAATAGACCTAAAGCGAGTAATTTGTATTTCATGCTTTGGTGGATTAGAAATTAAATATAGTAGAGTGCGTATATATACCTCTACAATATATATACAAAGAGTATTTAGAACTCTCTACTAAGTATTACGAAATTAGAAATGATTTCCTTGCATATTTCTTCCACGGCCTTCCCATGGAAGAACATCCGATGCCTCAAATATGTTACCATCAAAGGATCCACGAACCTTTACCCTACTTCCTTCAACAAGATCAACAAATGTTCGAACCCTTGCATTGCTAAAGTCTATACTACGAACCTCACCAGACAAATCTTTCAACGAGAATGACTTGTTTTTAGTATCAATAGAGATGATTTCCCCTGCTATTTGCCCATTCTCAATATTATTCCATACCGTATATCTTGGATCTGCAATCTGATTGTATGTATGCACATTTTCAGAAAGGAAATTATTTAACAAAGAAGAAGCTCCAGAGAAGTAAAGAAGCGAACCGAACACTATTGTAAAGAAGATATTTACTGCAAAAATCTTAAAGAATTCAAACTTATACCCATCCTTTGTGCTAATTATATTTATATATCCCAATACCAAAGAAATTATCGTTAAAATTACCCAAAGAATAGGAATCGAAAGAATTATATACCCGATAGGAGTCTCTTTCTGAATATCAGTGTTCTCTAACATATATATTAATATCGAAAAAGATATAGAACCAAAAACAAAGTTAATACCTAATACACCCCAAAGGAACGATCTTCTTAAAA
>CAYOME010000006.1:26136-43135 GCA_964405015.1 uncultured Candidatus Saccharibacteria bacterium
GAACCAAAAACAAAGTTAATACCTAATACACCCCAAAGGAACGATCTTCTTAAAATGAAAATCCTCTTATCTATTGGTTTTATCCCCTCTTCTTTTATCCTGTTTACTATCCTATCTGCTATTCTTGTCATAGCTTTTTAGTAATATCTTAAGTTTGTTCTTAGCTCTACTAATTAATGAAGCTACCGTACCAGGGGATATTCTCAATATCTCCGATATCTCATTATATTCTTTTTCTTCAAAATATCTTAGTAGTACAACCTCCTTGTACTTTTGATCCAAACTATTTAGTACATTCAGAATGTCCCTAGATTCAGTAAGCCTAAGAAAATCATCCTCAATATCTACATCAGAAGGCAATCTATCAAAAATATCTTCTTCGATAATAGATATATCAGATTTCCTCTGTTTGTTCTTTTTTGATCTTAAAAAAGACACCGCTTCGTTATGTGCAATACGATATACCCAGTTAGAGAACTTGTATTTATCGTCATAGCTATTGATATTTCTATACACCTTTAAAAATATTTCCTGCAAAAGATCTTCTGTATCTTCCTGATTAACAAAAAGAAGTCGCTTCAAATAGTAAGTAAGCTTTAGCTCATATCTTTCTACAAGATATTTGTACATATCTATATCTTCCTTTACTAGATTTACTAGTTGAATATCAGACATATTTTGTATGTTTTTCTGTGTTTTTTTTCATATTGATAAATCGGGGTAGCCTGACTTGAACAGGCGACCTCTACGTCCCGAACGTAGCGTTCTAGCCATCTGAACTACACCCCGTTACTCTTTTCTTTCTTTGTATCTGCGTAATCTTTTAGAAGAGTAGCAAGAAGTAATACAGAATCATCTACGCTTCCTAGTAGTGGAAGAGCATCAGGCAATATATCTATTGGAAAGAGTATATATGCAATTACTACTAAATATGGCCATTTTTTAGACAAAAAATCCTTCATAAATATATATTTATAAATTATTACATCTTCTCAACTACATCTATACCTAAAACATTCAAACCATGTTTCATTGTTTTAGAAACAGCTGAGACAACAGAAAGCAACGCCCCTTTGTTCTCTGAATCTAAAATACGTACATTTTGATATACGGTATTAAATGCCTGACCCAAATCGAACAAATATGAACAAAGAGAGCTTGGTGAATAGCTCAGAGAAGATGTTAGCAATACTTCTGGATACTTGCCAAGGACCCTTAGAAGCTCTTTCACAGAAGGGTCTAAGACTTGAAGGCCTACTTTCCCAAAACTACTCCCAGACGCAAGCAAAGACATAGCCCTAGCATATACATACAAAAGGTACGGACCAGTATCCCCATCAAAACTAGTAGATTTTTCAAAATCAAAGATGACATCCTTGCCTACAGATACTTTTAGGAATGCGTACTTAACAGAAGCAACAGCAATCTTGTCACTTACCTCTCCTATTTGATCCTTTGTCCATTTACCACTAGAGAGCATAGATTCTTCTACAATCTTTCGAGTCTCATCAAGTAACCATTCCCCTTCAATTATCTTGCCTTTCCTACTAGACATTTTTTCTGCCCCTGGCAACTTTACCATACCATGAGGGAAGTGCTGATGTGAGTTGGCAATCTCAGGGGACAATTGCAAAACAGCATCTAAAACCACCTTGAAGTATGATGTTTGCTCATCTGCAGTTATTATCACCGACTCATCAAAATCTTTCTTTTCAAATTTTGAAAATGCCAATGCTAACTCCTTCGCTTCATATGTTGGAAGTCCGAACTTGTTTACAAACACCCTTGTATGCAAACCCTTCTTTGGATCACCTTCATATATTACAGATCCATCATCTTCCTTAAAAACTCCGATATTTTCCTTAACTAACTTTAACCCCCTATCACTCATCTCGCTTTCTAAAAAGTAATAGTCGAATTTAGTACCAGTCCTTTTGTATATTCTCTCAAAATATTCCATGCACCAATCCCTACCCTTGTAGTACATTCTTTCGATATCGAGTGTTTTGTATTTTTCAAAATATTCTTTTTTCTCCAATGATGGAATGAAAAGAGAAAAGATGAAGTAATTAAGATTGTTTACTTCTTCTTGAGCTTGAGCTGTTTTGAGGTCATCATATTCTTGGAATCCAAGCATGTATGCATCTCCAAGATATTTCACCCTATCAACTAAAGAAAGTTCTTCAAGATCATCAAAGCTCTTTCCCTCCTTTTCCAAAAGTTTGAGAAGACCATACAAGGTTTTACCAACATGCAAACCAACATCACCCTGGTATATTGCTCTTGATACTGAAGCCCCCGATGCCTCCCTAAGCCTTGCAAAAGACTCTCCCACCATATTGGTATACAAATGGCCAATATGTAATATCTTAAAGGGATTAGGGTCTGTATATTCAACCACAATCTCCTTACCCTTCTCTACATCAAAGACATATGCCCCCTCCCCAAGGTCGACTAGGGTCTCAAGATATGTATTTGAGTAAAAGAAATTTAAGAAACCTGGGGCTGCTACCTCAACTTTCTCGATGTTAATATCTTCTGGGTATTTCTGAGAGATTAATGAAGCTACCTCATATGGAGATTTCCCTACCTGTTTTGAGACTCGCAATGCAATGTTTGAGGTTAAATCACCATGAGAAAGATCACTTGTAAGCTCAAGAGCAACTTCATCACTTTCAATTCCTAACTCTTTTAGTATTTTTACAATGTTTCCTTTTATCTCTTCTTTAATATCTTTCATATGGCCTAGTATACAACAAATACGCACCCGGAAGGAGTCGAACCCTCAACCCTCGGTTCCGAAGACCGATGCTCTATCCAATTAAGCTACGGGTGCATACCCACGTCACTTCATTTAGGTTATAAAATAAGCAAAATGGTAGACTAGGGTCTACCGCGTACTCGGACAGAATCGAACTGTCAACCTTTGGTTCCGCAAACCAATGCTCTATCCAATTGAGCTACGAGTACATAGTTATGGCAATTTTACCATAAAATTACTTCTTAATCTGTATATCTCCAGTTACAGATGTTAAAAAGTATTGAACCCCAAGGGAATCGAAATTATTCAAAGTTTCACTACTTGGATGCCCGAATCTGTTCCCTACCCCAACAGAACAAACAGCTCTACTTGGAGAAACGAATTTAAGGAAGGTTTCACTAGAAGAAGTTTTTGAACAATGGTGTCCAGCTTTTAGTAAGTAATATTCTTTCTCGACTTTTACTTCACGAATTAAAACTTGCTCAACTTCTTGTTCAGCATCTCCCATGAAAAGAAGTTTCTGTCCTAAATACTTCAAATCAAGAACGACAGAGTCGTTATTTATATTACCATCCCAAGGTTTCTTACACTTACCTACTTTAATACTACTGCTATTAGGCCAAATACTATCTAATTGCAAATCTCCAGAACTTATAGTTTTAATATCGTCGATTTCAACAAATTCTACATCAGACTGTAGTAAGAGCTTATAGTTTGGGTTTTCATAGCAGGTATTCGCATAAATTATCTTCCCGACTTTATAGTTTTTTAGTATATGCAAAATACCAACCATATGATCATCATGAGGATGTGTAAGGTATACATATTCAATCTCTCTATCCAGAAATGGCATATATTTTCCCAAACCGTACAAGACTGAAATATCAGGCCCACCATCAATCAATATCTGTGTATTCCCTTGCTGTATGAGGGTTGCATCACCTTGCCCTACATCAAGAAATATGACAGAATTTGTACCCTTATTTAAAAACAGATATACAATTGCGGCGAATATCCAAAAAATATTCCTACATACTCCCATTAAACTTCCTCCTACTTTGCATTAAGTAAATATTTTTCTCAGATACTTTATATTCAAGGAGACAGTATATTCCTAAAGCTAATACTAATATTATTGAAAAAATATGTGAATATTTTTCTATACTTAGCTCAGGTGCAAGCGATACTATATTCACAATCTTTTTGAAGATATTTAGCTGAAGGTAAGGTACTACATATATTATATTTGAGTTCGGAAATATGTATGAAAGAAATACTGTAGCAAGTCCCCAGTATACTGTTCCCTCGATAATTGGACCGACCAATATGTTACTTAATATTGATATGATAGAAACTTTTTTGAAAAAAAGTATTACGATAGGTAATGTAAAGAGAAAGCATGATATTGTTGGCAATAGAGAGTCTTTTATAAATTTGTTTTTCGTTGAAAAACATTTTGGAAATATTATTAAACCTAAAGTAGAGAAAACAGAGAGTAAGAAACCTATGTCATATATTATCAATGGGTTGAGAAGAGTTATAAACGTAATACAAAGTAATAGTGAGTAGAATTTAGATATCCTTCTTCCTAGAAATATCGAAAACAAAGATATTGAGACCATGGTTGAGGCTCTTACAAGGGAGGATGCAAATCCTGCAAATATACAAAATATCCATATTAAAAGGATTTTAAATATTATAGAGATTCTTCCTTTTGATCTGTTTAGTAGCCCATCTATTAGGGAAAGGATTAATGCGACATTGTATCCTGAAGCAGATATTATATGTGAGAGTCCAGATTTTTGTATCGAATCTTCGAATTCATCAGTAAAAACCCTATTGCTTCCAAAAAGTATTCCTATTAAAAGCGAGGCTTCTGGTTCAGGAATACTTGTAGATATCCTATTTTCAATCTCCGCCCTTATACTTAGTAGTATGTTTCCACCTTTGTTACACTCGTAACTTGTTATTTCTAGAAATGAAAACACTTTTTTCTTTTTTAAGTATGTTTTGTAATCAAAATCTTTAGAGGTACTTGGTTCCACAAGTTTACCCTCTAATTTACACATATCCCCTATTTGGAATTCAGGAAAGCTAGTTAATTTGACATGGATGATTCCAAGATCTTCCCGTGATGGTTGAAGGACAAACTCATACTCTCCTCTTTGGTCTACAATTACACCCTCTATAGAGATGGTTTCGCCAGTGAAACCTTCGACTTTTTCAGATATTTTTCTAATTGTAGCGTAGGTAACCGAGAGAGAGAGGGAACAAAACAAAACTGACAACAAAGAGATATATAGGATGGTTGGAAAGAGTTGAACACCGCGAATTGGCCCAAATGAAACAAAGAAAAATGGGCAAGTAGCAAATGAGAGTAATACGATCACCACGAACGGTTCATATTTGCCCCTTTGTCCTGAGGTTAAGATATCAAAGAATAATATTTGAGATAAAAATATCGTAATTAAAATTGTAAAACAGAGTAATATGACAGGTCTCTCATTGAAAAACAGTAATAAAGCGTGAAATCTTATCCATATATTATTTAAAGACATATTTGATCTTTAATTTTTGTAAGTGTGGAATCACCTATGCCACTTACATTTAATAAATCATCAATAGTTTGATATGGCCTTCCATCTATTATTTTTTGAGCCGTAGAAGGCCCTATGCCTGTCAATTCATCCAATTGTTCCAAGGTTGCATTGTTAATACTTGTACATAGGTTCTCTTCTGAAGAAGAATTAGGAACTTCTTCCGAGATAATGGTTTCTACTTCTTTAGGAATTTTAAAATCTATTAATTCGCAATTGGAATCCTGCGCGTAAGGGATATATATCTTTGAGTTATCGATTAGCAATCTCGCAAGATTAATCTTCATGGATACATATTTCTCTCCATATCCCAATGCATACCCTCCTGCTTTTTGAATTGCATCTACAGCTGATGTACCATCTTCTAAACAATATACCCCTGGTTTTTTGACTGCACCAGAAACATCTACCCTTACTTTACAGATATCTTCTTCTTCTAGAGTTTCGACTACCTCTATATCACTTTCGATTTCTTCTGCTATTTCACTTACAACTTCTAAGCTACTACATCCATTTAAGCTTTTTAAAAAATTATCCCAGTGTTCGCTTTGAAAACTTACAAGTAATACCCCACTCCCAAAACCAAGAAGGAAAAAAGTTAGAAGGTAGAAAATGTTTTTTGTTTTAACTGAGGATTCCATTTAGACCATTGTAAATGGAAAGTATTAACTAGTTCTGAATATGAGAATCCCGTAGTAATCTTATTCTGTAACTTGTATGTAATTGATGGTTACATCATTTTGAGGCTTATAGTTGTCGTCTACTTCAACTTTTGATATTGAATCTACAACTGCAAAACCTTTAGTTACTCTCCCTACTAAGGAATATTTACCGTTGAAATCCCTTTTATTAGAATTAGGTAACACTATGAAAAATTGAGATGCATTTGCCATACCAACACTGTAATCAGAGAAGCTCTCAGATGTGTTCTCTAATTCTACTGTGTATCCAGGATCTCCAGTTCCATCTCCTTTTTGATCTCCTGCTTGTATTACGAAATCTTCTATTACTTTATGAAATGTAAGTCCTTCATAGTATCTTTTGTTAATTAAGAAAAGAACACTATTAACATTTTTTGGAGCCTTATCTTCGTACAAATCTATATATATATCCCCTAGTGAGGTTTTAAGTGTAATCTGGTAATCAATATTTTCTTCAAGCATCTGTGTAGGAGAGGTATATGTTTGATCTGGATTTTTTAGGGGATTGATCGGTGAATAAAGCCCAGAGTTTAACGAAAGCATAATTACTACCGATATTGCTAGTAAACCTACTGTTAATAGTAAGAATTTTTTGTTATCTCCTAATGTTTCTTTAATACCCATCTGTATTATTTCAAAATATTATTTAGCCCACCAGAAGCCTTGCTTACCTTCTTCATTAAACCATTGACCATGTCTCATTACTTGGTCCATAGTGGGACCACCACTTGTGTAGTTAATATTAACACTAGAAAGGTATGGTGTTAAGTAATCTTTTTTAGTAGTAAAGACAAATTTGTATTGTAATATTGAACTCCCTGAGAAGTCTGCAAATACAGATGTGTCTGTCTTGGATATTCCAGATATTATCTCCAAATCCTCTATGATGGTTGTACTGCCTATATACAAAGAGTTCATATATTCATACCATCCTAAATATTCCTTTATCGGTATATATATTCTCTCTTCTTTGTATATTGTTGAAGATTGAGTAAACCCTGTATTTGGTATGTCCCCTACCCACTCCAAGACCTCTACAAGGCCAGTATCAGAGTTTACAGATGTTACCTCACCTCTTGTTTGATATTTGGTACCTTCGATCTCCTCTTCAACAATTAAGACATCTCCTTTGTAAAGGTTTTTTATGTAATATGTATTTATATTGGAATTTGTTTCCTCTATATATATTTCTTTGTCTGTATTAATTAGGAGTGATTCTCCATTTTTAAG
This sequence comes from uncultured Candidatus Saccharibacteria bacterium, assembly GCA_964405015.1. GTDB lineage: Bacteria > Patescibacteriota > Dojkabacteria > SC72 > SC72 > UBA5209. Next base: position 33,426 of record CAYOME010000006.1, read on the forward strand.
GGTAGCTGTAAAAGAAGGCCTATATTTATACAACCTGCTTTCTTTTGAATATACTGAGTATGGGTCTATATCACTACTTTCTGAAGTATATATATATGTTATCTCTCCATCAAAGCTTCCACATTCTGACCCAATTAAATATTGTATATCCCCTAGTATTGCGCCTCCTAATGTTGTTTGTATTTGATTCCCATTTAAGTATGCTTTAATTCCTTCATCGGATACTATTAAGGATATTTGATTTGATTGATTAGTAAAGTATGAATCTACTGTAGTATATGTATTTGTACCGTTACTAAATGATACCTTTCCTTCTGTCGTTGTATTTGCCGTTATATCTCCTACTTTGAATATACAACTGGTTTGATTGTTGTTTGGTTTGAAATTTAAGCCAAAGTATCCAAATGGAGGTAATGTACCTGTATTTTGGGTAATCAAATTATTTTCATATTCAATCTTGCCTTCTATAGGATTCCGACTTATATATATATCCTCTTCATTTGGAGAAGCTACAGATATTTGTATTAAGTCGTAATTAAAAAGATTCTCTGAGAGATCTGTTAAGAATATGTTTTTACTCGGAGTATATGAGAGATCTTGGATCTTTCTACTTCCGACCCATTCGGACCATTGTCCACCCCTTTGTCCTCTAAAAAACAGGTATATATTTGCATAGTTGGTATTTGATATGACTTCATATTTTGTTAAGAATCGATTGTAGACCCTAGTCTCATCTATGTATCCCGACATACTTTTATTGCCACCAAAGGATATTTCGGTTATTACTTGCTCTGGAGTTAATGCGTAAGTAAGTATTTTTTCATTTCCGTTTATATATATTGCTGCAGTACTGTTTTGGTTGTCGAAGGTTAAGGAAATATGGCTCCAAGTATTGAATTCTACCTTTGTTAAAGTATCTACCTTTTCATTGTTTTTTGTATACAGTACGTAGTTTCCATTTTCGATCTTAATGTCTCCCAAATTAGTTTTAAGGATTGTTCCTTGTATATCTTCTACCCTATATCTTGGATATGCCCAGAATTCTATACTGGAGTATCTAGATGTGTACGGTTCTATATTTATACCCATAGAGGGTGTGGCTGGAGAAACAGCTAACGCCCCATTTGGATAGTATGTAAATGGTTTTTCTCTGTCATTGAAATTCTCAGAGTGTTGTAACCCGAACTCAGAGTATGGGATTGAGATATCTTCACTGCTAAGGCCAAGAGCTGACCATGATATGTTTTCAAGTATAGTCATATCTCCTAGTGTAAGGTCGCTAGATATGTACTCCCCACTCAACGAGTTATCCAATCTAACTGTAGAAGTTTCATCCCGTAGTGTGTGGTAATATTTACCCATGTCAAAACTCAAGCTACTGTCATGAACTATACTTGGATCAATCTTAACTGGGAATTTTCTCTCATTACTAAACAACCATTCATGATCTAAGGTTAGTATGTAAAGATATTCATTTGGTTTGTCTGTTTCCTTTATTTCTATATTTATATTACTTGTTTTGTACCCCAGGGAATCAACTGCATACTCTGGTAATAGGTGGCCAAAGTATTCTCCTTTTTCATTTTCAAAATATATCGTACCTGATGGATAGTCTTGAATACTTGTAATAGTCTTTTTTAAAGTAATACCATCGTCTAGAATGAATCTAAATGTATATCTATTAGCTGGTAATATGCATTTGGACTCTTCACATTGTGTGTAGTACTCTGGTAAGTCTTTAAGAACTATCTCTTCTTTTAATCCCTTCCCCTCTATTATCTGGTATTCAATATCTATCCCCTTTACTATATCTTTTGATATTACTGTATCCTTAGATGTTGGCTCTTTGTCTTCATATATATCTTCTCCTTTTGTTGTTAGTTGAAAATTTGTAAATGGTTTTGCGTTATCTGTTTGTTCTTCTCCAATCTTTTTCAAAGTGTTCTCATCGTATGATATTGATTCTAGGGCTATTTGTATTCCTTTTTTTTCATTATTGATACCAAAATATGAGAGTATTTTTTGAAAGATGGATATATTTTTTATTTGAAAAGGGTTATCTAAAGAAGATTTAGACTCAAATCTTATATATTCATTATCTACAAAGTCTACAGTGAAGTTAGGGTTCGTATTTCTAAAGTATGTATTTGAATCATATGCTTGAACAATATCGCTGTTATCTTTAGAAGATGATTTTTGTATCAAGACAAAAATACCGAAGGTAAGTATTATTCCTAGGGTTATATATCCTATACATATCAAAACCTTTTTTAAATTTTTCATCTTACAGGCTTCTGTTATAGTTTAGGGTGATGTCACCTACTCTTACAAAGTAACTGTCTTTTGAACTCATTGATATTCGCAACGTACATGAATCTCCAGCTTTATTACATTCACTTATATCTGATGATTTAATACTTACCCTTTCCCAATTTGCAGGTAATGTACTAATACCACCTATTACTTGAGAGTCTACTCCTGTTTTGCCTACTAGTGATATTCCTACGTTGTTGTATGTAGTGGATGCAGAGTTTTCTGTCATGAAGTCTAAGGAGATTGCATCTTCATTCCATCCTCCAAAGTCACTTGGTAGAGTAATCTTAACGAGTATGTCATAGTCTTGGAGAGTATCTTTGTCCGATACCCATTGGTAGTAGTTTTGGAAGGTTCCACTGTCCTCTATGGCGTCTGATGTCATTCTTCCATAGTTGTCTGTACCGTCTGCATACAGTATTGCCCCACTATATTCTGGAGAGAGTACCATGTTCGAGTTTAGGTCTCCCATTTCTACCCATGTTAATCCATCGTTAGAGAATTCTAATTTCTTTGTTTCTATATTGTATCTAATTCCTCCTTCTCCATCTCCACTTCCTAATCTTATTGTTCCTTTTGTATATATGTCATTCCATCTATTAGTTGTATTACCTATATCTGAGAGTAATCCTGTTGTAGAGATTGTCCCCGATGTAGTCATACCTTCTTTTGTTACAGTAAGGTTATCACTTATTCCTAGTAATACACCGTTTAGGGAGTATTCTTTTAAATCCAAGTATTCATTTTGTACTAAAGTTCCCTCTCTGAGAACCCATTCAGATTCTTTACTATTTTCAACCTTTATCTCTAATATATTGTTGTTTGTTTCGTTAAAGAATATTTCTAAATACTTAATTCCATTTATATTATTAATTCTAATTTTTTCAATTTCATTTTCTCCTGTAGAGAAGTTAGACAAAATACTTACTTCTTCTGAATTTTCTAAAGAATAAATATTGAAGACTAAGTTTTGGGAAGATCCTATACTCTTATTACTGATCTTTATTTTTCCGTAATCTATATTTTCCTTTAATTCTCCAATTCTATACCATCCAGGATTACTAATATTGAATGATATTGGCTCAGAAGGATCATTCCATGAAGTATCAATTACTACTAATATTTTCCCTATATATGTACCATTTGGCAATTTGAAACATGGTTTCGCACTGTTTTGACCATCGTCGTCAGCGGGCCATACTATGCTTTCAATTGAAGATACATTAGTACACTTCGAATCCTTCCAATCTGTTGTTGGCTCTAACGCTATACCGACGGTAGATTCAGGCTTAATACTCTTTGCACCAATACCTGCAATACTTGATACTGAAACGCTATCACCGCTATTAATATTTCCATTTTCAGTAGTAACAATAGTTGGAACTGTACCTGTTAATGCTATCGGCACTATTTCATTGGTATATGATTCCTTCGAGTCGTGCCCAACTTCAAATTGACCTCCAAATCCCATCAATACTGCAGGAGCAGTAGATACAACACCTATAGGGTTTGTACCTTCCTGAGATCTTACAACTTGATTTCCAGTTCTATCTACAGAGAGCAACATACCTCTTACTGCAGTATCATTAAGTACAAATCTTTCAGAGATATCTCCATGACCGTTTGCCATAGTTACATATCCTGTTGTTACACTAAAACCAAATGGTCTTAATGAGTTCCACCCTCCGTACTGATCTCCAGAGTTTGTAAGAAGGAAGTAGAAAGTATTACCATCGTTTCTCAACATAACACCATAGTTACCACCTATAAGCCTTACCTGGCTAGAACCAGCACTTAGTCCAAATTGTCCTTCTCCATAGAATCTTGACACTCCTGCAGCATAGAATTTCACGATATCATTACCAAGCTGACTACTAAATACATTTATAGACGAACCAGAGGTTGGGTTCGCTGCAATAATATAAGTATATGAAGTATTTGTATTGCCAAAGTAAAGCCTTGCATAATCATTGCCAGCCTCCATCAATGTTAGCTGTCCCGTAGTACTGCTATTTGAGTCCCCATATAGATATAGAAAGGAGGAAGAAATATCTGCACCAATGGACATCTTCCCTTTTACAACAACATTATTTTGCGCAGGAGAAGCATATGAATAACTATCTGCAACCAAAAGCCCTCCGGCTTTAACACCAGAGGCAGCACTACCACCATTTAAAATCTGTAAATATCTATATGATGTGTTTCCTCCAACACTGAAGTAAACATCTCCTGTATTTCCCGTACCGATTGTTAAACTACCGGAAAAAATGGAACTGTATTGTCCCAGAATGAAAGCAGGATTCGTAGTATAATACGTCCCCCAGTTATTTCCTAAAGCAATTTTCAATCGACCATCAGTATTTGCCCCTCCACCCCATCCTCCTGATTCTAATGTACTCCATATTAATGCTCCAGTATGATTTTTATAAGTACCTTCATGGATACCAATTTCTGTAGCTATTTGGAGAGTATTCATCGCGCCGTAAGTAGGACTAATTGGACCACCGGTATACCCAGGACCAATAGCTACGCCCAAGAGGGTATGTATATTTGCTTGTGGAGTAGCTATTCCAACCCCTACTTTTCCTCCCCCAACCTCAAAATTAGCACTGTTTTCCAATGTTAATTTTACATTGGTTGCATTCCAACCCATAAATCCTAATCTTGCACCCGCAGAACCATCAGCAGCTGGTAACCTCCATTGGATATATCCAGGAAAAGTATCCGACCCTGTAACAAGTCCTACTAAGCCGTAAGTACCAGAGGTTTTAATATCAAGAGAAGATGCACGCATATTACCTGCAACATCTAAATTATAGATTGGAGTTGAATCATTAATACCTATATATCCTGCATGATACATTGTTCCTCCTTCAGAATATATTGAATAGTTAGAGGAAGAACCTGCATTCATATTACCAATTTGAATACCCTTCAGGTTTGTAATAGTTCCACTATTCGTAGGGGAAAATATACGCATCATTGATAAATAACTTACGGTTGTACCTGAATATACAGTTGCATTAGAAGTAAAACCTTCAGCATATGCAGTAGTACCACCACCATAGAAATTCATAATAGTGCTGTTTGCCTGCACACCTGTTAAAGTACCGGTTGAATGTTCAGCTGAAACCATTGTTCTATATCCATACACAGTAATACCTCCAGCCTCTTCTTGCATTATTTCTGAATTAATACCAAAAACATCGCTTGAAGTTTCAGCACTCTGTTTCGTGACATGCAAAGCAGAATAACCACCGCCACCACCACTAACCAATAAAGTAGCTTGTGGGGAGATTGTGATATTCCCAGTAGCATTAGTTATTGTAGAATTACTCCCCCCAATCTCTAATTTAGCCCCAGGAGAAGCAGTACCAATACCTACATTACCATTACTAAGTACAGTAAATAGTCTACTGAGGTTATCTCCACTATCTATTTCAAAATAGCTCCCACCACTAGCATCCATATCAAATACAAAAGTTCCACCCGCTATAGTGGAATCCCCTAGTACCAAATCATCTGTAGTAGATGTAAGATATGAGAATGTACCAGCATCAGTCCAAAGTGATGAAGAGGTAGCATTAAGCATTGTAGGCGCACTTGCATTACAAGAAGCATCCCAATATATATTTCCACCCGTAGTATACAAACAGCCCTCTCCTGATGCTGGAGAAAGATCTCCACTTGCAGGTAATGCAGAGAATGTTTCAAAATACAAAATACCATCAGATGCCAAATGTGCATCCCCACTATTATCGATATTAAACACCCTATTACTCCCCCTATATCCCTCAAATATACTTCCTGTACCATCCTGTATTAGTTGTAATATTGAATTACCAAAGTTACTAGCATCTGCTTTAAAGGTTACCAATGGCCAATCAGTTGCACCACCATAGTTGGAATATACTGAGAATCCTGTTTTTGAAGAAGCACCATGTACCCATGCCCTATTCTCTGTAGCATCTACACCAAAATTAGAAAGTGTTGTAATACCACCTACTTCAAGAAACTGTGAAGGATTATGAGTGTATGAAGCAATACTACCTGTACCCCAAACAGAACTACCACCAGTAGCTAGATCTACCCATGAACCACCGGAATACAGCTTAAGCTTTGCTTCTGTGGTGTCATAGTAAACCATACCATTACTACCTGTATATCCTGTAGAACTTCCTGCATTTTCAAATTTGAATGCTCCTGCAGCCTCTGATGAATATTTAGATTTAATAGCGTATGGAGAGGCCTCTAGAGGCATCCTAGTAAATACTTCAGTATATGATCCAGCTCCACCAGGTGCAAAGAGTATCTCAACATATATCGAAGTTTGAGCTTGAATCATATCGTTTACATTGGAATACATACCTGCTGTTGGTGTACCACCACCTAGGGATAGATCAAATACTCCTCCATATGCCCCTATTTCTTTGTTTAGGTATGTTTCAGTAAGAAACAATGTTCCTGATGTTGATGCTGAGTAATATTTAACTTGGAAATCACATGTATCAGCTCCAGATACTACACATGCAGGACTCCCATCTGTTACATTGAGTCCTTCATACCCAGTATCGTTTCTAACTATTTTTCCTTGGAAATTAATAGTTGTTGATGTCTGTGCATTAACTTTTGAGATATTGAAATATGCAACAAAAAACAAAGGGGTTACCAACGAAATGAATACAAATTTTGCTATCCTCGAGCAGTTCTGTTTTAGCATGTTTTACGAGCAGTTCTTTATCGCACTGCTACGGCATTTCTACCGTATCGCAGTGTTAAAGAAATGATAGTAGAAATGTATACAGTTGTCAAAAGGAAAAGCCTTTTAAATTACTACAATATTACACTTACAATCTTACCTGGGATGTAGATAATTTTGGATATTTTTGATCCTGATAACCATTGACCTAGAGAGATGTTTCCTAAAAGTATCTTTTCTACTTCTTCTTGGGTTGCAGTTTTTGATACAGAGATCCTACCTCTTACTTTTCCTGATATTTGCACTGGTATTTCTACAAGATCATCTTGCAATGTAGATAGGTCTACTTCTGGCCACTGTTGATCATGAACCGAAGAGCTAGGACTTATAGTTTTTGACCATATCTCTTCTGCTAAATGAGGTAGAACTGGGGCGCTTACTATAAGTAGTTTGGTTATATCTTCTTTGTCGAAATTTTTTCTAGAATATTCATTGTAGAATTGCATAAAGGCGGCTACCGCGGTATTAAACTTAAAATCTATAATGTCATTTTCAACCTTATGTACAAGTCTGTTTATTCCAACCTTAACTTGAGTATCAGATGTCTCTACTTTTCTATCCCATGCATCCAACAAGAATGTGTAGTACTTAGATACAAAACGTTTCACTCCTTCAATTGTTCTTGTACTCCACTCTACGTTACCTTCATATGGGCCCATAAACATCATGTAAGCCCTTGTTACATCTGCACCATATTTCTCTACTAATTCATCTGGTCCAATTACATTACCTAAGGATTTTGACATTTTTACACCACCTTCGCCTAACACTACACCGTGTATTGATCTTGATGCATATGGTTCTGGAGTTTTAAGATATCCTTGATCATACAAAAACTTATGCCAGAATCTTGAATACAAAAGGTGCAAGGTTATATGTTCTTGCCCTCCTTCATAGTGATCAACTGGCATCCAATATTGATCTTTTTCTTTAGAAACAAAAGATTCTGTATTTTTTGGATCACAATATCTTAAGTAATACCAACTAGATCCTGCCCAGTTAGGCATAGTATCAGTTTCTCTCTTAGCAACACTTCCACATTTCGGACATTTAGTATTCACCCACTCTGTAATGTTTGCTAAAGGTGATTCTCCATTATCTGTTGGTTCATATGCCTCTACTTTTGGCAATTCAAGGGGTAACTCTTCCTCAGGTACTGGAACTTCACCACATTTCTCACAATGAACAATTGGTATTGGTTCTCCCCAGTAATGTTGCCTAGAGAATATCCAATCTCTAAGATGATATCTTGTTACAACTTCACCAATACTTTTTTCTTTTAGATATTCTCCCACTTTCTCTCTAGCATCTTGAGTGCTAAGACCATCCAAAAATCCTGAATCAAAGACCTTACCTTCCTCTGCATACACATCTTCCAATTTCTCAATTGAACTTCTATCTCCATCTGGTCCTTCAATTACTCTCTTTACAGGTATTCCAAACTTTTGAGCAAATTCAAAGTCTCTTTCATCATGAGCTGGTACTCCAACTACCATTCCAGTACCAACTGTTGCTAATACAAAGTCTGCAATGTATATTGGCAGTCTCTCTCCTGATATGCTATTTGTGCAATATATCCCCGTGAATACACCAGTTTTAGTTTTAGACTCTGATACTCTCTCTAAATCACTCCTTTTTAAAGACTCTTTTACATACTCTTTAACCAAAGAAATATTCTCCTTGGACATTACCTTGTAGAGGTCATTTAGAATCTCATGCTCAGGAGCGATTACTACAAATGTTGCTCCAAACTGAGTATCTGGTCTTGTTGTAGAGACGCGTATTACCTTGTCTGAGTTTTCTACTTCATATTCTATGTCATACCATGTTTTTCTACCTATCCAGTTCCTTTGTAGCGATTTTACACTGTCTGGGAAGCTTACTAAATCCAAATCTTCGTCTAACCTATCTGCATATTCAGTTATTTTTAATACCCATTGGCTTATATTTCTTTTTTCAACTAGCTCACCACATCTTTCATGCCTTGAGTCAACAACTTCCTCATTTGCACAACCTACTTTACATTTCGGACACCAGTTTATAGGCATTTCGGACTTAAAGGCCAAACCCTTCTTGTAGAGCTGTAAAAATATCCATTGAGTCCATTTGTAGTATTGTGGATCAGTAGTATTTACCTCTCTATCCCAGTCAAATGAAAGACCTAAGCTTTTCAATTGTCTTCTAAAGTTATCAATGTTTGTTTTTGTGATATCCTGAGGTGCCTTTTTTATCTTTATAGCATAGTTTTCAGTTGGTAAACCGAATGCATCCCAACCCATTGGGTACATTACATTAAAGCCTTTCATTCTACGTATTCTTGCAACAGCATCCATCATGGAGTAATTCCTTGTATGCCCTATATGCATTCCTGGTCCAGATGGGTATGGGAATTCTACTAAAAGGAAGTATTTTGGTTTTTCTAGGAGTAGATCTTTTGCCGCATATTTCATTTCGGAAAACCATTTATTCTGCCATTTTCCTTCAAACTCTTTTGGGTTGTATCTGTATGACATTTAAAGATCTACTTATATTAACTATGCTAGGTATTTTACTTCAATTTAATATGTTTGCAAAGTGCTTAATTACAAAGCGTTTTACATATGCGTGAAAATACAATTAAAGCAGATGCTGATTGTAG
>CAYOME010000007.1:0-12243 GCA_964405015.1 uncultured Candidatus Saccharibacteria bacterium
TTACAGCCCCCCACGCCGTCAACCTGACCGGCTTGTAACGAATACAAGATCGCCCCGGCCAAGATAACGGCTCCTATTTTTCCAGGCTAATTTCTCCACTGGTATTTTCTCCCCGGATAAGTTTGTCCAAAGCCAAAAGCCCACCAGTAATGAACGCCACAGACAGAGCCGCGCCTAACTGTTTTAAATCCTCCACACTGTTAATCATTACTCCGGCCTGTAGTACCAGAACCATTGAGGCAATCCCCCCGGCCACGAAACCGCGAACGAAACGCAACGCGACTGTCTTACAAATTTGTATGTCCATATTATTTAACTGTTATTTTTATCCAATCATAGCCGTTGGCTTGATTGGGATTATTACTTATTGTCAGAACTTTTGTGCCTTTTTTAAGCACCTTGATTAACTTTCCATCTAGTCCGTAATTTTCCCGAAGTTTTACCGCGCTAGTGGTGACGCCATCTTTCACATAATTGGCGGCAACCCACCCAGTGATGGTTGTTTCAATGATCGGCAAATCGGATAGGCAAACCCATGCCTCAAAAGGAAGATAATTTTTCGGGGCCAAAAATGTCCCTTTGGTTCCTTTTTTCTCGCCCCAACTGTTTTGGATTATCAAATAATCTTTGGTGTATCCGATCAAAACAACCGCGTGGCCCCAAACCTTTTCGCCGGGGGCCGGATTTCTGATTATGGTCTGTTGCCAGCCGGGGTTGCTCCCCCGGTATCCGGCCAATACCACACCGTAAACAGCTATCGCTTTTTTCAATCCCTCAAAACTCATGTCGTCCACTTGGGCATAGGAACCAATTTTATAATTCTCCGGGTTCCCGCCTTCTAAAGGCATCGCGCCTTGGGATTGTAGGACTTTCATTCCGGCCCGGAAGAAAGTACCCTCGACCGTTGGCATACCGTCAATCTCTTTGCAACGGTTGTAAATCCAACCGCCATCAAAGGCTCTTTCTACCCTTTGCTCGAAGGCTTTCTCTTGCCTCAGGCAAGCTGAAGCGTGCCCGACACATTTTGGCGTGTTTCCCTGATCCGACACCGTAAGATTAAACGGCGGCGGTACTTCTTCGGGAAACCTAACAATGGGCGGATAGACTTCACTTGTTAAAATATCTCTTTCGTCTATCGGACTAGGTAACAAACCGTCTGATTGTTCCATATATTTTTTAATTAATGGCCGCGCCCGGTATCGCTCCGGGGAAAACCCAAAACTTCAAGATTAGCTGGCGATATAGTATGTGTCCCAGATTCTATATTTAGTTTTTAGTTTCGAGGCCGGGAAGCGGTGTCGCACAGGACTATGCACCCGAAGGCCAATCGTCCGGCTTCCGCTTTTATCCGAACTCTAGTATCACCGGCAGTTAGTTTTTCGGCTAGCTAGAGGGCGGGTAAAAACAGGGAAATCTAGGCATACTGTGCCCGGCTTCCCCTAATTACTGGTGGCGGGTAATATATCTGCCTCTGGCCTTTCTCCTCATTGCAACGCTCGCAAAGGGGTTGGATGTTCTCAACGAACGACGACCCGCCTTGCGCTACCGCAACGATATGATCTCGGGTCAGCTTAATGTCCGGCTCACGTCTTCCGCAACAAGGGCAAGTGTAGTCGTACATTCGGCAAAGTAACGCCCACGCTTCCTTGCTTGTGTAGCCAACTTCCATTCTTCTGTGCCGTTTTTTCGGTTTGCCGTCTTCCTTGAATTTCTTGCTATGTCTCAAGCGATACCAACTCCGTCGAATTCCTTGTTTTCCAGCGCACACCTATATACCAGGTGGGGGCAATTCTTAGCGATACATCCGTTCTCCAACCAATCGGGAACGGCCATATTATTGGCGATACAATACGGTATCCTCATATTACTCACCTCCATAAAGAGCTATCCCAGGAACCCGGAAGGTTCTAGGGAGAATTCTTTACTTTTTCGGGCACGCAGCAACTGCGCACTGCAATTCGTGAATGACATCGCACGACCTATCGGTCGAAGCGATTAATTTTTCCGTGGCGGCCGTATTGTTGGCAACCACGTCCTTGAGGCTTTGCTGGACGCTTACGGACGCCGTAATCTGTTCGGCGATGATCTTATTGTTCTTGGCCACGATTGAGGCCATTATCTTTATCAGGTAGGCAAGGACGCCCATCTGGATGATACAGACGGCGGCTAGACCATATTGCGACAGTTTGGCGACGGCATCAGTCGCGGTTGGGATTGTTTCGATCATGGGTTTTTTACTTTATTGCTCGGCCTTTAGGATGTTACAACTATTGTTTTTTCTACAAATGCAGCTCCGTTATAAACCTTCAACTTTCCTTCTATAAATGCGCCAGACCGATATACCTTAATTGTTGGTCCCGCCGATTGAACACCCACTTCAAAACTTAACTCACCAAATGAAATAGTTTCTCCCATCACTTCAACCTCCCGCTCCGCAACCGCGCCAATCGCCCCCGCTACCTCGATCTCCCGCTCACCGACAGTTTGCGCCTGCCCAGAGGCTTGCAATTCCCTTTCGGCATTAGCGGAATCTTGGGCAGCCGCTTCGATTTCTCTTTCCGCTTGGGCGGTGTCGACACCGTGCGCCTCAATATCAACTTCCCCGGACGCTTGCGCTTCGGCGGACGTTCCTTCCGCTTCGAATGAAACTTCGCCGGACGCTTGGGATTTACCGGTAAGGTCAATCTCGCGTTCGCTGTTGGCTGTACTCAACCCGTGCGCCTCGATAGCGCGCTCGCTGTAGGTTTCCGCTTGCCCTGTAACTTCAATGTCGCGATCGGCAGCGCTTTGGTCGATACCGCTTGATTGAATCCCGCGCTCGGCATTGGCAGAATCCACGCCGGAAACATCGATCAGCCTGTCCGCGATTCCTTGCGCTTTTCCTGAAAATTCGAGATCTCGTTCACCATTGGCTCCCAATGTTCCGGCTGCCTCAATGGGCCGGTCTGCGTTGGATGCCAATTGTCCGGCGGATTCGATACTACGATCAGAATTTGACAGCGCCTTTGCGTTTGATTCAATGATGCGGTCGCTATTCGCCGTTAATTTACCGGTGGCGTCAATGCTTCTTTCACCGTTTGCGTTCGCTTTGCCGGTGGCGTCAATCAAACGTTCTGCGTTGGTTTCGGTTCCACCTCCTGTCGCATCCGAGTTCGTTACAAACGGCTGCCCCTGAAAGGCATAATCCATCGACCCCAAATCCATCCCGCTTCTTGCCGGAACATCGCAGAACGGCTGGCCTTGAAATGAATAATCAAGACCCTTGAGATCATCAGGAACGGGCAATGCCATTTATTTTTTGTTTATTTCCGCTTCGCTAATTTTTGCATTAAGCTCGATTTTCTTGGCATTCAATTCGGCAATCTGCTCATCGACTTTCGCAATCTCGGCGGTAATATCAGTTTTTTCATTTTTTAATTTGTCCTGGATTACCTTGGCTTTGGCAATAACTACATCGTCTTTTTGTTCTTCGTCGAATTTAAGCATTTGCACGTTGCCGTTACCATCGTCAATCAGATACCGCCATTTTTTCGCTAAGTCCTGTTCTTTTTGTATTATTTTGTATGCCATATTTTTATGCTTGGGTTACTGCGACGGTGTCCCTGTTGCCGTAATTATTTGTTTTTCGATGGCATTTATTACATAAAGTAATGCCATTTTTTAAATCCCATAATTCATTACATAATAATCCTTCCTCTATTGTTTTAATATTATTTTCTTTAAAGATGTCTACAAATTTTTTTATATGATGTGCATTTAATTTTCCGCCTCTTTTTTTACACTCTTGGCAAGTATACTTGTCCCTTTTGAAAACAGATTCTCTCCAATCTCTACTTTTAAAATGATTTCTTAACGATAAAATAATTTTTCTTTCTGGTAGACGATGTAATTCTGACATTTTCTCACGATAACCTTCCCTTTTCCATATTTCTTTAGCGTTTTTAACCATTTTCTTAATAAAAGATTTTGATATTTTTCTTCCCGTCATCGCCTCTGACCTACATTTGTATAAAGTAACTTTATCTTTTTTTATTCCGTTTTTATGCGCGAACATTTTTAATGAATCTTTATTTCTATTTGGAAACAATAAAACTAATTCTTTACAAGTAGAAATAGGATAATATTTTTTAAATAAATCTATTTCTTCTAAAGAATAATTATTGTTATTTTTATAGATTCCAACCGGCATATTTTTAAGATTGTTCACAACTAATAGTGTCCACATATACATTGGACGCTCCGGCCACATACCAAGACCACAATTCTATCTCAACCACTCCCACTTCCGTCGGCGTGAATTGTAATGTCAACTGCTCCCAATTCGTATCATCGGCCTTAGCGTCTTCCACATCGCTTGAAACTCCGGCGATTTGGCCGCGCCGACAAATAAGCTTGGCTGCCACATTGCTGGCGTGGTCTTTCTTGACATAAGCCGTTACAGTAACTTGCGAACTGGCGGCACAAGCAATTTTTGCGATTGAAAGTTTAGCGGGATAGATTGAAGACCTCTCGCTGTTAATAATCGTCGTTTTCCAGGCGTATCCGCTTCCTGATTGAGTGGTCGTATTTTGTTTGTTGATCGTCGCTCCTTGCATAAAAATCCAATCATTGTGCAAAGTTTGATCGTGTTTTGTCGAAAATAATTTTGAGTTGGAATAGTCTGATACCGTTGATACTTCTGTCGATTCTCCAATGGAAGAATTATTGATGTAATTAACTGAGCCTTTATCTTGATACATTCCAGATGCTCCATTTCCCGCCGTTGTTAAACTTCCCACAACGTTGTTGTTATTGGCAGCACTGTAAAAAATCCCATAAGTGTCGTTGCTGTTGCAAGTTACCGTGCCGGAGATGGTGTTGTTGCCGGCACTGTAGTAATAAATCCCACAATAGCCGTTACTGTTGCAAGTTACCGTGCCGGAGATGGTGTTGTTGCTGGCACTGTAATAAATCCCACAAGTGTTGTTGCTGTTGCAAGTTACCGTGCCGGAGATGGTGTTGTTGCCGGCACTGTAGATAATCCCATAAGCGCCGTTACTGTTGCAAGTTACCGTGCCGGAGATGGTGTTGTTGCTGGAAGTAGTGTAAAAAATCCCAGAATAATACCTACAAAAACCAATATTTCCAGCTAAGTCAACGTAAGATTTGCTCAATAAATACAATCCATACCCATAACGATTGCTGAATGTTGTGTGCATTTGTCGGAATATCGTTTTTCCTGTTTGGGTCTGGGTCGATAAATTCCAACCGCCGGAAATTGTAAGCATTGAACCCGCCGAACTTCCCGAGGCGGACACTTTCTGTACCTCCGTTGTGCTTGACGCGGCGGCGCCGGTATCGGTATATCCCATCTTGTAAGACGCAACCCCTGAAGCAGTCGTACTTGGATATTTTTTATATAAAGTCGCCGCTGTATTGCTTGCAATAGTGACAACTTCGTAATATTCTCCGTCGCCGCCTTTCACAAAATCGCCAATGGCTAATTCCGAAGAAAACAGCGTACCCGACCCGGTAATGGTCGTGCTTTCTCTGGTGAACGTAATCGTCCCGGTCAATGCAGTATCGTCTGGGCTTTTGGCACAACGCACTTCATCGCCTCCGGTCAATCCGGTTGACGCTTTGGTTATTGTTTTGTAGGGATTTGCGGCCGACCCGTTGCCGGTGCTGTCATTTCCGCTTGCATAATCGCAATATTTGATTGTCCCCATATTTTTTAAAATTAAACGATCACGCTCCAACAATTCCGGGTGTCGCTGTCCGATACCCACATTTGGAGGGTTTTAGTTGCATAGATCGCCTCGATGATTGCATAAATCTCCGTTCCTTCCTGCTTTCCGGCCATGTCGAAATCGATCCCGGCCAGACGCTTGAAGTTATATCCGGTAGGCTGTTCGGACTCGGCAAATATCTTGAATTTCGGATTCCGGCCCGCGCTTGGAAGATTAAAGCGGCGGTTATCGTTGGTATAAAGCGACAAACTTGTTATTTTAATCGTCGGGTTTTCATTCAAAAAAACACGCAACCTTTGCCAAGGACTCAATTGTCCCGGTTCGATTGCGTATTCACCTTTCCCTTCGTAAATTGTGCTGCCGTCGGACAGGCTTGCTGTCCAAAAAATATTATGAGTCATATTAGCCTCGTTATTTTTAGTTAGATTTATTTCGATAAGAAATAATTACCCCAGAAAGTTCTATCACCGTTTGTCTTTGAATGGCAACTTCTGCAAAGAGTTATCAAATTTGCCGGATCACAATTTTTTTTATTGTAATCAATGTGATGAACGGTAAACCCGTTTTTTCCGCATACAGCACAAGTGAATTTATCTCTTTGCCTAATCGCTGTTTTTAACTCGTTTGTCCATTCAAATGAATACGGTTGAAAAGATATTCCGCCTTTCCAGTTATAATGCTTTTCACCGCTTATCGCTTCTCGAATCTTCTGCTTTGTTTTTTCGGAAGTTTTCCTCCCTATTGCCTTTCGCCTTATTTTCTCTTTGGTTTCGTCTGTCAATTTTGCTCCCCATCTTGGGTTATTTTTTCCGGCAACACTTCCTCTGTTGCTGATCGCTCTACGCTTTATTTCGATATCAACCATTGGATTACCAGAACCCTTCCACGTTCCGATACGAATACCATCTAATCTTTTCTGTTCCGATAGTGTCCTTATTTTGATATTGAATTCGCGTAAACGCCTTAAAACTAATTTGACGTTTACCCCTTTTTGCTTGGCGATTGAATTTGCCCCATAACCCAATTTTGAATATTGCTCTATGAGCCATTCCTTGCTTATAGGGATATAAAGCGGGGAGCGTAATTGCCAGCCATCGTGCTTAACATAAGGCATAAAGATTTTAAAGATGTCAAGAATACGTGAGCTCGACTCTTATTTTCCCAGTTTTCGCTCCCACGCTCGTCGGACTTACCGACAGCACAATGAAGAAATCGTGCGATGTTCCGGCGCCTTGATCTGCCAGCGCCAATGCCGCGCCGCTGCCTTCCGCTTGCGTAAAGTTAGCATCGCCAACTTCCGCGGCTTCCACGTCCAGCCCAACCGGGGGCGTTGCGGGTGTTGTGCCGTCGTAAGCATAGAAAACCGCATCTTCGGTAATCACGCTCGCATCGTCCGCGAAATTGATCTTGAGCGCTGCGTTACCGCTTGTCACGCTATCCAGATCAACCGTTCCCGCGCCAACATCAACCTGGCTATCGCCGCCGGTGCCACCGGTCGCGCTGATAAACTTGTTGTTTTTTGGCGTGTTTGCCGCGCTCTTATCCGCATCTTCGGAATCTTTAACGTGCGTACTCGAATTATACTCATTGACCGTAATCTTACTGTCAAAGGTACCTGCCGCAAATTGTAGCTTGTCGGTTGCAGCAATGACTGTAGGGGTTGCTCCTTGAAGAGTAAATGTAAATGTTGCCATAATTTATTTGTTTACTTAATTAATTCCGACCTTTAAGAAATATCAATAAAAATATCTCCTTCGACCGCATCAGTCGGCGCCGTAGTCCCAACCGTTATCCTTCTGGTCCCAATTCCTTGGATATATCGCGCGTCGGCGGCGCTCTGGTCTATACCTCCACCGTTATTGTTTCCGCGTTTAAAAGTATGTTTATGCAAGTCATCCACAATCCCGCCACCAACAAGCCGTTCCAGTTGCGCCATCAATTCGCTGGACGTATGACTTTCAAGAGTATGTTTTTCCTCGTGGTGCTGGTCTTTGGTAACGCCCTGTAAATCACTGTGCTTAATTGATTTTTTATCAACCTTGATCAAAGCGTCCGTAACCTTGCCAATAGTAGTTTTAATTCCGTCCTGTTGCCCTTCCAGTGCCTTTATTTGTTTCGTTACCGCCTTAAACATCTTATGGTCGGTATCGGGGTGTTTCAGCTTGTCATAGGGCAAATTTTCAATGTCTTCCTGCCCAAATAAATGCGGGATATTTTCGATCTCATCCCAATCTGGTTTCTTTGCTTCTAAAGCAGAAATGCGCTTTTTGATGGGTTCGATCTCAGCGGTCTTGGATTTAATTTCTTTTTTAAAATTTTCTTCCTCAATTTTTGAAGCGATCTCGTTTTTGGCGTTCTCGTCCTCCACTTCGGCGGCCAATCGATCGACCTCTTTTAGTTCGTATTCCCGTAAAAGGGTAAGTTGCGCTTCGGTCAATCCCGCGGTTGCCATCAATGTTTTGGTCTTGGTGGCCAGCTTTTTTTTAAATTCGGTTGAATCAACGTCAAAACCCGCTGATTTCGCTTGGTCAACCACTCCGGCAACGATAGCGTCGATCTCTTTTTTAAGGGATTTTATGCGAGATATAGTTACCTTCATAAAGAGTTGTAATAATTTACAAGGTCGGTCACATACCCGCCCGCGTCCTTGATCTTTTGGTCAACCACACCCTCGTCACGGTAACGGGTATATCCCCGGCGGTGAAGCGCGGCTAACCCTTCAATGGACAATCCCTCATCAATCCACGCTTGCATTTTGTTCCTCATGTATTTCTCTTGTAATTCCGGGCTGTCCTGAAACTCTTGCGCCGTTACCTTTTTGCCTAAAAGTTCTTCCCCTAAATCGGCTAATTCCCCGTCAGTAATTTGGTATTTGCCCCTTGCCTCGCCTAAATTATCATCCCCGGACGGCTGATGAAAAGCGTATTTATCGCCTTCCACGCCTCTGGTTTCGTTATACGCAAAAGCCTCCATCAGTTTGTCTATATCGATCTTGGGTTTATCCGGGCCTTGCATAACTCCGGTGTCTTGCGCTTGATTTTGCGGTTTGGTTTCCGCTTGCGCTTCATTTCCTTTAAAAGCATTGCCAAAAGCGTTCGACAAGAAGTCGTCCACGTTTTTCTTGACCGGGGCGACAGTTTGCTCAACCTGCGCCACGGTTTCCTCCACCGCTTTTTTTGCCTTCCCGAACGTCTGCCGGGTTGGTAAAATGATCGTTGAAAATAGGTCTTTAATTTCCATAAAAAAACGGCCTTCAACCCCTGTTTATAGGGATTAAGGGCCGCCGCAAGTAATAGGTAGGCCGAAACTTTTATATTGTCTTATTATACCATTTTTCTTGACTTTATATCAAGGATATTGTTAAATGGTGTAACATTTAATTTAGCAATAAAACTATGAAACAATCACTTTGTTGTAGTGCGGAATTAATACAAATTTGGAATGGCACGGATTGGGACGGCTACATGTGTTCATCTTGCCATCGGGAAATAAAAGATTATAAGATGATCGAAGACGATCATTTAGATAATTGTTCCGCAATAGATTTATCCACTGCGTCGCTTATCAAACCCTTTTTCATTAAATCAATATAGAACGCCCGTTTTTCCTCCTTAGTCGGCAATTCTTTCATTTTTTGGATAATATACTTAGCCCTCATTCCGTTTTCCACTCCTAAACTCTTGATCTCGCGATCAACGGCAGTCAATCCTTTTGCTTCTTCCTTGGCGATCTCGTCCATCTTTTTAGACAGGGCGGGATTTTCTTTTATCGCGTTGAGCCATATTTGCCTTTTTTCTTCCACGGTAGAGGCATTTTTGACGGACTTAAGGACGGCTTCGGCTTTAATCGTTATTTGCTTACTCTCAATAGTTTCGTTTTGGTTTAATTTTTTTAAATTCAAAAGTTCCTCAAATCTCTTTGACTTTTCAATATCCTCCGCGCTCATTTTAACTGGCGAAAAAGCGTTTAAAAATCTATTGGGTTGTTTTATCGGGTTCCCCTGCTCATCCGTTCTGGCTGGGACTTTTTGTGAAAGACCAGGGAAACTAGTCATTAACCATTGCATTTGTTGGTCAATAAATCCCGCCTTATTGTCGGCGATTCTTTGCGTATCATCGGCCATTCTTGTCATCCAACCACTCAATGCCCGGAAAGGAATCAATTGTTGTGGATAATTTGATATTGCTTGCGTGATTGCGTACTCATCGCCTTTCGCCGCCGCAAGCAAGTCACCTACGCTTTTTACATAAGATTGGTCGGCAAGGAACGAACCAAATTTAGCTACGCCTCCCAGAATTAGATCAGCGGTCGTGTCGTCTATCTTTTTGTTTTTTAACAGATCGTCCACCGATGCGATCATCGCAAAAGGGAACGCGATAGTAGGAGTTAATTTCTGATAAGAAACCCAATTATTTCCTATTTTAATCGAATAGGGTTGTTTACCCGCCGCGCGGTATTCTGCTTTTAACTTGGCGTCGGTCGGTTCCCCCCAAGATAAACGGTTACTGGCAAGCATCGTTGCCGCTCCCGCAAATACCGCGCTTCCCATTACTGCCTTTGTCAGTTGTTCGGTCTTATTTTTTGCCCCAATCAAAGTTGAAAAGCCCATTGGCGAATACTCAATCCCTTGCTTAAATATATTCATCGGGGTTTGAATAAACGGCAAGGTAAATTTTGAGATTGTCGAAACAATTGGATTTTTGCTATTCCTTGCGCCTTGAAGCAATCCAGTAAAATGGTCAATTGCGTTCAATACAATACCCTCATTTTCGTTGAATAATCCCTGTCGATAGATTGTATAGGCCGCTTTCTCTTGTGCTTGCGTAGCTATGTTGCCAACTTTTGCACCTTTAACCGCCCTTAATTCCAACGCCGATACTTCCCCGGCTTCCGATAAGGCGGTAAACAATTGATCGCTGGCTTCCAATAAACGCAATGGAAAAGATAATGTGCTTGCTATCGCTCCCCTTTTACCAGTAACAGCTACCGGTATTTGTTTAACATCAAGATTAGTATAAACTCTCTTACCCTGTAAAACATCATTGAATCTTTTAACCGCTTCTTTTGCACTTTTAAAATAACCTTGAACATAAGCGCCACTCTCGCCAGCAAACATTGTCCGTTCTTTCCCGGTTATCTTTGAACCAAGAAAATCAAAACCCCCGGCCAATGCCTTCTCAATCGGCTTAACGGCAATCGTATTCACGGCGTTGGAAAAAGTATTGACAATATGCGTCAACGGCGACGATAACATCGAGTTATACCGCAATAGATCAATCCATTCTCCTGCATTTGGTTTAACAAATTTTCGGTAAAACTCGGTTGCCTGTTTAAGATTAGAAAAATCAACACCTTGCGCCGCTTTTAAGACTTCGTCAACTTTATCAGTATGTTCCAAAACCGCCTCGATAATCGCTTGCATCGAAGTATTATCCACCGGATCAGCCCCTATCTTAAACGATTGGAGTTTGCGGGCAATATCCGTACCTTGCGTTTTAATAGCAATTAATCCGTCAATAAAATCTTTGTCCACTCGGCCAGTCTGGGCGGCATAGGCCATTTTTTTGCGGGCATTGAGCAATGAGGCTTCCCATTGTAAAGTCGCCTCCCTCCCTACCGCCTTTTCCATTATCTCCGATGATTTTTCAGCTGTCGCCAACGCTTCCTTATTAGTCAATACTTTCCCGGTGTGCTTCTCAATCTTTTCTTTTATCTCTCCGGCGGTTTTATTGACCAAATCTTTACCTTTTTGGGATATATTTAATTTGGTGGTGTTGACTTGACTTTTTTTAAGAGTTGTAATATCTTTTTTTAATGCAGATATTGAAACATTTTTTGTGTTTGTTTCGGACAGTTTTAGAGGCGATCCCTCAACTTTTTTTGTTTTTTGGGATACTTTTCGGGGCTGGATTTTTGATGTCGTTACTTTTTTACTTTCCGGCGATACTTGCTTCGCTTTTTGCGGGGTAGGTTCCTCAATTATAGACGCTAACTTTCCCGATACTTCTATCGGTTTTTTTGTTTCTTGGCCCGTAACTCCGCGATCTTGGCCAAGCACTTCTTCTTTATTTGCTCCAAGCGGATTATCCGCTTTTGGTTGTTCGTGTTGTTTGACATAGTTTTTAATTTTTTCTTGGGTTTTATCAACCTCATTGAATAACTTGGTAACGTCAATTTCGTTATCCGCTTTATCAATTTTAGCCTCTAACAAATTGTCCCTTTGGTCAACCAATGCCTTAAATTCGGGATCGTTCTCGTAAAGTAACTCGTGGGCGTATTCTTCTCCCTGCGCCTTTTGCCGCGCCATTGATGCCTTGGCTCGTCCTAAATTCCAATCGGTGATTACCCGGTCGGTGTTGCCTACTTGGTCGGTTACAATCCGGGTACGCACTCCCGCCCCTTCTTTGTTCGCCATTAAACCCGCCTCTTTGCGGAAAGCGGTGAGGCGTTTTTCGATTTTGGTGTTGAGGTCGGATTCGGATAGGTTGCCTGCACCCGTGGCGGTTTTTTTGTT
>CAYOME010000007.1:12343-33714 GCA_964405015.1 uncultured Candidatus Saccharibacteria bacterium
TGGTGTTGAGGTCGGATTCGGATAGGTTGCCTGCACCCGTGGCGGTTTTTTTGTTGGCTTTGTTCCAGATATCGGTGAGTTGGGATTTGGTTTGAGGATTTAATTTATCTGCGTTTGGTTTATAAACATATTCCTCCATTCCCGATTCGTCTATTGTATCAATAATATCGCCTTTCCTAACTTTTAATTCCACAATATTTCCAGTTCCCGCATAATCTTTTGCGAGTTGCTTGTTGGTTGTAATAAAATCACCAGCATTTATTTTATTGCCAGAAGTTCCGCGATAAACAGTTATAATATCATCTGGTTTTCCACCAATACTTTTATCAAGAGTTTGGATATTATCACCGATAGGCATTTTATTCCTTAATTCTGGTGTATATTTTTGGAATACTCCTTTTTCTGATGGATTAACCGTATTAACGGCCTTCACAAAATCCTCCGCCGTCTTGTATTTGCGGGCTTCGGCCATCAGGTCGAATCCAGTGTTTTTGGAGCTAATAGGGTATTTTTTAGGAGATTGAGGGGCTTTGGTGGCCATATCATTTCCTGCTTTTTCCGGCGTCTTCCCCATATACCCGCCGTTGTTCGCCAGCCGTTCCGCTTCCGCCGGGGTATATCCCTTAGCAAGGAACTCGGTCTTTAATTGGTTTTTAACTGCTAGTGTGCGGGAATACACCGCCCTGGACACCGGAACCGCCCCGGACGTAACCGCACCCAAAACACCCATCATTGCGATGTTGGTCGCCATAATTGAGGCAATCTCTTTTGGGTCTTTGCTACCAGACGATGCCGCTTGCGCCGCGCCAAAAGCCGTTCCCATCTCCGTGCCCGTCAATCCGCCTTTAAGTAAAGACTTTCCCACACCCGAACTCTTGGTAAACAACGCGGTTTTACCTAGCACGGTTGGCGAATAAGCCGCCAGTACCGCTTGCCCTAAATCTCCCGCAAGCTGTAAGTTTGTTTTTTTAAGTGTTTCAAACTGATCCAATACGTCTTTTGGCATTTCGCCGCTGGCAATTTTAGGCGCAAGTTCTTGTTTTATGATTCTTTCGCCAATGTCTTTTCCCAACGGTTCCAGCATCGGCCCAAAAGTCCGCACCATTGCTTTTGTTGCCAGATCATACGCGCTAGAACCAAGTTTGGCGATGGGGTTGGTTTCTTGCTTTCCCACTCCCAAAAGAGTTTCCGTCTTTTTAATCGTTTCCGAAGGGTTGGTATATTGCTTAGCCAGTGTTTGCAAAAAGTTTTCTTGCGGTTGGGCAGGTTGTTGTATCGCCGCGATGCTCATTGTCGCTTGCGGTTTGTTTGTTTTTCCCCACTCCGGGCCGGATTGCACCTTTTCAAAAGCGGTTTGGGTCTTTGCCGCGACCTTTGCCGTCCCCGCGTCGGCAACTTTTAACTCATCAAAAATACCGTCAAACATATTCTTTGACTTTTTCTTTTCTTCCGTTTGCTTGCTTCCAAAAAGATTTTCAAACATAGGTATTTTTTAATTAGCAAAGTCCTAACGCTTTCATTCCGTCCGTGCAATTGGATTTAGTTGGAGTGATGCCATAATCTTGCGGGTCAGCGGGGTTTACCAAATAAGAAAATATCTCATCAAACTTAGCGGCTGTATATCCCGATTCGGTAATCCAAGCATTTTTTGCGACTTTATATGCCTCTGGTGATGTATATGTATCTGGGCCAATCTGTCCATTCTCAATAAACGCTTTCGCCATATCCGCGGTCGCTTGGCGTAACTGTTCGCCTTCGGTAAGATTGCTCGACTTAGTTGAAGCCACTCCCGCGCTAAAATTCTTCACCCCCACGATCCCATTCTTGGAAGTGGTAATCACCTGCGTTGAAGCCGTCCCGTCGCCATTGTCAATCTCGTTGAAATGATATTGGTAATCCTCCTCTTTCGGAGCCGACAGCATATAATTAATAACTTCCATCGGCGTTCCCGTCGAAGCCGCCATAATCTTGACGCTGTTCTGTAATTCGGTCGGTAAATCGTCAAAACTGGTAACATCTCCCGAAGCGGACGCCGTTTGAAGTATGGCAGAAAGATTAGCCGCCGCCGTTGATTTTTGTTCTTTTAACAAGGCATCGGCGCGGTTTTGAACGTCTTGATTTTGGTTATAAACAATGCTTTGCAGTTGGAGTGCTTGTGAAAAAGCAGAATCGTAAGCGGCCTTCTGTGTCGCGTAGTCATTCGCGCCTAATTGTGTCAGCGTGGTAACAGTAGATACCGCCGCATTGAGGTTATCCTGCGCTAACGAATAAGATCGTTGTATCGTATTGATACTCTTATTCATCTGGTTGGTAATCTCTCGCTGGCGGCTGGAAATAATATCGGTTGAAGCCAACCGCCCTTCTTCCATTCCAAGCGCGTTAGTCAAAGAATCCTGCGCGGTCAGTAGTTCGTTTTTAAGAGTATTTACGCTTGACTGTAAGCCAGAAATGTTGTATTGTCCGCTTAAAGTTTTATAGGTATCTAGTGCGCTGTAAGTTTCTGGTTTTTCCACATTTCCCATTGCACCTTCAATTTCCGATTGTAATTGGGCGATCGTTTTTTTGTTACTCAAATCCGCGATCGTATTGTTTTGATTTTGCAAAGTTTCCGCTTGCGCCTTAGTCGCATCCGCCGCTGCGGTATTCTTTGCCGCCATTGCCGCGGTTGAAGTCATTACACCCGCATTTGCAGAAGGAAGCACCGATTTACCCGGAATATTCAAAGTCGCCCCGGCATAAATCTTGTTAGGATCAGTAATCGAAGGGTTAGCCGCCATTAACGCCGCCACGGTCGTGCCGTTATTAACCGCTAATTGGCTCAAAGTGTCGCCACTCTTGATCGTGTAGGCGGTGTTACCAGAAGCCCCCGAAACCGGCGCATAGCCCGACGAACTTTTTTGCAATTGGTTGGTGTCGGTCAAACCGTACTTGGCCAGGGCCGCTTGTTGCGCTTGCAAATCGGCCAGTTGGGCTTGGATTGAGGCCACGGACGCCGTTGTTCCGGTTGTTGCGGTCTTAGTTGATGTTACGGTCGGGCTGGATGTTTTTGTGGTTGCGGTAGTATTTGTGGGCGCGGTGGTTTTAACTGTCGAATTAGTTGTTTTAGTTGTTTTAGTTGTTCCAGAAGAAGGCGAACTAACCGCACTATATCCGTATTTATTTAAAAAAGAATCAAAGTCGAAAGACTTGGACGCGGACATCGTCCTCGTATTACCTTTTTCATCAAGATATGTATACGTTGCCATAGGTTTAATTTAATAACGTCCAGTCCGCGGACGAAGAATTGCCCGTGGCGACATAAATTTTTTTATTATTTGTATCTACAAAAAGATCGCCCACTTTCCCAGGAGTAGTGGCCGGAGCCGCGGTCCCTGATGTGATTATCGGAACGCTTGGATATACTGCGTTTCGGGCCATTCCATCAGTATATTGTGTGATCGTGCAAGAAATATCGTAATGGCCCGCTTCATCATCATAGGCCCCGGTAAGACCAGTTCCCGCAACGATGTTCCCAAGACAAGTATCTTGCGCCATCTCATCGGTGTATTGTGATACCTGCGTGATCGTACAGGCTATCTGTCCCCCCGACAGACTTATTCCCGCGCCAGCGGTCAATTCCTCAATATCTCCCGCTTCCGCCGTTGTTCGGCCCAATATACGAGCCGTGGCGATATTCTGCATCTTGGCAAAAGTGACCGTATTATCTTTAATTTGACTGGAATTTGTCAAAAACTCGTTGGTCGAAGCGTCATTTCCGGCAAGATTAGCCACAGATAGATTAATTCCGCCCGTACCATCATAAACTTGGTAAGTCGCTTTCCGGGCGGTATCAGTATTGGGCGAAGCCACCGCAATCAAAACCTTATTGGCCCCAATAGCCGATGCCGCCGTGGTGGTAGTTTGCAAAACGGTGACCGATACTGCTTTGTCAAAATAAATATAAGTCAGAGCTGATATATTTCCGGTATTACCTCCCGTAATTGAGTAAACCGTACCGGTGGAAAATCTTAAGTCACCGGCCGCCCACGCTACGGTATTGGAATCCGTGGCCGAAAATGCCAAAGTGCTTGTCCAATCCTGCAAAGAAAGATCAGAGCCAGTTGCTATACTTGTTGCCACGAAATCAGAAAGAGTAATTCCGTTAATAATAAGTTGCGCCGTGCTTTTGTCCCACATTACATACTTTGAGGTGGAAAAATCTCCCAGTATAACATCGCCCACAGACTCGCCGTCAACAAAAGTCTTAAAAACTTCTTCTCCATTATCGTCATAACAGACAATCCCGATTTCGGAAGTAGGGAACATCTCCACTCGACCACCAGACTTCATACTTTTAAATGTGCATCCGTAAAACAACCCCCCGACATAGGTTCCTCCTGATTGTATTTTCTGCGTTCCCTTGGGCGAATATTGGCTTTCTACCGGGTTATTTTTTCCCCCGGAAAACAAATCGCTCCATTTCTTCGGGATATATGAATTGTGGGGAGATAGTTCCATATTATAAATCGGTAGGCATTTCGTAATAAGTGGTCGTTAATGGCAAGGCTTCGCTCGGATGTTTGATCTGGTACTTTTGCAACATTGTATTGTAATTGTTCCGGCAATCCACCGCCTCGCCTTTGTTTTTAAGGTAAAATTCCATAAATTCGGCGGCTTTCCATTCGATTAAATCCACCTCGTCTGTATCAAGGTTGAGATAATCAGTGTCCGCGGTTGAGTTCTCAAGACGCGTTCCGGCGGCGGAAGTCCAGCCATATTTTGAGTAGTAAACCACGTCGTAGTGGTTCCCCTTTTTCAATGTCAGCCAGTCAAAACGGAAATCAGTTTGCCCGGACTTAGTGGAGTTATTGTTCAAAGTCAGATAAACATAGGTGCAATTATCATCATCAGGCGTACCGTTGATCGTGGCCCCGGATATATCAAATCTCAATAGATTCCAACCCGCAGCAAAAGACAACCCTTCGTTTGTAGTGGTGACAGTTATTTCATAATTATCGCTCGCGCCACTTCCTACTTTTAAAGTAAACCCGGTAACAGCCGTAGCATTGGAAATATACGCCCAAACAAAGACCGAACCCGTTTGGTAATCAGTAAGGTCAAAAGCCGTTAATGCGCTATTTACAATCCCTGCGTAATGGGACGTGTAGGCGTTAATGTCAAAATTAAGCGATCCCGCGCCCTTAACATAATTGTCAGTATCGGCAGTAAGGTTCGTGGCGTCCCCCACAACGGCCCATGAACCGACAGAATCAAGAGTATCGATATCCGTTCCGCTATCATCAGTAATCGTGGACAGGCGCAATTTACGCACCATATCACTGTCGGAAACCGCCACGATATTGCTCTTGGTTGCCTTCATCCGGTCAAACTCCTCGTCGGTAGTCAGTGTCCAACCGTCCCGTTCTCCCCGGTTAACCTGAGGACGTATATCGCAAACCGCAAACCCTTTTAGATCAGTAGGGCAAGTATAGTCGTAAATCCCGTTGAATAGGTTGGGACTGATCGCCGCCTTGCGCTTCATTGACCGCACATCGGCATCGGAAAGCAACGCCCGCACCGCGCGGTTGATACATTCGCTTTGCACGGTATCGCTCACAGTTCCCGACACCATATTGGCGGCGGATGCTTTTAGGGTTGTTCTGGTATAAGTTGACATTTTAGTTTTGTTTAACGTAGTGGCCATTGACCATAATTGACCGGACAATGAGTTTTTTAGGCAGAACTTCTTTTACGGAGATATTGGCAATTGTTCCGTTAAATCCATCTTCGGAATATATATAAAAAAGCTGGTCATCTTTATCCTCGGTTTGAGTAAAAGTGTATTTTTTAATTCCCGAACCAGCTGGTATTGATTTTTCAGAAAAATCACTCATTTTCTTATAGTGCTTCAATAAATTCTAAATCTACGGTTCCTTCATTTCCTCCAATTTCAATACTAACTTCGTAAGTTTTTCCGGCCTCTAGGCTGATACCAACACCAGAAATAGCCCATACATAATCTGTATAATTCCCGACTACAATGTTTTTATTTCCATATTCAAAACCTTCCAAATTCCAATTATTTGCACTTCCGTCAAAATCACCATTAGTTATAAGTTCTGGACCTAAATTATCAGGATTATTTACAATCGGCGTACATTCATGACAGATATAATGGCCGTTGACCAATATCGAATTTATTTTTAACGGATCAGCAACATCGGTCCAAACCGCAATGTATTCTTTTACCGATACGCTATCGATTGTTCCATCAAAATCAGCGGAAGGATAAAACGCAATATCGTTATTGCCAATGCTTTCAGGTACGACAAATCCAATTTCTACCGCGCCAACTCCGGCGGCATAAGTAAACTCGCTGTTCCCGCCAACAACATTCCCCCCCAGCGTCACCTGTATTGTTCCCGCACTACCTCCGATATTAAATTTCAAATAAAATTTTTTTCCTAATCTTTCTCCACTATCCCAAGACAATATCTCTTGTCGTAACGCTTCGGTCATATTCTCTCCGGGCGTATGAACAACATTATTAGTGCCATAAGACCAATTTTCTAGCGGCAATGGGTCGTAATTAACAGTCCAACCGTCCGCACTGCCGGTAAAATTACCGTTAGTTATCAATTCCGGCCCCAATGTTTCGGTTAATACTTTCGGCATATTACGGGGTTATTTGCTCAATCTTAATCATAAAATCCTCGACCTGGGGCAATCGATTAGTTATCAGATGTTTGGTTTTAGTATTAGTACCGTCCGTGTTATCAATGGTTCCCAAAACCACCGATGATTGATTTTTGTTGTAATACATTGTTACCTGCAAGACTGTTCCAGTAGGCAACGGATCAGTTTCGATCTCGACAATATCAAGTTGCGAGTTAATACCGCTTCCGTTCACCCTGAACGCCTTGGAAGTCCAAGAAAAAGCGGTTGAGTATGTCGTCCCTTGCTTTGAAAGCGTGTAGTTAGTTTCATCGGTTGACGCTACCATCAACTCTCCGAACGGTGCGCCAATGCCGCCCACCGTGGCATACTCCGGCGTCATATAGTTCGACATTTCCGTGGCTAAATCGGCTTCTTCAGAACCCCAACGGATAATGTTTTGCCCAGATACCCATACAATCAACCCGTTTTCCTCGCCTACTTGATAGTAAAGCGGCAACGAACCCTCAAAACGTTTGATCTGGTGCGTCACCGAACCGTCGATATAGCCAAAATTATAGCCTAGACTATCCGCGCTATCCTGCCACCATACAAACGTAACCCCATTCTTGGTGTATAGTGCGCCGATACGCCCAGATACCTCAATCGGGTCGCCCTCCCAGCTAGTTGTCGCCCCATTCCAGTAATAAATCCCAGATTGGCTAAAGTTTGCACCGGATAGGTTAGGTCTGTTAACTGCAATTACCACCCGGTTGCTGTTCCAAGAAAGTGACGCCACTTCACTATCTTCCCAAAAATCAAGACCATGGGGGTCAAGAATAGTATCGTTACTAATTACCGCGACATAATGACCGT
This sequence comes from uncultured Candidatus Saccharibacteria bacterium, assembly GCA_964405015.1. Classification (GTDB taxonomy): domain Bacteria; phylum Patescibacteriota; class Dojkabacteria; order SC72; family SC72; genus UBA5209. The sequence goes on from CAYOME010000007.1 coordinate 19,853, forward strand.
TCGCAATAAATACTTGATCATCACCTCCGTTAATCATTTGGTGTGGACCATATTCAAGTTCCACACCACCCCCTTCGCCGCCATAACCTAAAGTGCTTCCCCAATCGTCGTCGTAAGTTCCATCGCTTAATACTCCGATGTCTCCTGCATTGCCACCAAAATTATAAGAATAAAGAATAACACCTTTAAAATAAACCACATCCTCGCCATCCTCGCTGTTCGGTGTAGTATCATTTTGCAAGATAGTATGAGGCGTAAATACCGTGGTTGCGCTGATCGGGTAAAGCATAGTCCCTCCAATAGCACAAGTTATGTTATCTGCAAGCGCGTAACGCAAAATAGACCGAATCAAAGTTGTTACCGATCCTTGATCGGTTCCCCCGATCAGTGATTCCAAAACCAAGGACGGCTTCAAGCCGTTAGGATCTGAAATATCGCAATCCACCATATCCGATGCCTGGTTTGAATTGCCATAAACCGGATAGTCGGTTTTGTAGTACGCCGGAACCAACCCGCCGAATTGCTGAATTACGATTGGTTGTTTCCAGTTGTCTTGTTCGGCCATAATGATTATTATTCTTCTTTACCTACCAAAGTTACTCCCAATGTTCCTTGCGTAAACGCGGTAACCGCAACCGTAACCCAATTTAAACACTTAGTGTTGATCTCAAAGATACGATTATCTGCCGTGCCAGAGCAAGCAATTCCAGTATCACCCGTAAGAGGTGTTGCGGATGTTTGTCGGTCAATCACTTCGATATAATCCCAAAGATTAGTGATCGACTGCGCGGCGTTAAAGTCCGGCGCGTCTTGATCTACCGATCCTTGGAATTTAATCGTCATTGTGGGAGTGCTCCCAAAAGTAAGATGAACGCCGATTGCTTCATAATCACCGACATAAATTGCTTTGCCTTTTAAATGAAAAGTTTGCGTTCCCGTGCCTGTGTCAGTAATATCAACCGCTACACCTCCCGGAGTTGCCGCCAATTGGAAAGTGTTGGTTGTGGCGTTAATGACATAGTAATCAGTTGCCAAAGCCAAACCAGCGGGCAAAGTGGTTTGCGTAGTTAATTGCAACAAATCGCCGTTGGAAAGTCCGTGGGCGTTGGAGGTAACCAGATCGGTTGCCGCGGTAACGGTAAATGTCGCTTGCACCGCCGCCGTGGGGCTAAAAATAATTTGAGGATTAGTTAATCTCATTAGATTTTAAAGTTAAGCGGCTTTGCTTTTAGAAGAAAGCCGCAAAGAAACTACTTGCTAAGAAGCCTGCAACCCGATTGTCGCCGTAGCAACCTTCGCGTTTAAGCAACTGATTATCCCGGTTCCAGTACCAAGTTTGGTGACATCAAACCCGGAAGTATCGCCCGTCAACATAATCTGCGACTTAGTGAGAGATGCCGCCAAAGCAATAGCCACTGCCGGTGTTGCGCCAAGCATATTGGCAACGAATTGGCAATCGTGTATTTCCATTACTCTTTCAAGGTCATCATCGGAAGCAACTTTAATCATTGCTGTTGAGGTTCCGCCAGCTTTTTTCCAGAAACGGCAACCATCGAACAACGCATCTCTGGTCGTTCCCGCGCCACCTGTTACCACCGAACCGTCAACCAATACCGCCGGACGAACCTTGTCGCCGGAAACAGCATCGGCCAACGAACCAAACACGCAATTCTTGAATACCGGCGAGTCGCCGCCAAGCACCAACTCGGCAACGGTATCAGAATCAAGATTGGTAGAATTGTAAAACTCACAATTCTCGTAATAGGCATACTCACCACCTTCGCCAACAGTACCGACAACCTGCGCGTCAGTGTTGTTGTTCATAAACTTGATACCCCGGAAGCTGTTGCGGACACCGATGTTTTTAACCGCGAAAGGCAAAGCGGTAGCCACACCATCTGCATAATTTATTTTTGTACTTTGGCCATACGGGCGGTTGATTCCCAAAAGCCAATCTAATCCGATAAAATGCGCCCTATTAATATCGATAATTAATTCTTCGGTAAGTTCGTGGGTAGAATTGCCATCCAAAATAACAATATCGTTATTGTTACTTTCCATTGCATCCTTAGCGGATTCAACGCTGGTGAAAAATCTTACATTACCCCTGTTATCAGGCTTAAAAATCTCTTGAAGATTTTGGAAATTAGCCTCATCATAATCATCCGGGTCTGCAACAAAGAACACATTACCGAACACTCCGCCTATCCTTGAGTAGATACCGTCGAGCATCGCCCGGCCGTAACCAGAATTTTGATTTATTGTAGACATTATTTTATTGCGTTTCCTTGCCACCTCCGGCCTCACTGGTTTCCCAGCTCATACAAGGACAACGCGGTTAGATGCTCCTCGTTTCTGTTACGAAAGCGTAGGCAAGCTCAACTTAATCCAGCTCGCGCCGGGGATTGTGATACCGTACCCGACACGGTTTTTGTACTCCATATCGTCGGTCTGAACATCCTCGCCGTTACCTCCGGCCGTAGGAGCCACCATGTGCGGGGCTTCCCACATACCCAGATAGAACGAAGACAATCTGCTGGACGCAATGCCCCAATAACCACGTTTGGTCGTATCGGGCGCACCATTGGCGTCAGTCGCCAGATAAGGGATCTTAACGTGCTTGTATTTGCCGTTGTACACGTTCACCACGCCGGAATTGGCACCGGTAACATCCGAGGTTGACTTCAAGTATTCCTCAACGGTATTGCAGGTGTTCGGATCGGTGCTGGTAAACAGAATGTCAAACGTCGCAGTCTTCACTTCTCCGAACTGGTTGAGGGTCTGTTCAACCACCAACCGTTCGATGGCTTCGATCGCGCCCTTGCTTATCAACGGATCGTTGGCCACGCGATTGCGGAAAGTGCTGGTAGTCCCGCGCAACTTGTGAACCGCGCTGGCCAAAGCTAAGGCATCACCGCAAGCGATGTCCACGGTGTTACCCGCCGCGTCGGTGTATGTCGTTGCCGAAGCAAAGGTCAAGCGATGAGCCAAATCGCGCTCGATAGTCTTGTACCCCTTCTCGCCGCCGCCCACCAAAGCGTTGATGACCTCCGGGTATTTATTCCGGGTCTTCATCTCGTAGGTGATCCCGATGTTTTCGGCCATACGCTTGGCTCTCATCGTGGTCGAGTAGCCCTGTTGCACCTTGCCGCGAGCCGCCTGGTCGCCCTCGCCCTTTTCGGTCAAGAACTCATTGGCGTCGATTTCGGAAAATTCCCTGGTGTCGCCCGAATTGTTATCAATCGGGACATTTTTCACCATGCCGCTGTTTATCAGCGTCCGCGGCACACTGTCCATACCTTCTTGAAATTTGACTTGAGCCAGTTTGGTAAAATCCGATAGGCTCAAAGTAGATAATTCTGCCATTGTTTTACTCCGTTTGCCCCGAATGATTGTTTATTTTGGGGAGTTATCAAACGCAAGTGTTAATAATTAGAGATACTTAAATTCACTTAGGCTTTCGTGTGGGAATCCGGACCGATGTTCAAGATACCGACCGCCTTCGTGGTCGAAATGAACTTGGTCACAAAGAAATGGTCCAAAGTGCTTACACCGTGGTCAACCGATAGCCCGGTATCATTAGTAGTAAAGTCCAAATACAGACCCACATCGGTCGTCGCCAAAGTAGAATTGACATCGACTTCCCACTCAACATACTTCTCAACGGGGACTTCCACCGCCACCATTTTGGCAACAGCATAGTCCGCATCCGTGGTCGCTCTCGCTTTTACGAGTACGCCCACGCAGTCATAGGTCGCGGAATTGTTAAGAGCCGCGATAATCGTACCGCTGGACAACGCCACCGCTGCACCTTTGCCGATAGCAACCGAAGCCGCGATCGGGAAATACATAATCTTGGTTTTCCCAGATTTCTTAATAAATGCCATAAATTTGAAATTAGTTAGATAAAACAAAAAAACACAAACAAGTGCTTGTGCCTATTACGTTGATGACGGGTTTTCTCCCGAAAATAGGATGTACGATAACGCTCGTACGCGGAAATTGTGCTTACATTCGGAGGGGCAACCTGTTTGCCACCCCTATCTAAGAGCAATTATTCTATTATTATACCACTTTTTCGTTGTCCGTGCAATTTTTCAAAACTTCATCGACATCAATAATCGTCCGCGCCATTGATCCCTTATTTCCGAACAACTTGTCCACGGCTTCCGAATAACGTACCGATAACGAATTGTCAACGGTTTGCAGGATATAGCCCACATCAAACATCTTCACGCCGTTTTCAAGTAAAATGGTCGTGATCTGTTCAATAACCGGCAAACAATAATCCGCTTGGTATTTGGTCAGATCGTTTTGGATTTCCTGTGTTGCCATCCTCTCCACAATGGCCGTAGGCAATAGATCGCTTCCCCCGCCCTCATACTCAACTTTAAGCAATTCGTTGCCCAAAACCGTCTTTTTATCGCTCACGCAAACCAGCTTTATTTGCTTGTTGGCTAAAAACTTCCCAGTAAGTTCGTTTAATTGTTTTAATGTCATAGTGTTAGAGATTAACGTAATCGGAATCAACCACTATCTTGGCCGCGTTATCCTCTCTTTCCACGGTCAACATCGTGGCCCCGGTCGCTTCGTCAATGGTCTTGGCGGTAACTTTAGCTTTGATCGCGGAATGAACGGTATGGATATAGTTATAAAGCGTATCCACCTTTTTTGTGCCGTCCGCAAAAGAAATCTCGATCTGCTGATTCTCGCGCCAACGATTGTTTTCGTCTTTCCATACCTGGTCAACCACCTTTTTCATCGAAACAATCACATTCTCGTAAGGCTTGCCGTCTTTATCGGTCATCGTATAGCTTCCAAGTTTCACAAAAGTTTCTTTGTTCTGTTGGCTATGAGCCAGAAAATTGGCCAGTTGCTTTTTGTCCGCGATCTTAATGAGCATCGAGTTTTGCTGTTGCAACGTGCCGATCTTGGTCATCATCTGCCTCATTTGCTCTTGGATTGCGGCCAAATCAATCGCCGGGGCTTCCTGTTTTGTTTCTTCTGCTTTGGTTTCTTGTTTTGCCATAGATTTTTTTTAGATTAATCCCGATTTTTTAAGAGTTTCTTGCGAAATTCCCATTTTAGCAGCAACCTCAATCGCTTCGGGACTTTGCAGTTTTTCCTGCTTCTTGCCTTCGAAGTACGACACCGACCCTCCCGCGCTTGAGATGATCGAACCACGCATCGCATTATGATTGCCTCCTGTGGCCAACAAATATGCTTCATTAACGCGCTCGTTGATCTCCTGCGGAGTTTTGGCTTCCCCGGCAAATTTCTTGTAGTAGAAGTCTATTTTCTCTTTTAGTTTTTCATCATCGCCGGCAAAGACACCGATTGAGTTATTTTTAATGTCGTTGATCCGTCCCTGCTCGATCTCACTTAGTTTACTTGCCATTCCACTTTCCACTTCGGCAATACGCTTTTTAAGTTCTTCGGCCTCTTTTTCCTTTTCCTCTTTCTGCTTACGCAAATTGGAAAAGTTATAGTCCTTGCCCTCGTAATTCTGCATTTTAGCTTCAAGCGCTTGCTTGTCGATCTCCAAATCCTCTTTGGCTTTTTGTAATTCGGCTAACGCGCGATCCTTTTCCTCGTTTTGTTGTGCAATTTCTTCCGGGGTAAAGACCTCTACATCTTCACCCGATTCATTTTTGATAATCATTTTTTTAATTGGTTTACAGTCCTTTACGCCGGACTAGCGGACGACCAATTTAATTTTCTAAATTAAAATCCTGCTCCTTCTGTTGCGATTGCGCCACCTGCAAAACGAACCAATCCTTAATAATGTCCGAAAAGTTAATCATCCCCCGGAGCCACAAAAGCTGTTCGGCGGTTTCCATTACCGGCAAATTTTTGCCAATCTGTTCGGCGGTCAATCGTTTCAACACCGGCTCGAAGTAGATTTTCCAAAACATCTCGGCGGCCTTGGCGCGTTGGGATTGTTCGGCCTGGCTCAAATTATCTGGTAAAAGTGCAAAATCTTGGGCATTTAGCCAATTTAGGGCGTTTTGGTTGGCGCTACGCGCCTCGGAGAGCGTTTTTTTCGTCATAGTTGAGGATTAGCCCGGTTGATAATTTTTCTTAATTCACGCACCTTTTTCTTGTGTTTCAAGCCTTTCTCGCTTTTATGTTTTTCCAAATACCTATCTAATTTTTTTTGATAATCAACCATAATAATTAAGTATTATTGCTCGGTAATTTAGAAAGTTGCCCCACAGTCGGCTTCTGAACTCCCCCTGGCATCGCTTGCCCCGGAACCACCGCCTGTTGCGGCTGTTGCTGTTGCGGAATAAACAGTTTGCTTGGGTCTTTATCCCACACCGCCGCAAATTCTTCCTGCGTATAAGCCGGATTAAGCTGTAGCCCCAACCCCGCCGCTTGGTTAATCATTTCGCTGAACATCATCTTACTTAATTCGCTCGATTTCTTCTCCTTGGGAGTTACTACCGCATACCAGATCAATTTGGCTTGCTTGATAAAGTCTGGGTTGATCGCAATTATCTGGATCGGCATCCCCATTTCCTGCGATTTTTGTTCTTCTTCGGCCAGTAATTGCTCGCTGGTAAGTTGTTCCTTGGTCGGGACAACGAAGCGCACACCCTGTCCCTTGCCTTCAATCATCCGGTTACGGGAAGTGATGCGGTATTTGTCGATCAACATCTGCCGCGCCTGGTTCAATACTTTATCCACCGGATCAAACCAGTTCTTGACGATTATATCCCGGCGCAAATTGGCCAGTTTCTTTTCCAGTAAAGTCACCGATAAAAGCAAATTACCCAACATCACCTTGGCTTGGCGTTGCAATTCCACGATCTGCGTGGCGGTAGTAGAACCTTGCTCGCGCATACCTCCGAATGTTTGGCTTACGGTGTCTTTGTCGATTGCGTTCGTAACCTCCTGATACATCGCAAATTCGCTATTGTTCACGCCTTGCACATCCTGGGGTAACAACGGGGCTACGGTGTTTGCGGGTACTCCGGTCGTGATAACTCCCGGCATCTGCACATTGGCCGGCAATACCTGGCCGGAATTATTAATCAAGGCGGGCATAAACGACTTCCAAGTCTTGAGCAACATCAGTTTGACCATCTCATCGCTCAAACCCACTTTGTTTTTAATGCGCCGGATAAAAGAATTGCCATAGGCAAAATCCAACCTGATCGGTTCAAAGTGCTGTTGCACCATATTGTCCTCGCAACCCCACGGGATCGGTGCGCCAATCGGCAACATCGGGATTCCATTAAGCAATACCTGGTATTCTTGGTTGGGAACATCGACATACTTGATGATCTCAACCTGTCCGTCCGGCGGATCAGTCAACGTAAACGCACCGCGGATAATCCCCTCGGTGCTTGTTTGGTCAAAATACCGTCGCTGCTTTGGCACAAACTTCCAATTTTCCAGTTGGCCATAGATCGCTTCGACCTCGCCGTAGCTCATCGCCGTAACCGTAAAGCGATAGGGTTGTTTTTCAAAGAAATACTGGTTAATGTCACCCAAAAACACGCCCAAACCGTTAATAATATTACGTACCGGGCGGCCGTTAGATTTCTCGGTCTTGATTTTCCAGTATTTATCGTGGAATTTCCCATTAAAAGGCCGGGAAGCGATCTTATTGATATATTCCTGCTCATCCCACACGTCCTCAACAAAAACATCACCCTGTTTCATCATTTCGTACCAGCGAAGCATTTGCTTTTCCTCGTCGTTGTCCAGTTCCTCGGTCTTGTCGATAATATCTTCAATCGCCGTGCCAAGTTTAACCACCGGTATATCATTTTCGTCAAACGCCAGAATATCAGCTTTGAGATTAAGTCCAAGTAAAGAGGCAACCAACGCCATCATCTTTTGTCTTGCTGTGCCCGACTGGTAATTGATCTCGTAATTGGTCTTTTTGGGCTTGATATAGGTCATCGCCCACTTCTCGTTGGCATCGTGCTGGGTTACATAGTCCATCCCGTCCCATTCAATGCGCGGTTGGTTGCGCTGATCGCGGGCATAGACTAAACGGGTTTGGAGATTGCGCAAATACATTTCTTCCTCCGGGGAATAAATAGGCAAGTCGTATGACTTTGTTTTATCTTCCTCTTGCAATTTGCTTTGTGGTTCCATAGTTTAAATTGAAAAAAAAGGATTAAACGGATCGGATGGTTGCTGTTGTTGCGCCATCTGCTTAATGTTTTGGTTGAACTCAATTACTCTTTTGATCGGCACAATCGACGACATCCCGTAAGCAATCGCGTCCATGCTGTGCTTAAATTGGTCTTCGGGAACATTCAATATTTTCCCGTTCTTGTCGGTTTTCCAAAGATAATTCCGATATTCCCGGATAATATTGACGCTTCGTTTTGTAACCGATATGCGCTGATCTTGTACGACATTAATATTGTTCCTCACGCTGTCCGCACCCTTAACCGACCCGACAATAGTTATCCCGTAACTTCCGATCTCATCAATGCTTTTCGGTTCCGCGCTGTCGGCGATCACTAAAACTTTCGGTTGATTGTTAAAAATATCGGCGATCTGCTTATTGCTTAACTCTTTCTGGTAGGCAATCTCATCAAGAACATACCCGCCGTTATAGTAATAAATCGCCACAATCGCCGTAGGATCGTTGGAATAGCCAAAGTCCATCCCGTATCTCTCCAACCTTGCTTCATGCGGTACGGCGTCAATTATGGCCCAATCGCGATATATCTTGCCCTCGACCTCGCCCAACTGTCCTTCTCCGTAAACTTTCCACCATCCGGTGCGGCCCTTGCGTTGTTCAATCGAATCAATGATCTCCCGGCTCAACGCCTCGTTGTCTTTGTAAGTAAGGGTTATATAATCGACATCATCTCGTTTCCCTAAAATATCGGTATAAAACCAAAATTCATTTGTCGGATTCCAGTCCAAATAAACAAATTCTTTCGTTCTGACTTCCAATTGGTCGAAAGCGTCCAGGGGAATGTTATTAGCCTCGTTAATAAACAATCTGTCACGCCGCGCGCCTCTCAATTTGTCCGGCTGATCTACTGAAAAAAACTCTATTTTACTGCCGGTTTCAAACTCATAGGTAAAATCCGATTTATTCCAGCGCGAATCTTTAAAATATTTATGCTCCTGCAAAATCATTAAAAAATCCCTCATCGCCCCACGCTTTAAATGAGGCAAACTTTCGGAAACTACACTGGTAAGGGTCGGCGTTTTGTCACTCTGGGCCTTGTTAGTCAGCCATAAAAGGATTGAAACGGTCTTGCTGGCCGAAGTCCCGCCCTGGACCGCGCGTATCTTTTTAGTTAATTGCGCCACTCGGCGTGTTGCTGTCGTTACGGAGTACATTTTGTAAAATTGGTTGAGGTAATATCAATTCCATTTTTGACTCAATTCTCTTTTTTAGTTTGTTATATTCGCTAATCGCTTTCGTCTTTGCGCCCTTATCATCATGCTGGGTAATAAGAAACAATAATTGCTTATCGACAAACTGATCGTTCAAACCTTCATCACTTAACAATTCATTGATCCGATTGCAAATCTTAACATTACTTAACAGCCTTGACGCCGCCGCACATGCCGTTTTATACCAGTTTCCTTTTCTTTCCGGTTTGTAAACCTCAATATAAGTTTCCACCCCATTACCAAAAAATTCTCTATCGGTTGCGTAGAGTCGGCAAAATTTTTCCTGCTTCAAATTCAATTTTTCTTTTGTCTCTGCCATTCATCAAATAAAAATTATTCCTCCTCCAAAACATAAACAATCTCAATATCCATCCCCACGGTATTCGTCACATTACTTGGCGGGTTCTTCGGTTGTTTTTGGTTCTTGCTCATTTTTTTTATTTTCTTCCTCAATAGCTTCTTTCTCACGCTTCTCAATTTCGGCCAGTTTTACTTGCAGCTCACGAATATCTTTCTTAATTTCGTCGGACAATGCCAGGAAACGATCAAATCCCTTGCCGACAAGTTTAGAAAATCTCTGGTCAATATCTTTTTTTAATTCCGCGTAGTAATCTTTTTTGTCCATTTTTGTAAATAAAAAAAACGGGCCTTCTCCGGATTGTTTCCGGTAATGGCCCGTCCTTGTTATGGGATAGGGAAAACGTATAGATTGTACTCGCCAACACTTACATTATACCACAGATTATTGCTATCAACAATACTTTATTCCGGCAATTCGCCGTAGTATTTAAACTTCACTATACCGCCGGAATCAATATCCAACCTGACCTCCGCGCGGCGGACCTTGGATACCCGACGCCACTTCTCCTTTTGTTTTTCGATCCATCTCCAAAGCTCCACGTCCTCTCTGGTATGTAATTCGACTGTTTGTATCTTGGTAAAAGCATCTTCGGGCATGGTCATTTGTTAAATAAGATTAACACCATAATTAGTACCAAAACATACATTATCGCATCTTCCGGCCACTCCAACTGTTCCTCTACTTCACTTTTAGGCTTTGGGTCATTCCAGGCCATTTATTTTTAAATATTCCTCGACGATATACTCTATGATCTCTTGCGGGACGACCACGATTTTAGTATGGTCGTCTTTTTTTCTAAATACTCTGGCGTTGACTTGGGGGATTAGTTCTTCGTAGGTCATAGTTTTTATATTTCCATTCCCCCTTGTTTGGCACGGGAACGGATAGAATCTTTGGTATGATTTGTTTCTTCTCCGAAAACAAAACTTTTGTCATCCCATCTTTCCATATTCACCGTTTCGGTTTTCACATTCTCTCCCACCCATTCTTTGACAGGAGAGGTTAAAGATTAGCTATCCACGATTGAACAATGCCGGAAATAACCCCGATCATCGCAAGAATGAATATAAATATTACATCTGATTTGTTCATTTCTTTTCCTCCTTTGGGGAGGGGGTTAGGATTTCCTTTTCTACACGGTCAATGGCATAGCCTAGACAGGTACAATGAATGGCATCGTCCCATTTTTCTTTGTCAATTTGTTTGAGCAAAGCCATCACCGCCTCCAGTTTCCCCCGCAACAACGCTATCTCTTGGTTGGCGGCGGCGAGCTTGGATTCGGTTTCTTCCCAAGATTTCATTGACATATTCAGATTATCTTTTGCATAAAGATAACTCTGGCGGGGAACACAGTGGTCTTTGATGAAGGCAAGAATCGGCTCAAAAAGAAAATCGTGCCAAACCAATAAAATGATACTCCTTTTTTCTTTCAGCGTTTCAGCGTCAAATTTATTGGTCGGGTTAATCTTAATTTCCAAATCCAATAACTTTTTGCCTAATTCCTCCCAGTCAAACTCCTCTCCTTGGGTTGGTTCTTCCAATTCGCACCAGTTACCACAACCGTTTACCCCGCTGCAAAAATATTCGCCTAAAGGATAATCTTTATGGTATTTGGTGAATACCGCAGGTTGATGGCAACACTTACTTAGTTTTTGGTTTGACATAGTAATTACCCGTCGGGTGCTTTTTATAAATAAAGCACTTTACGGGGGTTATTTTAGTTCCTTAAAAAATGATTCGGGAGTACCGCCTTCAGATAGGTGGTCAATAAAACGATGCCATTGATATTCCCACATTGTTAATTCCCATTTATGAGTTTCAACTTGGAAATTACCATCAACTTTTCTCATTTCTCCAATCCATAAATTATTTCCCCACCCCATTGTCTTGCCTAAACACTTCCAAAATTGGGGGTCAAGAAAGACATTATATTTGCGTTCCATTGGAGTCCCGTATTTAATATGCGGATTTTCTGGTATAAAATCTTCCCACTCCCAACCACGTTCATCTATTTTGTCTTTTAAATACCCTCCCTCCACCGCTTTAGTTATTGCTTCGGATATTGTCATTGGTTTAGTTTAAATATTTTCCAAAAACTATTAAAAACAATCCTCCAACTAAGAGAAAAACTCCTAAAATAGTTAAACTATCAACCATCGTCATTTGACAATATGGCGTGGTAAAAGCGTGAATAATTTGGTTCATTGGTTTAGTTTTTTTAGGGCTAGTTTAATTTTGTCGCCTATCCCTTCGTAGGATAATCCTGACCTTAATATATCCCACGCTTCCTCCAACCCCTCCCGCTTACCCCGCTTCTCGGCGGCTTTGATTTGGGCGGCAATGAAGGATTCAATATCCACAAAAAAATCAAAACTGTAAATCTCACACCCTTCGCCGTATTTATTCCAACACTCATCTATTAATTTTTTGTATTCCTCTCTCCACTCCTCATTGTTGGTTGGGTTGGGCATAAAATCTTCCTTGGTTAAATCTGCCCCGTTGCTTTCAGCATATTTAATAATATCTTCTTCTGTGCCTCCTCGTTGTAAAATTTGTTCGTCATCCATATTTTTTTATTTAATATCCTACAAAACAGAGAGCGGGGGGCGGCCAGGTTTGACTGGCAGGCATTATTGTTAGGGTTGGTTGGTGAACTCAAATTCCCTACATCAGGCAGTTCAAGATTCACGGTCACTGTAATACCTCGCCTCCAGCGGCTCACAGTCCGCCTCACCCCCCGGTTTCTATCTTGTAGGGGAAAGAGCTGGCATTGGGCAGAGGAGAAGAAGGCGATATCCACAACAGTTCTTCCCCTCCCCGATACCAGCTATTTATTTTTTACTGTTTAAGAAAATTTAGCGATAATTTCTTTAAGCTCCGCAATACTGTAAGTGTTACCTTTAATTTCAGCGTCTCGGCGTAATTGTTTGAGGTCGATACCCTCCTCGACTAGTCTTTCGGCGTAAATCGCCAAATTGCCGTGCTTGTAAGTGTTGCACCCGGGACATTGCGGGTGAACATTCCTCCAGTCAAAATCCAGTTTATTGTGGTGGAAATGCCCAGCGTGAGCTTCTTTGGGATTCATTGGCCTGGAACAAGTAAAGCAGTAAACTGTTTCAACCTCCGGGCGGGATACGCACCGCACATACTCGCTCCATAGCTTCCACGCCTTCTTAAACAATACTTTCCGATAACTCTCGCTCTGCTCGTGCCGGGCTTTCTTCTTAGCCTTACTTACTGCTTGCTTAGCCAGTTTATCTTCCCGCTTTTTTCTCTTTGCTTCCCGATCACAGGCATAACATACAGCTCTATTTTGCATTGCGGGCTTTGAGCAGATTTTACAGTTACGACGCTTGAAAATCATTTAATTCTTTAATTAATTTATGAATATTGACTTCTTCCTCAACAAACCTTTGTTCGTAAATATCAAACTTGTTAATTTCTTTTACATAACCAGCCTGATCTATTTGCTCGTCAAACATTTCAATTTTTATTTTTATATACATATTTTTTTATTTTATTTATTTTATCTTTCCCCCCTATTAGAGAGAGAGGGGGGTCTGGCTGGCTGAGTTATTTATAGTCGGCTTCAACTCATTTAACTTGCTTTCCATAATAAGGGTCCTTACTCCCGTCCGACAGTCAGCAAGCACCAGCCTTATTTCCCCATCACATCACAGTGGCTTCTTCATCTTTTAAATACTTAATTGCATTTTCTATTTGTTCTTTCACCAAACTGTGCAATGGAACTCCGCACCGCTTCATATTCTCGACATTATAAGCCGCACTTTCCAACAACTCTATTGCTTCTTCAAATTTTTCTTCTTTTTTCATATTTTTTATTACCCCCTATTAGAGAGAGGGGGGAAGTATTACCATTGCAATATACCCCTGGCGGCAAATTATCGTAGTTGCTTACATTGCGTTGCCCCGATCCATTACATTCTGGGCATTTCACCCGTAAACCATCTTTGTTAATTTGAATACCAGTACCATTGCAAAATTTGCAAAATTCTTTAGACCAAGTTTGAATCATATTTATTCTTCCCCCCTATTAGAGAGAGAGGGGATGGGAGGTTAGATTTTGTAATCTATCATGATTAAAACGTATTTTCCTTCA
>CAYOME010000008.1:0-31962 GCA_964405015.1 uncultured Candidatus Saccharibacteria bacterium
AACATACATTCGAAGCTATCCCTCCCCACTTTAGATTAATACATCTTGGTAATATTATTGCTGTAAGGGATTACGAATTAGAAAATCCAGAAATAACAAATTATGAAAGTTTTGGTGACGAAATTCTACGAAATGATACTGCAAGATTTTTCCAAGGAGATTCTAATATTTCAGTATTTTCATTCTTAACAGCTACAAAGTCTGATAATAGAAGGAATTGTCTCTCTTCTATAGCTGAAAGCCTAAACTCAAGACCTTTGGGTCTCTATGAAGCTCTCAATATTTCAGAGGATATGGGTGTTACAGAAGAAAGTCTAAATGATCTTTAATACTGAGACCTCCTAGGTAGATATCCCCTATACTCCTCTACTAGATCTGGATATCTACATACCATTAAAGCCATTCTTAACAATCTCTCGTTAAATCCCTCATCTATATTTTTCGCTAATCTTTCCAAACCATCTCTATGATATCTCTTTACTTGAGATCCTTTCATAAGTTCTCTCTTTTTGTGATTGTTACTAAATATCGGACATTTAGGATCTCTTTTTAGCAACATTATCATTTCATCGACTGTATAAAAACCAATTTCAAGTTTGTCCTTCTGATTTCTAGGATGGTTTGGCTCTAAAGGAAAACGTACTTGACCTGTATATACATCAAATGACCATACTTCTGGGGATATATTCGAGGCATGCACTCTTAAAATTTCTTTCAACTCTTGAAACCTGCGAATCTCTTCAAGGACATAATCTCTTAAGGGATCCGTTCCTTCTGAAATATCTGGTGGATAATTCTCTGCAATATATTTAAATAATCCTTTTCTTGTGTAGAAGTCAGGATCTAAAAAATATGGATTCTCTTGAGATACAAAAGTAAAAATTTCCATCTTTTGGTAAGTGCCAAACCCCAATGCAGCTTCAGTATGTCCAGAGGACAGCATGCACATTCTGGCTTTTCTTGGATCTGGGTCCTCGTAGTCTAAAAATCCTAACTTTCCTTGTTCCCATTTTCTTTCCATATTGATTATATATCTATTTTAATACTATTCTTTCTCTAACTTTGAAGTTTCGTTACCCTCTATTAAAGGACAGAATTCTCCGTATTGATCTTCAAAAGGACAATCCAAAAGGGCTATCCTCATACGTCTAAGAAGTTCTTTATTATTATTAAAACCATTTTCTCTTATCTCCAAAGCCAACCCCTCAAGTCTCTCTCGAGATATATCATAATATGGCCTATTATCACCAATTCTCTCCTCTTTAGATGAGTTCTCCTCTAAAATTATACTTTCATTATTTCCTTCAACGAAAGATCTTACTTCCTTATCGGTATACCATCCATCTCTTATAATTGTTTTTGCATTTCTCATAGCATACGAAGGAAAAATATAGAATCTAAAATTCCCATCAAAACCAGAATAATACCATTCGCCAGTTAAATATGATTGACGATTATTAATATCCTTTATTTTCGGAGGCTTATTCCTAGATATTTGCTCAATAGCCATTTCTCTTAAACTATCGGCTTCATTTAGGAATTCTTCATCAGGAGCTGTATTTGCTAATAATTCTTTAATAAATGGAATCGCACGATATGCTTTTTGTTTAATTTCCACTACCCCATCCATATCCTCCTTTTCGCAAATAAAAACAATCAACCCCTCCTCCTCTTCATCCTCTCCAGCTCCTTCTCTTTTTTTTCGTGCAATATTCTCTTCACTATCTTCAAGTATCTCCGAATATCCAAAGATATTAAGTCCTAGACCTGCCTCTGTATATCCACATGCTATTAGAAACTCCCTTATCCTCTGGACCCTTACTACTCTTTGTCCTTCAGAATTAGTAGGTTCACCTTCATCCAAATAGAGATATAAAAGTTCCTTTGCCTTCTGGGGATTCATTGCTAATTCATCAATGGGGGAACATATAGATAGTTCTGAGTATATTCTTTTGTACTCTTGAGAGTATTGATAGTGGTCTCCAGGATGAGTACAATTTAACAATGCAATCTCTATTAATCTTCTCCTTTCAACTTCCTCTTCTGGTGATACATTCTCATATATTAATTCTGTTATTCCTTTTGTAAACTCTTCTCTACTCATTGGAAAAGAATCGGTATTTTCTCTTTCATGATCCTCATCGTATACAGGACTCTCTGGAGTATCCATTAACCATTTATCTACTTCTTTACCAGTATACCAACCTGGTATTGATTTTGTATCGGTTGTATCTGGTTGAACGAAAAATTTTATCACTCCTTCCCTCCAAGAGAATTCCCAACGTTTAATATTTCTGAATTTTTCAGATTCTCTGTTCTCATCTACCAATAGAAGGTCATTAAGAACAGATATCCTTAACTCATCCTCTTCTGGAAATTCATAATCTGGTTTTGAGTATCTAACTAGATTATCTAAATAGTGGGTAGAATGATATTCCACCACTCTTCCATCTTCTACAACATCTATTGCAAAATAAAACTTACTACCAACTTCTCTCATATTTAATCCCAATGCAGCTTTCGTATATCCGGCAGCTAGAAGTAACTCTCTACATACTTTTGGAGAAACATCATCAGATGTAAGATAACGAAGAAGCCAAATCCTCGCGGATAAAGGGTCTTTGATCAATTCAGATATCGGGGGAATTGATACTGCCATATATTATAGAAATACTATTTTATTGACACCATTCTACAGAATTCTATAGGACAAATCAACAAATAAACGTTGCAATACAAAGAGAATACAAACACTACTCCCCTTTCTCAACTCGAATATCATTCCCATCCTCCCCCCTAATTAGATATTCATATTCTAAAAATATTTCTTGAAAAGGACAACCTAAAAGAGCAACTTCTAACATTCTTCTTGCATCTTCATCTCCATACAAGAAAGTAGTCAGGGAAAGGATATCGGAGAATTTTGAAATGAAATGGGAGTAGATGGAATCGAACCATCGACCACGGCTTTATAAGAACCGCGCTCTAACCAACTGAGCTATACTCCCATAAGCTAGTACATGCGATTTTACCAGAAACTAAAAGATTTGTGCAGTACCTTCTAAAAATTGATAGGAGGAAAACCAGAAGAAGAAGCAGGTTTAGGCTCTTCCTTTTTATCTAAGTCCGACCTCCTATTTATATCAAGATTTACAATATTTACATCCCTTCCATATTTCAATCTAGACATCTGTTTGATGATACGAACAACCTCAGGATTAGTCTTCATATCAAATCCACTCTCAGGGAATTTAGGACCATACCTAGTATCAAGTGAGAAAGGACTTGGATATGAGCCCCTATTTAACATCTTAACGTAGTAATGACCTAAACCTTGATTAATCAAATCAGTAGCTTTTACATATGACTCAAACTGAGGCTCTAAGAATTGACCATCTTCAGTACCACACCTTGCGATAAAGAGGGAACCTACATTACCAAATACTGCACCTTTAATATTTTCAGGCAATTGACCAATATACTGATGTGCAATTGTAAGATTAAGTCTATACTTTCTAGCTTCAGAAAGTATTGATGTGAATTCATCAGTAGCAAAATTTTGGAACTCATCCGCATAGAAGAAAAAGTCATTTCTTTTCTCCTCAGGCATATCTTCTCTACTTAATGCTGCAGCTAACATCTTTTGTACAAGTAGTAAACCCAAGAAAGACATATTCTCCTCTCCAAGTAGTCCTTTTGCCAAATTAACAATCAATATCTTTCTGTTATCCATTACATCTCTGAAATCAAAAGACGATTGGGATTGCCCTATTACATTCCTAATTGCTAAGTTCGTAGTAAATTTATCAAACTTAGATATGAAATATCCAAGACTTTCAGATTTAGTCTTTTGATCTGTTTTGGCGACTTGATCTACCCAATATCTCCTTACTAGTTCATCTTTTATTACTGGTAACCATTTCTCTTGAACCCATTTTTCATCCTGAAGTATTCTTACAACCTCTATTAAGGTAGAACCAGGTACACTCATCGCAGTAAGCATTGCGTTTCTTACCGCTTGTTGCATCATAGGGCCAACATATCCCTGATTGTGAGGATCAAAGAGGCGGATAAGTAAAGCAATGAAGCTATTAACTATCTGATGCTTATGCTGCTCATTGTAATACTCCATTATATTAATACCAAAGGGTCTCTCGAAATCAGCTGCGTTGAAATATATAACGTCTTCGACTCTCTCTGGAGGTATACGCTCAAGAATCATTTCTGCAGTTTGACCGTGGGGATCTACAAAACACACACCATCTCCGTTGTATATATCCTGTATGATCATTCTAGTCATTAACCATGATTTACCAGTACCTGTTTGTCCTAAGATATATGAGTGCCTTCTTCTATCTTCTCTTTCAAAACAAATAGCTTTTACCTTATCCCTAAATACATTATTACCTACCCATATTGTATCTTTAGATTTAATATCAGAACTAATATTGTTATCCGCAGGTATTTCTCTTGCTAACAACCAATTGATATTTGGTGTAGTTATATCTTTGTTAGGCAAATGGAATATTGTAGCTAACTCCTCCACATTTAAAATACTCCCCTTATCTATAGAGGTTCTTCTGTAGATTACATCAAACATAAACTCCTTCTCCTCTTCCTTCCCCTTTATCTGTACTTTCTTAAACCTATTTATCCCTGGATTACTAAATTGATCAAAAGCACCAACTATATTATCCAAATGCATCTTAGCAATAACCTCATCATTCGCTGTAGTGACAATCCTAATATCTGTAGTAAAGCCATTTTTTGAAACCTTCTTACTAATACCCTGTATCTTCTCCTGACTTACATTGATCTTCTTCTTCTCTGGATCAGAGTTGTTGTTTTCGACCTTCTTAACAAAACTAGACCCATTCTTTTGCCACTTACTCTCACTAGGAGAGACAACTATCTGAATCATTGCCCCCTCTCCTTCAGACATCTTACTTAAAGTACTAAGAATATTTGCTAAAGGATCTCCAGTAAAATCTTCAAAGACCTTAATTGGACAATAACTGTCTTCATCTAATGCCAACCTTGTAAATGCAACTTTTGAATCATCAGAGAATATATTGTAATCCTCCACCTTCTTAACATCTGCCTCCTGATATGAACCTAATATTTGTTTCTCTACAAGATCCGCCAGTCTCTTAGGGCAATATACAAAGAACTTTATCTCGCCAGGCAGTGCCATTATCTCGAAACTTACATTGTTACTAACAGTAAAGTTCTCAGCAATACCCTTACCTTTTCCTCCCATACCTACCAAGTTAGAGAACATCTTTTCAGCAACACCTATTTCTGTTTCATTTCCCCTTGGTACTCTTATCTCATATATTACCCATTCTTTAGCTTTATCATTTCGATCCTTCTTTAGAAGTTTTTTCCTTACTTTAAAGAAAGCAAAAGCTCCTAAACCTAAGAAAACTAAAACAATGATTATTACTAACCAAGGTATTTCAATACCATTTTTATTAAATTCATCATATGAATCTTTAGGATACTCCCGAGGATCAGCAATTATTACTTCTTCCTCTTTATCCGATGGCATTGGTCCTATTTGAGACAATATGTATGATTTCATAGCAGAGTAGACAGTTTAAACATATCTCTATGAAAGGATATCATACTTGGAAAATCTAATCGAGAGTTATTCTACAATCTCAGCACCTGGGACCTTACGATCGAATGCACTCTTCCATTCAGAACCCTTTGTAGCATCAAAAGTTTTGTTTAATACTTTTGAGGAAGAGACGACTGAAGGTTGTTCAGTCTGATAAGTAATACTTGGTTGTTGACCTTGTACCTCAGCAATTTGCTTAGCTTGTGTATCAACTACCTTTGGAGAAAAATCTTTATTCTCTTGAGGATTTACAGGAGTAACTTCAAAAGAAGGAACTTGAACTCCTTCTATTACATTCGGACCTCTTGTTTGTAATTCTTTATTTTCCACCATAACCTATAATAATTATACCATATATTTTCTCTTTTCCAATAGAAGTTCTTTCTCCAATGTCCTTTCCTTCTCCAGTAGTTTCTTTTCATACCTCTTCTTACCCCTTGCAACCCCTACTTCAACCTTAATAGTACCACCTTTTGAATATACGCTAAGAGGAACTAAGGTCATATTCCCTTGTTTCATTTTACTCTCAAGATATATGATTTCATCTCTACTAATTAAAAGCTTTCTTGACCTTGCAGAATCATAGTCCTCAGAACCATCATACTTGTACTTAGGTATATCCGCATTAACTAACCATACCTCATTGTTGATAATCTTTACGAATGAATCTCCCAAATTACATCTACCATCCCTAATAGATTTAACTTCTGCACCAGTAAGTACAATACCAGCCTCTAATCTCTCATTAATCTCATAATTAAAATGTGCTTTCTTGTTAACAATTTTCATTCCTGATTATACCATCTTTCACTAAAGACGAATCTTCCAAACAATTGAAGAATCTAAAAGATACATACTCTTCTCCCCTTTATCTACAACAAGATCGTTTACATCTTTCCATATATTCTCCCTTGTCCCTCTATACACATATTGATTAAGGAGTAATACCTGATTAGGATGTCTCATGTCAGTACCAGATTCGATAGGTTTCTCAAATCTTAATATCCTCATATCCTCAGAATCAAAAAGGAACAGATCAAAATTTAAATCACCACGAGTATATCCATATGCAAGATTTTTAAATGATCCATCCATACCTAAAACCTCTAAATCCGCAGGAATCTGCTTACTCTCGGAAAAACTGTAGATATATCTACGCAATCCATTTTCTCCAGAAGTAAGAATATATACACTTAAATCTGCTAGAACATCGTTTGCATTCACAAAGCTCTCATCTTTTATATATCCATATGAAAGACCATACCCAGAACCAAAATTTGAAGATTTAAGTAATACGCCTTCTTTACGATCTAATACATAAACATTATCAGTATCTGTTAATACAGCAAATTCAGCAATATCCTCAGCCCCTATATTCTCTATTCCTAGTCCAGTTAATGCCGTAAATGATGTAAACCATCCGTTCTCATCAAAAGACGCTCTTACAACTCCCACTTCAGAATCTAGAACATACAAACCTTTTTGACCAATATATAGATATTCAGGTTTTTTTAATACAGAATTCTCGTCAGGAAGTCTTTTTACACTCTTGTCATACAAGGAAACCATATATATCCCCTTCATTCCAGAGTCAGCAACTAAAAGATATTCATTCCCACGATCATCCATATACATTGCAACGTCTCTAGGATTTGAATTCTCACCAAAAGCTAACCTAGTATCAAGATATGACTCGATTGATCCATCAGAATCAGTTAACCCTACTCTCTTGTACAAAGAATCTTGTATACCTAAGACTTTTCCTTCTAATTCATTTTTCTTTAAAAGATCTTTCTCACCTAACTCGCTTGAAACTTTTTTTAATTCTTCATTTGCTCTAAATACAGAAGTCTCTGCGGATGTCTTGTCTGTTCTAGATTTCTCTTCTGCTTCTTTAACGAAATCTTCTACCTTAGCAAAGATATTGTTAGCCTCCTTACTAATCTCTCTAGCCTCTTTCTGATCCATGGTAAATTTAATACCAGCAACAAGAACAACAACAGATATTACAACAATACCTGCTATTTTAAATCTCTCTATTTGTTTGTTTTTAGTCTTGTAACCATCTACCTTAAACCCTTTTATCTCATTTCTTTTCCCAATATTGATCTCTGATTGAGATATTCTTGCCGAGACCTTTTTAAACCATCTTTTTTTCCCAAAGATTTCTTTTAAAGAAGATATTCTTGACCTAAAGAATATGGCGATATGTTTAAGAATGTTTTTAAAAAACTTACCTAAAAATTCTTTAACGGGAGTAACCCATTTAAAAAATATTGGAACCTTTATTAAGATTGCAGAGATATATGTACGAAGATCAATATCAGATTTACTCTTGGTGAATACTTCTGGTTTAGGAGCTTCTACATGAGGTATTACTTTTTCCTCTTCTTTAATTTCAATAACCTCACTCTCCTCTCTTAAATTCTCTTCATTTTCTGAAACAAAGAAGAGTAAGCCTTCCGATGAATTTAAGTTGCCAGCTATCTCATCTAAGGATTCTACTAATTCTTGAGTGTTTTTAAATCCTAGTAATTTGGACATCTCTCGACTTAGAAAGGATTTCGTTGAGGCAAACAAAACATCTCCTTCGCTTACAACAAGAGCTGCAGTTTTAGCCTTTTTCTTGTTAAGCATTTCAGATATATCTACAATTCTTTCATTCTTGTAAATATATATATCACTCTCCCCGATACTTCCTACATACAAGCTGTTATCGATAGAGACAAGAGCTACGATATTTACATCAACTCCATATTCAGCAATGTTTTTATCATTAGCAATGAGTTTCTTAATTCTCATTGTTGATTCTGTAAGAGCAATCTTTAGTGCTTCATTTGTAGAATCAACCTTTGAATATTCAAAGCCATCTATTAATCCATCCCATGCAAATTTGGCGATATTTTGACCTGGTATTTCTACTTCACTTGATACCGTTAGTAATCCATACAATTCAATATTTTTGTCATGCTTACTTCTAACTGGTCTTGTGTAGTGGAAAACTCCAGTAAATCTATCACCCTTCTTTGAGTTTTTTATATATTGAGAGGCAGTAACAGACATTTGTTTAGCCTAATATAATTATAAAAGTGGCGAGGATACCAACAACTATAGAAACGAGCATATTAATATATACAAGACTTTTAATCTTCCTGTTAGAATCAGACTCTATGGTATCCGCTAATATTTTTATCTTTAATACCAACATAAAGGAATACAAGACGTTACCAATTAAGATAACTATCATTGGTAATTTCAATACATCTCCTAGGTTAATATTAAACTGGTATGTACTTGTAAATAGCTTGTCATAAATATTCTCCATATTAAATTTCTCCTTTCTGCTTCATTTCAAGCAGATCATTTAAAATATCTTGCATCTCTCTTGGTCTTGGAAGCATACTTAATTTGAAGTCTACTTCGTGACCAGCAGTATCTACTGAAAGATTACCAACATCAAAGAATGTACCAATAAAACCAATGTGTTCATGTGTAATATCCTCTATCTTTTCTAATTGAGCTTCAGAGTATGAATGATACAAAGCGTTAGTCATTTTTATTACCACTATCCTTTGATCTGTAACAATATGTATTGTGTAATACCATTTAAGAAAGGTCGTTAGTAAAAGAGATGATGCGATTCCAACAGACATGATCATCATCCCAATATACAATACTCTAGTACCTAAAATTGGGAATGCTCCTGAGAAGAGTGTTAACAAGAAAGGTAGTAGAAGGACAAAAAATACTATTAATACATCTGGCACATACGCTATCCAGTGTCTTCTAACAATCAATACAATCTCTTCATCAGAATCTTTACCATAGAAGGACATTTTCTTTGGGAAGGCAGAGAAACTTGAACTAGCGTTTACCTCTTCTTCTTTGTAAACCCTGTCCACGAATGATTTATTTGCTTTTTGAAATTTCTTAGGTATTGATCTTTTTTCTTTTTTCATACAAAAAGGATACCACAAGAACATCTTTCTAACAATATATGTCGCTATTTCTTATGTATATTTATATGAACAAACCCACTCTGAGGAATTCTTAGATGACCTGGAGCTCTAAGATTAAATACTGTTTTAAAATCATTTCCACTCATAACAATAGTACCAGCATTAGTATAGAAAGTAACAGTGTTTGTTGTTCCATTGCTACTAGAAACAAACACTGCAGATATTGATGTAACGGATTTCGCAGCTTTTGCTCTTAATTCTGCATGAGTATACGGATTACCAGTCGAATGGCATGCATCAAATATTGGAGATATCCTAGAATCTGTTCTGTTACTCGCAACCCAAACCTGATATGCATTTACAATATCGCTCATTTCCGTTTGAGACAACCACGCATTTCTTCCACATGTAGAACTACTCTCACTGTATGTTTGCCTATACCAAGCCTTGTAGAACCAAGAGACATTAGATACCCTATCCCATGCCCTACTCATCCAATCACCATTACCTGTTCCATCCGAAGTATCCCAACCAATTTGATTACCCCAACCTCCATGTACAGCTGCATATTGAGTAGAGAAAGGTGCTCCTGCACCATCAGTAAGTATCATACCTCTTGTTGCTTCCACTGCAGTTTTCCATGCGCCTGTTTTTTGTGATGGCCCTGCAACCTGACAGCTTTCAGTTGTACAGATAGCTTTTCTACCATTTTGAGTATAGTTAATTGCATATGTTCTAGCAGCAATAGCTTGAGCCTTAAGAACTTCCATTGGCCATGATTCTGGAACCTCTTGTAATCTTAGGAGGTAATCTTCTTCAAAACTTAAAGTACCATATGTAGTGGTAGAGATATTGGTCATAATGGCTTCAGTTACCCCACCTATTACAACAGTACCTGTTCTAAATGTTCTTCCAGGATAGTAAGCATTTAATATCTGCTGATAGTTTTGACCAGCTTCTGCTCTAGCTTTTGCACCCCACTGACTCATACCATTTCTGTGTGTATAGGCACCAATTGAAAATACTGCGAAAGAACCACTAGGAGCATTTGCATTAAAACCTGCCAAAGTGGAATTGTAATCACCACTAGCAGGAACAGAGTTAATATCCACATGCGTACCTCCCTGCCTTGCGATAATTAACTGATACTGAAGATCTGAAAGTTCTGTAGAGAGCCCATTAATCTTTTTAGTAACACTCTTTTTGGTTGCTAACTGAGCATTCAACTCCTTCTGCAATTTATTCTTTTCTGCTAATACTAATGCATATGAATCATCCAAATCTTTTTTCTGACTATCTAGATCTAACTTCTGCTGTTCTAAATCGGCTTTCATAGTGCTAAGAGATGTAAACTCTCCATTAATCTTTTCAATATCCTCTCTTAAGATTGAAATAGCAGTCTTCTTTACAAAAAGATTCTGTAAAAGGTTCTCTAAATTACTAAATGAGAAAAGTAATTGCCCACTATCATGCCTAGATTCCATATATAACTGAGTAGAAACCATATCAAAGAGTTCCTTTTTCAAATTTAAAAGGGATTCTTTCTCTTGTATTAACTTAAGTTTTTCATCTATTTCTAAAGCCTTAGCATCTATAGCGGTTTGAAGTTTAACTATCTCAGCATTTAAAAGATTAACCTTTTCGGTAAGGCTATAACTACTCCCACTAATCTCTGCTATCTTTTTCTCTATTTCGGAGAGTGTACTTTTATTTTTGTTTAATTCTTCTGTTTTTTTGTTAATCTCATTCTCTAAATCTTCTACAGTACCAGAATACACAGGATATGCAGAATTAAGTAGATACAATGAGAAAAATACAGTTAGAGAGAGAGTAAGGATAAATTGTTGGACAGTTTTAATCTTGGACATTAAGCAAATTATACCATTTGCTTAAAAAAGACCAAGCTATGCACCAACGGCTTCTAATATTAGCGTAAGAATGGCTTTAATTAAGAACAAAAATACTAGACCAACAAGAGACCAAGTTAAAGTTCCTTGAGCTAATTGTTTCTTACTAGGATCACCACCAGATACAATCCACATATACCCACCATATATCATCATAGCAACAGCTATTAATGCACCTATGGGTAGAATCATATCAAAGATATTACTAATGGGTTGTGCTAATTGATCTATCCTTGGAGGTTCTGCTGTAGAATCTATAGTTGACTGTACTGCATAAACAGGGGATACAAAGAAAGAATTAAGGAAAAGGAAGATATTATTTATCACTATTTATTTTGCCAAAAAGTTATCTATTACAAATTGTATAACAGATGGAGCAAGAAATACTAGTATCAAACCAACAAGAGAGTATATTAATCCCCTTGTAGCACTTCCAATTTTCTTATCATCACCCATAGAGGTAATATACCTAAAACCAGATATAACTATCATGATTACTGCAAAAAGAGCTGCAAAGTTAACAGCCCAATTGATTACTTCTAATACAAAACCCGCGAAATCTGTATGTGTAATTGTAGATATTTTACTTAAATCTATTATCATATCTTTTCGAAAAAAAAGGGCCCACGAAGGGGCCCAGTTTAAAATCTAATACTTACTTCAAAATATTTGCTAATACAAATTGTACAAGCATTACTGCAATGAAACATACTACAAGACCAACAATTGCATATGTTAATGTCTTTGTTGCTTCTTCAACCTTACCCTCATCACCATTTGCAGAAATATATTTATAACCTGCAAAGATTAACATTACAACTGCTGCTAATGCTGCAATACCAATTGCCCAGTTAAGCATTGTGATAATCCAGTTATCCAATGTAGAATCTACACCTTCAATACCTCCAAGCCAATCAGTTGCACTTTTTACTGCAAAAGCCTGTGCTACAAAACCTGAAAATGCTGCATATGTTGCAATTACTCCTGTTGATATCTTTGCTAAAGTCTTCATTGTGTATATATAATATTTTATATTTAGCACTTGATTATATTATAGCCTTAAGCTTAATGCAACACCTTAAGCATTTAATTCCATTGAGCGATTGTTAGCTATTGATCTCAATATCCCTAAATGCTCATCGCTCTCTTCCTTTTTTAGAAACTTCTGAGAGAACTCCTCTACCCCCCAAAGTCTTAAAACTTTTTCTTTCGGATTTACATTCAATATCTCCGAACTTTTTTCAAGAAGGTATTTGTAGTCATTGAAGGTATTGCCCGGATCCTTTTGAGAACCCCAAGGCTCAAATTGACCCTCCGATATTTCAATATGGAAACCATCTTTAAGACATCTCCTATGCAATTGCTTTAATGACATATCAAAAGGGTATGATATTTTCATAGTATCTATTACATTAAAAAATGGCTGAGTATGGGGTAGTTTGTAATAGTAGTTAATACCCAATATTAGAGATTTGTAATCATACATTCCTTCCCCATGTATACGGTCGAAAACATTTAGAATTGCTCTTAAGTTCGTTCTTCCAGCACTGTTAATCATTAGCCTGTTATTCGGGAATTTTTCATTTAAAACCTTTATCGCTAAATATACATGCTCAGGCGATATTTTAACTTTTAATTCTCCAAACCTATTAAATGCCTCATTCTCAATCTGAAATGTTTCCTTCTCTAATTTCTTACCATACTCCTCCTTGAGAAGATCGAGTAATGACTCTAAATATATTAAAGATCTTTTAGATATCTCACTGTATTCATCAATATTCGAGGTTGCATAGTCATCGAGATATGAAGGGATATGATCTTCAGGCCATCTAAAAACTTTAATAGGACCAATATTCAAACAAACATTTATCTCCTTTGAAAGAAGGTAATCCAAATATTTTTTGTAATATGAAAGTGACAACTCATTACCATCATCTACCCTATTCCATCTTAATCCGAACCTAATATCCTTTATATGAAGTTTTGAATATATGAATTTTAAACTCTTAAGAGGATCAACAATACCTATCTGTTCACAATATTCAGGAGAGAATGAACACCCCAATGTAATATTCTCAGACATATATTTAGTCTGACAATTTAAGAAACAAAGTTTTGAAGTACAAATACAACGATAGTTCTAGCCAAAAAAACGATAGCCATACCTACAACCGCAGCAGTTAGTGTATCACTACCTTTTTTTATATTGTCTGCATTACCACCTGCTGTGATAAAGACATATGCGGCATAAACAATCATTAGTACTGCAACTAAAGCAGACAAACCAACTAAAGAATTTAAAAGAAATATTACAAAGTCGATAGTACCATCTACAGATTCAAATTGACTACTAATAGTAGGTCCTTCAAAAGAATACCCTCCGATAGTTACTCCCAATGGTATTATTTTTTTATCTATCTTTTTATCCATTAATATTTATTCCAAATAAATCGCTTAATAGTAAGAGAATAGCAACAGACATTAGTATAAAGAGAAAACCAATTATTGCATTAGTAATAACCTCTTTACCTTCCTTAAGCTTATCAGGATCACCCTGACTAGTCATTAATTTGTATCCAGCAAAAGCTAACAATGCAAAAACTGCAAATACAGATAAAGGTACTGCAAGAGAAATAAAGGAGTCCATGAAACCACCAACATCAGAAGACTCTGTAAGATCGTTTACACCATTTAGAGCCTCACTTAAAGAATTTGCGTATATTTTACTAATCATATTCAATCGCAATTATACTAGAAAATTAGTATATAGAAAACCCGCTTACAAAATTGCATCTTTACAGATATGTCTATAATCACAATATTTACATTTAAACATATCAGGCATTGCTACAAACTCCCTCCTCTTTATACCCTCAATAACCTCATATATGTTTTCTAGGGCCTCTTGCCTTCTCTTCTGGGAAATATCTACTTCAACCTGTGAACCATGCTCTACAAATACATACTTAGCAGAAACTACCTTTACACCAAGACTTTGCTCTGCAAATATTGAATACAAAGGCAATTGAAGATCTTTCTTTAAATCAGCACTACTCTTCTCTTTACCTGTTTTGTAATCCAATATCTCAACTTGCGCTATTCCATCAATTACTTGAATTAAATCCATCCTATCTATCTTCCCTACAAAAGTACCATCCTTTAAACTCACTGTAAAAGATTCTTCCAACCGATATGGAACCTGATCTTCATTGTAAAGATTCTTAAAGAACTTACTCATCATTTCCTTACCATTCTCCTTTCTCTTTTTTTCATGTGCCTTACTTTCGTAACCTATTGATATCCAGTGTTTTTCAAAAAAAGCAATTAAATCTTTCTCTGTAGGTAAAGGAGATATACCTAAACCTTCTTTAGAAACTCTTACAAGATTGTAAAAATCTTTCAATGAGCTATGTACGGTAATACCGAATGAAAATGCAGAACTTGGTTTAGATGGTAATTGTAAAACATATGAATATTCGTATTTTTTAGGACAATCCTGATATACATTAATCTGAGAATAACTGACCTTTTTACCCAAATCCAATTTTATATCAGCCGGTAATATCTCCTCTTTCGCATCTTCTTCGTACATATCCTTGACCCTATCTTTTTTTAATATTAATGGCCTTTCAAAATCCATACTTACATCTCTATCAAGTATCTCTTGTAAAAATACACTACCCTTTTTCTTACGTTTAGCACCACCATAGTAGTTTGAGGCTGTTAAATACAACTTCTCTTTTGCACGAGTCGCACCAACATAGAAAAGGCGCCTCTCCTCTTGCAAGTGTTCTTCTTTCTCATCCAATCCACTTAGAGCTTCTTTTATCAAACCATCAGGTATTGGGATAGTATCTCTCCTATTCTGAGATGGAAATCTGTCTGATACCAAGTTTATTAAAAACACTACTGGAAACTCTAAACCCTTAGAACCGTGTACAGTTAATATGTTTACAGCATCCACCTCTGTAAGGTCCATTTGATCTACCAAAGGGGAATCTCCCACATCTATACTGTAATTAAGGTAATCCACATACTCATATATATTTGAATCTGTATTGTTCTTGTCATACTCCTGTAAAAGATTGAAGAATTTTGAGATATTAGAAGTTTTAAATTGAGCCTGTTCAGTCTCTTCATTTAAAAAAGTATCTATATATCCACTCTCTTTAACAAAATCATAGAGAATTTCTCCAGTACTACGACCTTGTTTAATATCTTTGAAACTTTTGTTAACAATCTTAAGTAAAAGAGTAAGACCTTCTCTAGCACTTTCTGAAAGAATCTTAGTTAAAATATTACTCTTTTCAATATTAATATCTTCAGATTCAACATCACCTAATGTAATACCAAGTAAATTCTCTATCTCTTCCAAAACAGATACCCTCTCCTCTCTTGCTAATCTATTGATCTCAACAAACTCTCTAGGAGAGATATTCCATACTGAAAGAGTAAGTAATTTGTAAAGAGATATCTCATCTTTGTAATCTACTAAAACCTTAAGAAAAGATATTAAATATTTAATTTCATCTCTAAAATACAAACCCCTTGAACCACCAACCTTGTATGGTATTCCTAAATATCTAAGGTTTTTAATTATGATATCTGCATGTGCATTAGCTCTAACTAATATTGCAATATCTCGAAATCTGTACTTCCTGTCAGGTACTAATTCTACAAAACTAGATTGTCCCTCATTATCATATTTCTGCGCTCTCTCATCAAAAGTATTTTCAGAATATCCAGTTAATTCCAATATCTGCCTCCCTATCCACTCTGCTTCGCTATCTTCATCTTCTGCAACTACCAAATTTACAATATCATCATCTTTATCAAAATTACCACTAGCTATTAATTTCTTCTCTATTTTTTCCGTTATCTCTAATCTGTTAGGATTGTTGTGGGATATTAAAGCATATGAAGAATCCAATATCTCTTGTTTCGAGCGGTAGTTTTCAGTAAGTACGACCTCTTTTGCTTTAGGATATAGCTGTTTAAATTGTAAGATATTGGATATTGCAGCCCCTCTAAATTTGTATATAGCTTGATCATCATCACCTACAACTGTAAGGTTGGGATTTATTTTCCCTACCTTCTTCATGTCTTTTTTGGGGTCTAAACCACAGAGTATATTTACTAAGACATTCTGTGTGTAGTTAGTATCCTGGAATTCATCAACTAATACATATTTAAATCTCTCCTTGTATCTCTTTAATACATTAGGTTTTTCTCTAAACAACCTTATCGTCAAGATTATTAAATCTCCGAAATCAATCTTAGAATTTTCAATCTTAAGCTTTGTATATTCATCATATACCGTTGCTAATTCTAAAATATCTTCATATTCCTCTTTGTTTACTGCACCGCTTTTTGGTAAAGATTTTGCAAATTCTAAATAGTCAGAGGGAGATACATCCTCATCTTGTAATCTTGAAAAATGTTTAAGGATATCATCTATGAATTTCGTAGGATTACCATGAGGTCTAAACTTGCTTAAGGAGAGATTAAACATATTCCTCCTAAAGAATATGTAACTTTCCGCAGAGGACATCATTGAGTAGTTTGTATCTAAACCAATATATTGTCCTTCTTGCCTTAATATGCGATCACAGAAAGAATGGAAAGTAGAAACGAATACTTCACCAGCAGAAAGTGGTAAATGTTCATCAACCCTAGTTAACATCTCCTCTGCAGCTTTATCTGTGAATGTTAAAGCTAATATCTCATTAGATTTAGCCCACCCTTGGTTAATTATATGAAGTATTCTTTGAGTAAGTACTGCAGTTTTACCAGTACCAGCACCTGCGATAATTAGGAGAGCTCCTTTCTTGTGTGCTACTGCAAGTTTTTGATTTTCGTTTAGATTCATTCTGCTAATTTCGTTAATCTCTGTATTTCTTCTGTCATTGTCGAAGAGCTCTTTAATGCAGGAGTCTCTAATATGAATGGAATGTTTTTAAATTCATCCCTATGCAATATTCCCCTTACCGTATCTGCGCCCAACTTACCATCTCCCAAATTTGCATGTCTATCTTTGTTAGAACCCATATTCATTAGTGAATCATTTAGATGAATAGCTTTAACAAGATCAAACGTAAGTGTTTCCCCAATCTCTTCTACTACACTATCAATATCATTTACCCAATCATATCCTGCAGCATATGTATGTTGGGTATCTAATACATACCCAACTCTTTCTTTTCCCTTAGAACCTTCTCTCATCTGTACTAGTTCTGTAAAACTTCTTCCTAAGTTGTTACCTGTACCTGCAGTACTTTCAATTAGTAATTTTTGATTACCACCAACCTCATCTAATACCCAATCAATGCCATATGAGATTCTTTCAAGGGTATCTTCATAGTTGAGTTCTTTTTGAGAACCAGGATGAAAACATACTCCCAATATTTCTACATCTAAATCTTTTTTCTTAATTAACTCCGTTGCCCTGTTTGCAAAATCTAAATATACCGCTAATCCCATTTTACCCAAATGAAACAACTGTTTATCCTCTCTCCCTAAATTTGTTAAATATATACCATGAAGTAATATTTTCTTTACAGTACTACCTTCCATCTGAGATACAAACCTTTCAATATCCTCATCAGAGATCTTTTTAGTTACCCATCTCATTGGTGCAGTTGGCATCATTTGTATGGCATTAATTCCATATTTATCCCCTTCCTTTATTGCATTTTCTATTCCCCCACTGGAGGATACATGTGCTCCTATATACATATCTATATTTTACCTAAAAACCATAGTTATATATATACTAAACATTTGTTTTAAAAAATATGCTTAATACGATATAATCAGGGGGTATGGAGAGGTGCCTGAGTGGCCGAAAGGAACTCACTGCTAACGAGTCGTAGACCTTAAAATCTACCGCGGGTTCGAATCCCGCCCTCTCCGTTTCTTAATATTGTTAAAATATTAAATATATACAAATGGGCGATACGGATTTTAAACAATATGATCCCGTTGGAATTGATGAATTAAGACAAGAAGCAACTTCATATATAAATAGTCTAGAGACTGGAAGAATATCCCAAGTAGAACTTAATTCTCTAGGAACACAGTTTCAAGCTGCACTAGAAAATGCAAATGAAGAAGGTGTTTTAGGAATAGAGTTACAAGGCGGACGTATTTTGGATAGTTTTGCCAAAATTATTGACCAATATTTTGCAAAAGAAGATACCTATTCGGGTTTTGACACTGCAGGAATGTTACTTGCCTCTGATATACTTGTAACAGAACAGGTCAGAGTGCAACTTATGCAAACTATGCGCTCTATGATTGTAGATAAAACTGTAGAGAAAATAAAAAGAGGACTTTCTAGATTAGACTATACCCCACTCTGGATGTTTATGGATGAAGCAGAAAGATATGGATTTGTTGAATGCAAAGTTAAGGATAATAACGATGCAGAAGTATTACTGGACATAAAAAGGGTGGACATTTTTTTTGATTCATCAAGAATAATTCTTGGAGAAATTTTAGCTTCCAAGGATTTTGCTAAAGCACATAGATTTATTGACACATTATTAGAATACGGAGTTATTGACAGCCAACAAAGAAGCAAACTCACTGAGGATATCTCTAAAGAACGTAAAAGAGCTAGGATGGATAAAGAACTTAGCTAAACAATGATATCTAACTATTGACATCTCTAAATATTAGTAGAACAATGTAGTTGAAAATCACGTACTAATATTAGCCTTGCTAAAAATTCCCCTGCAACAAAACAAATAGATATGGCTTTTTAACCATGCCATTTTTTACTGACCCACAGACCCTCCATGAAATATTTAAATTTTTAATAATAAATAAAAACATATGGAATGATGTTTTTTCTTCAGTTTTTAATTTAAACAAAAATTAAATATGAAGCAGATCTTAGCTAGTGCTATGATTATCGCCGCTTTAGGAGCTTTAGTGGTGAATTCAACAGTAGCACTCTTTAGTGATCAAGAAAGTGTGGCCGGAAATACCGTAGCTACAGGAACTCTTGCACTAACCTTAAATGAATCCGCAGGAAAACCATACAATATTACAAATGGATATCCTGGATATACAACGGATTGGGAATATATAGATATATTCAATTCAGGTAACCTACCTTTCGAGGCACACATCTCTTTTGAGAAAACAAGTGGAGATTGGGACTTGTATAACTCATTGAAGATGGTAATGAAGACCTCCGGTGGAAACTCCGATTGTTTCGATAATGACGGAGCAGAAGTCACCTTTTACGATGGGTATGTAAAAGACTTCACACCTCAGATGTTGGTAAGTACGTTAAATTACTGGCATCTAGCAAATGAGGATGATTCTTCAGGTAGTCCAGCAGACAATATTAGGGCTGGATACTCTGAAAGAGTATGTCAAAAGTTAAGCATTGATGAATCTGCAGGAAATGAAATTATGGGTAAAACCGTAATCTTTTCTGAAATAGTAGATGCAATGCAAGATAATGATTAAACCCAGTATGGCTGCATCGAAAGATGCAGCCACTCACAAAAGAAACATGAAGAAAAAAATATTAAACACAATATATTGGATACTACTAGCATTTGTAATATTAATTGCATTAGTACCTACAATCTCTACATTAAATATTAAACTACCATTCAAACTCTTTGCAGTACAAACAGGATCCATGGAACCTACCATAAACACGGGCGATTTAATCTTAGTAAAAGAAAAGAGTACATATTTAAAGGGGGATATCATTACCTTCGATTTAAACAACAACAAAACACCGATAACTCATAGGATTGTAGCAATAAATAGTGATGGAACTTTCAAAACAAAAGGAGATGCTAATTCAGGTTTAGATATTGATAACGTAAAAACAGAAGAAATCATAGGAGCATATTTCTTTAGAATACCCTTAATTGGGCACCCTATGAATTTTGTTAAAACACCAATAGGTTTCATAATTTTAATAGCGATACCAGCAATATTAATAAGCTATGAAGAATTTAAAAAGATATTAAATGAAATACGATCTAAAAAAGAACAATAAAATAACTATACCAATGCTTTTTCTTGGAATATATCTGGGATTTCTGACTCCCCTTCTCTCTTGGTATTCATATACAGAAGGGATACCAAATATGAAGGTATCTACAGGAATTCTAGATATGCAAATAAAACCAAGACATATAAAGATACTTTCTTTTGAAGAAGGAAGTACTCCACAAACGGTAACGATAGAAAATGTTGGTACATTAGATCTGAAATATCAGGCATACAAGATTAATAAATCTCACGATTGTCAGTATGTAGGAGCAAAAGTAAGAATTAACGAGGGTATCCAATATGTAAGTACAAGTCTTCTCTCCAATGAGCTAATTCCTCCTTCCTCTCTCGTAGATGAAGATCTGATTGAATACGTATTCTTTCTTAAGGAGGAACATCCCAAAAGAAATATTAACTGTGAGATAAATATGCATATCGTGGCTTGGCAAGGTATTTTCCCTAACAGTTCGAAAGGATTTACTGACAAAGAGATACTACATATCGGAGTACTTTTTAAGAATAGAATAGTAGATACTTTTGAAATGTCAGAAGTGAAGAGCTTTACCACTTCTGACAACACGATTCTACCCAATACTCTCCCCTAGTACAAGATATACAGATACTGTAATATGAATGTATGGACAAAGACCCTGAGAAAAAAATAAACTTCCTCTATGGCGTCTTAATAACTATGGCCACTATATTAGTTGGTCTAATCAGTTACATCTTCTATACCGAAAAAGGATATCTTCTTAAAGAAGGTAAAAGGTGTGAATACAATGGGTGGGCATATGCAAATAAAGAAACATACGATTCTCTTGACGGTTGTAATACATGTTTTTGTTACAACGGAGAAACTATCTGTACTGAAAAAGAATGTATAAAAGAGGATGCTAAGTACTGCGATGATGGTACTGTATGTCCTGTTAATCTTTAATTAATATATTTAAAAATATCATATGGACGAAACACAAAAGAGTGAAATACAGGAAATACAAGTACCAACTACACCTCCAATATCTACCCCCCCAATGGCACCTGAACCAGAAAAAGAAGAGAAGAAGAAAAATATATTACTTCCTCTCTTAATTATTCTTTTCTTTGTATTACTTGCTGGAGGTATATATATATCTTACAAAAACGGCTATTTAGACTTCCTTTTTGAGGAAGAAGAGAAAACAACCGAAGAGAATACTGTAGAAGAAAAAGATGAAGATACTGATACAACAACAGAGGAAGAAATGACAGAGACAGAAGAAGAAAAAGATGTTGTAGAAGAAGATGAATACTTTGAAGGAGAAACTGTAAAAACTCTCAAACCAAATGGATGGACAATAGAAGAATACTATGACGGAGAAGGTACGGAGTCTCTTGCAAGCGGAGTAACATATGATGGATTAACTGGACTAAAGATAAAGAAGAATGGTATTGAGAAATTCTCTTTGAGAGCTGTTAACGGTATAGGATTTGAGGGATGCAGGACATATTACAAATTCAATGACTACAATCCTTCTCATCTTGCATACAACGAATCAATGGAAAAAGAGGTTGGCGAAACTACAGAAATTATTGATCATACAAATTCACAGTATCATGAGTTTGAATGGTTAGGAAAAACATTTAGAAGAATTGGTGAAGTATATTTCTATGATGAGCAAGAGGGTAATAACTACTTTGAGGCTCCTTGTTCTACTGGAATATTAGTATTAGAGGGTCTTTCCTTTGATATTTCAGATGGATACTTAGGTGAAGCATATTTCTATGGAGCAAAAGAAGGAACTTCTGAAGCTGATTTACTAGTGATAGATTCGATATTGTCTAGTATGACATTACAGAAATAAAAATATTCAAAGTTCACAATATTATACAAATCACTGCTTGACTAATTATTTATGCAGGGATAGAATATAACATCCTTGTTATATTATTTAGTAGTCGTATTGTTTATCGTATGGATTCAAATTCAGAAATAATCATAAACGATAAACATGTAT
The DNA here is from genome assembly GCA_964405015.1 of uncultured Candidatus Saccharibacteria bacterium. Lineage (GTDB taxonomy): Bacteria > Patescibacteriota > Dojkabacteria > SC72 > SC72 > UBA5209. The sequence goes on from CAYOME010000008.1 coordinate 22,508, forward strand.
TAAAATTTTTAAATAAATTACCTAAAAAAGACCAATTCTTAATATATGAAATGTTTTCCACTATTGAAACATTTGGTATCGAGCAATTATTAAGGTCTCAAGATATTAAAAAGATAAAAGGAAGAAAAATAGATCTTTACGAATTAAGAGTAAGAACAGGACTAGAATATAGATTCTTAGGCCAGATTGAAAATAGAACCTTTATCATAGTACATGCCTTTATTAAGAAAACTCAAAGGGCAATAAAAAATGAAATAGAAACAGCAATAAAAAGAATTAAGCAAATAAATTAAATATAAATATCAAATGAGCAAAGAAACCTTTAATCAAAAAAGGTTTGAAATTGAGAAAGAGATGTCTCTTAAGGATAGGCAAGATATTTCTTTTGTTACTGCACAGATAAGCCAAATGGTTAGGATCGCTAGAATAAAAAAGGGGTACACACAGAAACAGCTCGCAGATAAGATTGGTAAAAAGCAATCAAGTATTGCAAGATTAGAAGCTGGAATACACCCCCCTACTATATCTTTCTTGAATGAAATAGCTGTAGCTTTGGATACATATATGTTAATACCAAAGTATGATTCAATAAATGACTACTACTTAAAGGAATTTGCTCCTTGTGTATCGATAAATACATACAGTGACTTTAAGTATAATAATAATAGTTCTGGTTTCTTAGAAATAAATTTAGCTTCTTTTAATTACTAAGATGGAAAATACAAAAAATATTTGGTCTGTAATATGTAAAAGACCATTAGTGGATGAACAATCAAAACTTGCATCATTAATCGATATTGTCGAGAGATTAGTATTGGATGTTAATCTAGAAAAAGCACCAAAAGAAATAAAAGATTCATATGTAGATGGAAGGTTTAACATACCTCTTCAGATTCAGGATACTCTTACTGTTGCTTCATATTGGTCTCTGCAGAAAGAACATAGGGGAGTAGAATTAGATGTTGAGACAAGAATATTAGATGATATGGGTAAGAAATTAGCTTCGGGAAAACTTTCTTTTGAAACAAATCCTGATCATACTAACTACAGAACATTCTTTACGATAAGTTCTTTCCCAATCTCTAGTAATGGTATATACAACGTAGAGTCTGTACTTATTGATAGAAAGGGTAAAACAGTTGCAAAGGGAGTGACTCCCATTGTAATAGACTTAAAGGTTGCCTAAAGTACGTAGTTTGTTCATTAACGAAGGTTTCTATATTAATATAAATATGATAATCTAATTGATATATAACCTTTTACAAGACCCTTAAATGAAACTAATTAAAGCAATATACGATAAGAATGTATACCAAGATTCACTCAAAGAGAAATTTGGTTCTTCGTTTTGGAATTGGATACTAATAACCGTTATATCCATGACCTTAATATTTGTTTCTACTGCATATGCTTTGTACAAAGAACTTCCTTCTATGGAAGAAATAGTCAGCTCTATTCCCTACTTTGAGATAAAGGATGGACTGATGAGTATAGAAGAAGGTGAAGAATATATAACCTCAGAAGGACCTATTATAATTGATGATGAGTTTGTATTTATTCCAGAAGAATTTAAATATTCTTCTCAATACATTATCGCAACTAGAGATACCCTCTATGTTAAATCTGAAAACTCAGAAGCTCAACAAGTGACATATAAGGATGTAGATATACTGGCTAATACTAATAGGGATCAACTGGTAACCACTATTCAGGAAAATATTCCAACAGAAGCTGTTGTAGTAGTTATATTATTTGCAATATTAATATTACTTCTTTTAGCAACAACTGTATTAGTATTCAAATTTGTACCGATCTTTGTATTTGCCTTGTTTGGTATGTTAACAGGTAAGATATTTAAAAAGACTCTTACATATTCAGACTCTTTGAAAATTATGCTATATGGAAGTATATTACCTACGATATTAACGACAATATATACATTGATAACTGGATATAATGTTCATTGGTCAATATACTTGATATTTATACTTGTATATACAGGTATATTCATATCAATGCTAAATACAAAGAAAGAGGTTAAGAGTTAATAGCTTACATACCGTAGTCAGAAAGAAACTATTCATTTTACCTTGAAGATATATTCTTCATTTCTCTTTTTTCTAAATCATACTCCCACAGACCTAAGAGGTTTTTCTTCTCTAATTCCTCATATGCTAAATCCATAGAAGCACAATATTCCTCTTCTCCGTCAGTACAACCATATGTTAAATCTGTTCTAAAATATATATATGGATATATCATATATGGCCCATCAATATGGAGATAAGCTTCATTTTTTACCAATAAAGTACCTTTAGCAATTTCATCACTTTCTGCTAGTATCTCAGGAATATTATCATTAAAAAGATTTTGCATATATATTGCATTATCATACATATATACAATATTTCCTTTACCTACTTGACCTACGTAAATAATATTTCCAAAGGTATATTCATTAATATCTATTTTCTCATGCTTACCAACTACATGATCGTAAAAATCATAAACACACTCTTTAAAATCACCTTCTTTCTCACGATAAAAGGCTTTAGCATAAATATGTCCTTTATCTTCAGATCCCTCAGGAAGTACCAGTGATATATCCAAAACGCCTCCTTCTACATAATCTGCTAGAAACTCTAAAGAACACTCTTCTACTTTAGTAACCTCTTCTTTCTCATTAACAACTTCAATTACATCACTTGTCTTTTGTAAATCTTTTACTTCATCACTTAATTTCTCAAATTCTTTAAGATTTAGAACAAGCAATATACCTAAAGTAATAGATATTAATGAAAGTATTACACAAGATATACCTAGAAATATATTTGGATTTGTTTTCTTTTTATCCATGAATATTAATGATAAAGATGAAATATTTAGAATTGGTGGAGACGGTGGGATTTGAACCCACGTCCAAAAGTTAAGAACTGCGCCATGTACAAACATATTTAGATTTGTATAGTCAAACAAAACTAAAAAATCTAACAAAAAGCTCTGTTTGCTCAGTAATTGTATTCATGTAATATCCCCTACTGACAAGAAATACTAAATATATCCTAGTAACGACTATCTGAAATTCCTAACTAGGAATAGAAATATCAGACACTAACCGAAATTAATCAGTTAGACTTAAGCAAAATTGTAAGAATAAAGAGGTGCAGTGAATGCAGCCTTTACCATACTTGCGAAAGCGTTAAGTTTGTTTTCTACACTTATCTGTGTTTTAGTTTTACGAACTAAAAAACGATTTGTGACAAACAGCCCCTATGACTTCTGTCGAAAGCCTTACGTCCCCATATTCTTAAAGAACGATATATTATACCATTTTAGGTCTATTTTTGTCTTTCATATACAGAACGAAGTATACTTGGATATGAATGGCGATTTTGAAATCATATCTGTAACGAAACCTGAAAAAGAGAAGGAAACTCTTCTAATTTCAAGCGAAATCTACAGGGAAATAATTGATGAAATTGAGAATCCAATACCTGGAGAATTAGAATTCTTATTATTCTCTTCTCCAAATTCACTAATCATTGACACCATTTGCCCAGTAGGTACAAGAAGGGAGAAAGCTGCAAGTGTCTTCTATACACCAAACCCTAATATACCAGACTCAAACAACATTTTTTCATCAATACAATCCTTCCAAGAGAGAGGATATAGATTGCGTGCAGACTTTCATAGACATCCCGCTGAAATTGGAGAACAAATGAAGAACAATGGGAAAGATTCTTCATCAATAACATGTCCCAGTCTAGGGGATATGTACCCACTTCCAGAGAATATCAAAAGAGATTTCGGAATTGATCTAGTAAGAGTAATTGGAGGTAAATTCAATGATCAAACATATATTCAAGGATATAAAATTCTTAGACAACCTACTGCAGAAGAAATTTCCAAAAGCAAAATACTTGTTTCTCTCGATCTCTCAGATGATGATTTAGAAATAAGTGATTACGTATTGGATTTAGAACTCTTGGAAAAAATGGGAATTGTGGAACCGATTCAAGTTAAAGTTTCTTCTTAGACTTTTTACCTCTAAACACCTCCCAAAGAGATATACTTGTAGCAACAGATAAATTCAAAGAATCAATCTTGTCCGAATGAGGAATATATACACTCTCTCCAATATCTTTGTAAGATGAATCTAAACCCGTAGATTCATTACCCTGAATAATTGTAAATGGAGTTTTAAATACTGTTTCTCTAATATCTTTAGCCCCATCTAACATAAATGGATAGAGATTGTTCTCTGGATATTTTTTTGTATATTCGGAAATACTCTCAAAATATTCAAAATTAATCTGAAAAAGAGCACCCATTGTAGAACGTACTACAGAAGGATCAAAAATATCCCCTGCAGGCTTAACTATCGCTAAATTAGTGATATTAAACCCTAGCATTGTCCGAATAACGGTACCCATATTTCCTAAATTACTTGGATTTACCAGAAGTAAATGATCCTGATTCTTTTCCAATTCGGACACATACTTCTTAAATATACCCACAACATATGTATTCTCCTTAACAGCAATCTTTTCAATAGACCTTTGTGCATACTCATATGGAATATTACTCGCCTCACAGATATCAATAATCTCCTTAATACCCTCTCCAACTTGAGTCTCACTCTTAAACAAAACCTTTAATACATTCTCTTTTTTAAACTTAAGCAAGTCTAATACAGGATATGCACCAAAAGCATATGAATATTCAAACTTCTTTTGATATCTTTTAATCTTTGGTAACAACATATTAATTCTTCTTTAAAATATCCTTTAATATACTATCCACACTCCCCTTACCCTTGCTCATTTCCCATTTTTCATTCCTAAGGACCAAGTATGCCTCTTCGACCTTCTTCTTCGTTTCTTGGAGTATCAGGTTCTTTCCTAGAAGCTCCTTTTGAGCTTGCTCTTCACTCTTGTACATCTCATATATACTGTACAAAAACCCTAGTAAAAGAATTAGGTAGCTAAAGAACTTAGCCAATGTAGATATGTTAAGCATTAAGTAATATTCAATATTAAGGAAAGGAAGGAAAAAGATTTGAGACAATATTCCAAAAGTTAAAGAAAATATTAACCAAAAATCAAAACTTCTGTAATATATCCCCCTACTTCTTAAATATCCAAAGATGGTAAATATGTAAATCATCAAAGATATTGTTTGAAGTACAATTGCAAACATATATTCTTTCATATTAACAAAGATCTGAGAAAATACCGTAAGAAATACAACAAAGACAGAAAAGATTACAAGCAATCCAAAAAGTACCAATCTCTCATTTAAACACTTCTCCCTATGCTCCTCTCTCATGAAGATCCAACTAAGAAAGAGTATCAGTGCTAAGAAGAATCTAGAAAGCACGACAGTATTAGGAAATACCCCTGTATGTGATACTGTAAAAAGATCAGTAAATATATCTAAGGAAAGAAATATCTGAAATACATCTAGTAATCCTACAGAAAGAAAACCAATACCAAGGAGTAAAAAGTTAAAAGAACTTTTCTTAGTATAGAAACGAAGAAGTGCCAAAGTACCAATGAAGAATGCAAATATACCTGAAAGTAAATCCAATATTAATTGAAAATCATTCATCCATTTAAGATTCCCTGCAATATATCCAAAGAGTAGGAAAAGAACTACACAAGAGAGTATTAATAGCTCTTTTTTCTTAACAGATATTTTACTAAATTCCTTTTCCATATATACAGATATATTAATACATTAGTTTAGAAAAAGAAATTTTCTCATTCCTTTCAGCATGTGGAGCACAAACAGTTACCAATCCTTCCTTACTCTGAGAAATGTAATATCCTGTACCATTTATAGATATGTATAAAGGATCTTCAGGCAAAACTACTAATTCATCCATATACAAGGAGGATATATTAACTAAGTCTGTACAGTCATTAGGGCCTGATTTACATATCTCATTTCCAAAATCTACACATACATCCTTTAAAGGTATTATCTCTGGTATCTGATTACTTTTATTAGTATATGAGGAAACCATTGTTAAGATTGATGATACATCTGCAATTCGTTTAATATTTCTTGCTTCTGAAGCCTGCTTACTTGGATTAATAGCTAGTAAAACTAACAACACTACTACAGTGATAGCAGATATTACTACTAAGATATCCAAAAATTTAAACTTTTCTTCTTTTTTAACAGGAACCTTTTCAGGTACAAAGTTAATCATTTCGGTATTACGAACTGTTTCTTCCATATATACATAATACATAAAAGAGGATAGTTGGAACAGAGTGTAGATATATACCCATAGAATGATAACCGTAAGGATATAGTAATTAGCAAGTCTAAAAGGTTGTATTAGAAGCATTTCCAAAGTTATCCACAAAACAAAAGGGGTTGGGAATAACTTCTAACACAAAAAAAAGACGAAGCAGTAGCTTAAGAATGAAAATGGGCAGAAGAGAATATTAATTACTTACTTGGCGATATTTTGGACCAAACCCTTTTAGAATATTCCTAATATAATAGACCATATATTGATCATCATCACTAAACTCTGTTAAGTGAACCACGAAATCAAATAATTTGTCTTTTTCTACTTGAATCTCAATATCAGGATATTTGTTCAAATAAAGACTGAAATAACCACTAGTTAGAGATAAAAGATGCAAATATTTTTTAGGTACTTTTGAAATATGTTTATATTCCAAAACTTTATCAACATTCCTTAATAAACCATCATATAATTTCAATGCTATCTTCTCATCTTTGTAATTCATCAAAGCTGCGTAAAGAATATCAAAATCAACAAATTCTTTTTCATCTACATTTTCAAATAACTTTAATATTGATATTCTCGAATCTATTGCATTCAATATAATAGAGGTTTTTCTCTTTACATCGATATTTGAATATTTAAGAATTGTTAGAATGTTGGAAATTAGAACATGAGATTCACTTTTTGGATATGGAATACCTCTCCCAAGAACAAGTAATGCAAAAGAACAAAACTCTTCTTCATTAAAAGACTCTACCAACGTGTAATTCCCAAAAATGGAATCTATCCTATTTCCAAGTATCCCATTGCCATATACAAGTGGTTGCTCCTTCTCTGGCATCTTGTATACAAGATTATTAATATACTCGAGTTCTCCTTCTAATAAAGGATACCGTCTTGCGAGGGCAAACAATTCTCTTGCTTTATTAAATTCTTTCTTTAAAACACAGTTTCTTAAATATGTTTTAATATTATCTACTCTATCTCTCAAAGAAATATATTCTTCCCAATCTTTCCTTGCTTTTTCAGTGAAACTTTCTAACTGATACTGTGTTGGTCTTATAGGGGGAACAATTACTGGGGATTCTAAAGAAACAGCATATGAACTCTTTCCATTTATTTCTTCTATCTGGGCTATTACGTATATTTTTCTACCTCTAAGATTATCAAAAGCTATAGAAGAGAGATCTTGTAAGTTCTTTGGTACAAAGAAGAAATTTTGATTCTCTACATAGGGATACCCACCAGCATTAAGACATATTTTCCCATCAGTTTCTGTTGTTACATATACAGGAATTAATACCCTATCTCCTTGTGATAGCTCCATCCCCTCTTCGTAAGTTTTGAGCTCTTCCAATTCATCAATACCTTTGTCTTCATTAGTAAGTGAAAGCTCCTTAAACTTATACCCAGTAATTCTTTCAATTTCTTTTAAATCTCCATTCCAATTATCAGGTAAAACATAGTCATCTCCTAATACTCGATGAAGAACATACTCTAATTCACTACATTCTTTCTCGGGCAGAGTTGGTTCTTTAGTAAAAGACATATGTAAAAAGCTTAGATTAACAATATATTATACATCGAAACTTTAGGAAACTGTATATCTAAAGGCAAATTCGCAGCAATTATAAATACTCTATTTGGATATGTAATACTCAGAGTTAAATATAGGAAGCAAGATCTCTTATTTTAACTAGGGAATCCGATTTAATGATACAAAAAAGCTTACTTATAGTATGTAAAATATAACAACCAAAAAGTAAACGATCAGCAAAACACAATATTATTAATCTTTATCATTTAAACAAGAATCTGATGATTTGTATGAGCCTCTATGATACGAGCTTTATCTTGATCGGTTATCAAACCTGCCATAAGTATTGTATGTAATATAACAGGAATATTATCAGCCCTACCAATTTTTTCTAATTCAGTTACCTTCTCCTCGACATTTTCTAAAGCTAAATCCCTAATATAAGCGATACTTTCTTCGTTTAATAAAGCGATATTTTCAACATACGTTATCAAAACGGCTGCCCCTGCATAGTCATTGCTTTTTATAGTTCTAGTTACAATTTCAGCAACAGATTTTTTAGCAATATTCTCGACAGAAATTTTACCATCTTCGTTTAATAAACCAAAATTTTCTACATAAACTGGTAATGCTGCCGCCGCCATATAACTTTCCATATTTATACTCTCGGCAACTCTGTTACCCACAGCAATTGCAGCCATGGCTTCGATATATTTTTTACCTTCTTCATTTAATAAACCAAGACTGTCTATACTATTTACTAACCATGATGACTTGTTAAGATTAATTTCTTTAATACCTTTAGCTACTCCCCTACCCACTGCCATTGCAGCCATAAACTGAACAAAGTCTTTACTTTCTTGATTTAACAAACCAATTTGTTCGATATAATCTACTAACCCTTCCACCTTTCCAATCCTTTCCATCTTTATCTCTTCAGCTACTAGGCTACCTACAGTAATTCCATAAATTTTTTGAGCATGATTATTACCTGCTTCACTCAACAAATTAATATCTTTTAATATCATTAATTGCGCTTCTACCTTTTGTAAATCATAAACTCTAATTCCCTCTGCTATTTTATAACCTACAGAAATTCCAACTATACTCTCAATCTCAGCTTTTCTTTCTTCAGTGAATGAATCTACATTCCTTACAGATGTAGCGAGTTCTGCAGCTTTTTGAAAATCTCCTTCTTTTATACTTTCAACAACTTGATTAATCAGAGCCTGAATTTGCCCCTCTCTAACTTCGGTTCTATCTTCTTCTGTAGGCAACATCTCTAGATCATCTTCCTTACTACCATTTTCAATAATAGGCACCATTTCCAAACCATCTGCAACTACATAACCTTCCCGTCGACTATCATCTCCGAGATTCTGAGATACTACTGCAAAATCATCGTCATTATTGCTATTACTTTGTACAATTTTAAAATCCTCACCATCACCTTTTGTTGGATCACCATTTCCCATATTTTTAAACACTACTCAAATTATATGAATAAAATGTATCACAAAAAAGATAGAAAAAATATCTGCCGACTATTATCGGTAAGCAACAAAGAAAAAAGGATTCAGTATGATTTAAATCTAACTCTTAATCAAAGTATATTGAATACAAAGATTCTAACAATTGTGGTATTTGTTC
>CAYOME010000009.1:0-23664 GCA_964405015.1 uncultured Candidatus Saccharibacteria bacterium
ACTCAGGACCTCATTCTTACCATGAATGTGCTCTAACCAACTGAGCTAATCCAGCTTGGACTTGATTATATACAAAGTTGTTGAATTTTTACAGCCCTATTCTTCTTCCTTCAAATGGAATGTTCTTTCTAAGAAATATATCCATAGGGGGAGTGTTGTTAGAGCAATTGCAATAGCCATTGCAGGTGCAGCTGGAGTTGAGTATGTGTAGTTCTCAACTTCAGTTATTAAGAAATTTGTTAATTGATATATTGCTGTTGGTATTGCTACTAAACCTACAATACTGTAAAGAATTAATGATGCAAAAGTGTAGAATTTGTGTAACCATACAATCTTTTCACCTGTTTTAATCCTGCTAATACCAAATTGGTGTATACCAAAAAGGATAGCCATTGAAACAAAAATGGTAATACCATTTATTAGGTCTGTTCTAATAGCTTGGGGATTGCCACAGTACTTCTCATCGTTAAGTAGAATGACCTCTCCTTCGTAGCACTCTTCAAAGCCTTCCTTTGTTAATGCTTGGTCGTATTTTTTTGCGTCTTCAAAATCGTTTGCTTTGCTCAGTGTATATCCAAAAGATAGGCCAAATTGATCAGAGAGTCCTGCTCTAATAGCTATTGAGGCTCCAAAGACCCCGATGCCCAATGTTAAGAAAGAAATTGTATATAGATATATTTGAAGTAGGGTCTTAGTTGAGAGTTTGAATTTGTAATTCTTGTCATCCTTATGTTTGGATGCCTGTACAATTATATATATAACCACGCCTACGGCTACGATTGGTACTATGGTACCAATGAAAAGGAAAAGTACTCCCATAATTTCTTCCATTATTGGATATATACAAATTATATACTTCAGTATATATCAAGGTAAGAAAAAGACAATAGGTGATATGCAGAGGACTGGATTTGAACCAGTGAATCCCGAAGGAGTCAGATTTACAGTCTGATGCGTTTGACCACTCCGCCACCTCTGCACAACTGGAGCCGAAGGAGAGATTCGAACTCTCGACCTATTGTTTACAAAACAATTGCTCTGACCAACTGAGCTACTTCGGCAGTTACAATCGCAAGTTTAATATATACGTAGGAGATAGTCAACAAAAGCGCCCGGTCGGAGAGGGATCATAGAGCTCAACCAATTAAGGTGGATAATCTCAACTTAAACCCAAGGGCTTAAGCGATTTCGAAAATCCGAGCTCATGCTTGTAGAGCTATGAACCTCTTTGTCCAACCGGGACAATATATTATATTCTAAATTGGTTAGTGTATCAAAGGTTAGAATCCTAAAATAGAGAGGACTCCACTTAATGCTGATTGTATAAAGGTAAAAAGAAGTTTAGAAAGGGGAGAGAACGGGAGAATTATTAATAGTATTAATATAATGGAATATTTTTCTAATAGCTCCCAGTAATATCTAAGCTTTTTAGGTAGTATTGCCCTTACAATCTTATGCCCATCTAGTGGTGGAATAGGTAGGAGGTTAAAAACTGCTAATGCAATGTTAATAGTTGCGAAATTGTATAGTAGAAATACTACAAGCTCGTCAGTGTTAAATATCCTGTATAGTAATGCTGTTAGAAGAGCCAATACTAGGTTAGAGAGTGGGCCTGCAAGAGCTACTAGTGCTGTATGGAACTCCCTTTTCTCGAAGTTGTACTCATTGATAGGTACTGGTTTGCTCCATCCGAATCTAAAGAGAACCATAAATATTGCACCTACAGGATCTATATGTTTTAATGGATTAAGAGTTAGTCTGCCTTCAGCCTTGGCTGTTGCGTCTCCAAGTCTAAATGCAGTATATGCGTGAGCATACTCATGAACCGTTGATGCAACAACAATTGATGGTATAGCAATAAGAATCCAGTATATGTATTCTAAAGAGATTGAATAATCTATCATGATAAACTTGATAAATAGAAATCTTTTTGATAATATCATCTAGCTTATAAATGTTCAATTAATAAAGAAATGGCAAAAGTTTGTGAATTGTGTGGAAAATCTGCGGTTGCTGGAAGAAGAATACAGCACCATCATTCAATCGGTTGGAAGTTTAAAGCTCCAAAGAGTACTCGTTCATTCAAACCTAATCTTAGGACGATCAAGGTTGATGTTGATGGCGATGTAAAGAGTGTTAGTACATGTATGAAATGTTATAAAAGGCTTCAGAAGGAAGCTTAATTTGTAGTACATAATATTTCCTCGTCTTGAGTAAATTTTAGTGATAGAATCATTCAATTAAGATGATCACTTTTTGCTTGATGTCAGTTTTTAATTCCTTTTGGGAATTGTTTACATATGATTTGGGTATAGACCTTGGTACTGCAAATACAATGGTATATTTGCGTGGAGAGGGTATTGTTGTTTCCGAACCATCTGTTGTAGCTATTGATAAAAGGAGTAAAGAGGTTTTAGCTGTTGGTCAGAAGGCTAGGGAGATGATTGGTAGAACCCCTGCTAATATCGTTGCTGTAAGGCCACTGAGAGATGGTGTAATCTCTGATTTTGATACTACTCAAGCTATGATTCACCATTTTATTAATAGTGCTCATAGCAATTATGTAAAAGGTTTTAAAATACCAAGGCCAAGAGTTGTTGTAGGTGTTCCATCTTCCATTACTGAAGTTGAAAGACAAGCGGTAATAGATGCTGCAAAAACAGCTGGTGCAAGAGAGGTTTTCATTGTTGAAGAATCCATGGCTGCTGCAATTGGGGTAGGTTTACCAATTGAAGAAGCTTCTGGAAGTATGATAGTGGATGTCGGTGGTGGTACAACAGGTATTGCAGTACTTTCTTTAGGAGATATTGTTGTAGACAATACAATTAGAATTGCTGGCGATGAAATGAATTTAGATGTCGTTAACTATGTTAGAGATAAATACAACATATTAATTGGAGAGAGAACTGCTGAAGATGTAAAGATTGAGATTGGTTCTGCGTCTCCTCTTGAGAAAGAAATTGAAGTTGTAATCCAAGGTAGAGACCTTCTTACTGGATTGCCTAAGTCTGTGAATTTTAGTAGTACCGAGGTTAGAGAAGCGATTATGGTGTCTTTAACCCAAATTACTGAAGCTGTTAAGGATGCAATAGAGGATACTCCTCCAGAGCTTTTAAAAGATATCTACAACGATGGTATTCATGTTGCTGGTGGTGGTGCATTGATTAAAGGTTTGGACAAGTTCTGGATGGAAGAATTGAATATTCCTGTAAAGATAGTTGATGATCCTTTATCTGCTGTTGCAAGGGGTACTGCATCTATGCTTGATCATATAGATTTGTTGGAGAAGGTTCAGAAGTCTTGGGAACAACTTATTTAACCTCTACCTTTTAAATGACAAACTCAATTACAAAGGTAAAATCGTTTAGATATTTTCTCTTGTTAATGTTGGGGATATTTTTTGTTTTTCTTTCTAGTCTAAATGTACTTACCCCTGTGAGGTCTTTCTTCTCATATATATTTGAGCCAATTTCTACGAGTGCTTACAGTATGGGTAATTCGATTTCAAGTTGGGGTAGCGCACTTTTTGATGCATCTTCATACATACAAGAGCATGAGAAGTTAAGAGATGAATTAATTCAATTGAAGGGTAATACATTCTCTCCAATTGATCAGGAGGAATATTTGGCATTAAAAAACAGTGAAAAATTTGTACAAACTAATACCAAATTACTAACTGCAAAGGTGTTAAATACTACAGAGTTAGGGCAGATATATATAAATGTAGGTTCAAAAGATGGAGTCTTGGAGGGAGATATTGTATCCGTTGGTGATGTATTCTTGGGTGTTTGTTCCCAAGTAGATCTAAATGGTAGCTTAGTTCGTTTACCAACAAATAGGGCGAGTAGTTTTGAGGTAGTAATTCTTTCTAAGGAATATTCTTTTGACACTCCTTTGGATTCATATATTAAGTCTAAGGGTGTAGTATCTGGTACATTAGAAGGTATAAAGGTGGAAAATATTGGTATAAATGCTGATGTTAGTGATGGGGACCTAATTGTAGTAAGAGATGAGAGAGTGGGTCAACTACTTAAGTTGGGGACATTGGTTGGCTTGTCAAAAAATCCTGCATCTACATCTAAGTCAGGATTTGTCTCTCCAATTTTTGATTACTCAAATTTAATTACGGTATTTGTTAATATACAATAGTATGATATCTGCAATATTAATTACAATCTTTACAATATCTTTGGTATTTCTAGATTCTTTGTTCCTTTCTCTGGGAGGTTTTTCTTTTTACTTTTTGTTTTCCTTAAATGCCTTTGATAAAGTGAAAAGTATTGTGGGGATATTGGTATTGATAATTTCTGGTTTTGCACTGGATTCAATCTTGCATGCGCAGATAGGCCTTCATTTACTAATAGTAGGTTTACTTCTTTTGTTGTTTACCTTTGTAGGAAAAGTAATACCTGTTGAGGGTAAAATCTCTAGGTATGTAGTCATCTTTGTGATTTTTCTCTTTGCATATTTTGTTAGACATATATTGATATCCTTTTTGGGAGATGGGGTGTTTCCAATCCTTTCATCCAATATCATAGTTTCGTTTTTTGTTAATAGTCTAATATCAGCACTTCTGACATTCGTTTTGGATATGGGTTTTTCAGCAGTAGGGGATAGTAAAGGTTTTGAAAAAATTAGATTGAGGTAAATACATACATGGGCAATGCATTTGAATTTGATAAAAAGCTAAAGAACAAAAAACTTCAAAAATCTGCTTCCAATTGGAAGGGTGGGAAGGGTCTTAAGCTCGGAGAATATATATCCAAGGGTCTTACAAGGGGTAATAAGGTGGTTGATGTGTCTCCTTGGAACTTCCTGTATGCGTTTGTAATATTTTTTGTTTCATTTGGCCTATTAATATCCTCTGTTACACGTCTTCAGGTTATTGAAGGTGCCTCTATGGCTCAGAGATCGCAAAGAAACAAAGTTAGATTAACTAGTATTTCAGCAGATAGGGGGGTTGTATTTGATAGTAATGGTAATAAGCTAGTAGAAAATATAGCTTCCATGAATTTGTATCTTTCTTTGGAGCCATATTTAACAAAAGAGGGGTCGTTGGATAATGAGCTACTTGGGGGGAGCTTGGATACCCTGGGGGGTATATTGGATGAGAATTGGAAGAGGGAAGATACAGAGAATAGTAAGGTATATGAATCTCTGCAAGATAGGATATATTCAATACATTCATCCTCTCCATACTTTACTAAAATCTTAGTTAGTACTGATCTAGATAATGATACAGTTATAAAAATCAAAGCAAGAGCGATGCAGATACCAGGAGTAGTTATAGATAACGGAAATAAAAGACGATATATATATGGAGAATATTTTACTCATATATTAGGATACACTGGAGAGGCTTCTGCAGAGGATGTGAAAGCTTCGGAGATAATAGGGTCTGGAGATACTGTAGGTAAGACAGGCTTAGAAAAATATTACGATGAAGATTTTAGAGGTATCGAGGGACAGCTAGCTGAAGAAGTGGATGCTTTTGGAAAGTCTGTAACACAAGAACCATACTTAGTAAGTGCTCCTGTTCCTGGTAGTAATCTATACCTTTCGATTAACAAAGATGCTCAGATTAAATTGTATGATTTGTTAGCTCAAGCTGTTAAGGAAAACGATGCAGCTGGTGCCGCTGGAGTGATACAAGATGTGAACAGTGGAGAAATATTAGCCATTGTAAGCTACCCCAGCTATGACGGCAACCTTTTCATTGGTGGTATATCCCAGGAAGAATATTCAAATATATTAAACAACAAACAAAACCCTCTTCTTAACAGAGCAATAGCTGCTCAGATGCCACCTGGTTCTACATTTAAAACCATAGTTGCTAGTGCAGCTTTGGATGCAAAAGTAATTACAAAAAATACTGTATATGTAAGTAGAGCAGGGTACACATTCTCTAATGGAGCTCCATTTCAAGAGTTTAGAAAGCATGTATATGGTTCTCTAACAGTAGTAGATGCTTTGGCGGTATCCTCGAATATATTTTTTTGTGAATTAATAAGGGATTGGGATATGGATGAACTAGTACCATATTTAGAGAACTTCGGTATAGGGCAATATACAAATATAGATATACCAGGAGAAGCTAAGGGTCGATTACCATCTCCTGAAAACAAAATTAAATTAGCAAATACAACTAGTCCATGGCTCGAACCTATCTGGTATCCAGAGGGAGATTCATGCAACTCGGTAATTGGTCAAGGTATTACACTTGTTACTCCAATACAGATGTCTAATTGGATGTCAGCAATTGCCAATGGGGGTACTTTGTATACACCTCATGTAGGTAAAAAATTTGTGGATAGTAAGGGGTTTGAGTATCCAATTAAATATGAAATATTACATTCAGAAATAGCCTCTGACAGTTCACTTGATATTGTAAGAAAAGGTATGTGGGAAACAGTAAACGGATCTAGAGGAATTGTAGGGTCACTAACAGGTACAGGTGTAACAGTTGCCGCTAAGACAGGCACTGCAGAGTTCGGTAAAGTAAACGAAAAAGGTATATATGAGGATACTCATGCATGGGTAGGGGGCTTTTTTCCATATGAGAATCCTAAATATTCTTTTTCCATATTTTTAGAAGATGGTGGTATGAGTAGTAATGCCTCTGCAGTAATGAAAGAAATGATCACATGGATGGTACAAACAGGATTAGTAGAGTAAGATATTTTTCATCTAAATAGTGTAAGATGGTAATGTTCTTTGATTGACATATATCTAAACATTGTGTATTTTTACTCCATTTATGGCTACAAAAGAAAAGAAATACAAAAATCTACTAATTGTTGAGTCGCCTGCAAAGGCAAAAACAATTAACAAATATTTAGGAAGTGACTTCATGGTCATGGCAACTGTTGGTCATGTCATTGATTTGCCCAAGAGTAAATTAGGTGTAGATATTGAGAATGAATATCAACCTCTTTTTGAAACAATATATGGTAAGGGTAAAATTCTTAAAGATTTAAAGAAGGCAGTACCTAAAGATGGAAATGTATATTTAGCAATGGACCCTGATCGTGAGGGAGAAGCTATTGCTTGGCATGTAAAAGATTCTCTTAACCTCGAGGATGCTAAAAGAGTCACATTCCACGAAATAACCAAAGAAGCTATTACTGAAGCTATCTCTCACGCATCTGTTGTAAATGAAAATCTAGTAGAAGCACAAAAAGCTAGAAGGGTATTAGACAGACTGTTTGGATACAAGCTCTCTGAATTACTTTGGAAAAAGATTTGGTATGGTTTGTCTGCTGGTCGTGTACAATCTGTAGCATTAAGATTGGTTGTTGAAAGAGAAGAAGAGAGAGAATCTTTTACTCCTGATGAATATTGGGACTTTTTTGTAGATGTTAAAAACAAAAGTGAAAAACTTAGAATTCAGTTACTAAGAAGAGATTCTAAAAAATATATACCTAAAAACAAACAAGAAGTAGATGAGATTGAAGGAGAGTTAGGTAATACAAAATATCTTGTAACAGATGTTGTAAAGAAAGAAGTAAAGAAGAACCCATATCCACCATACACTACATCTACACTTCAACAAGCTGGTAACAATGTATTAGGATATTCTGCAAAAAGAACCATGGCATTGGCTCAGGCTTTGTATCAATCTGGATATATTACATATATGAGAACAGATTCTGTATATCTTGCAGACAAAGCTGTTGGTGAAATTAGAGATACAATATTGAAGAAATATGGACCAGATTACCTACCTTCATCACCAAGATATTACAAAAACAGAAGTAAGAATGCACAAGAAGCACACGAAGCAATCAGGCCTACTGATTTTACCCTTTCAAGAGAATTCATATCTCAGAAAATGGGAGAAGCAGAAGCTAAGTTGTATGACCTAATATGGAAGAGGGCAGTATCTTCTCAAATGAAAGAGAAGAGGGTTGAAAATATGACTCTTTACTTCGAACCTGTTGAAAATATCAAGAGAAAATATGTATTCTCTGTTGGAGCTCAAAAGACACTCTTTGATGGTTACAGAATATTGTATGGTGGTGGAAATGACAGTGAAGAGTTGGTGCAGGAGATTAACAGTGTTAAAAAGGGGGATATATTCGACAAGATATCGTTCTTTACAGAGCAAAAATTTACACAACCAAAGCCTAGATATACAGAAGCATCCTTAGTAAAGAAATTAGAATCTTTGGGTATTGGAAGACCTTCCACATATGCCACTATCATTGGGACAATACAGGTCCGCGACTATGTAGCAAAAGAGGGTAAATATCTCTTACCAAAAGATATTGGTAGGGTAGTTACTCACTTCCTTAAAGACAATTTCCACAACTTAGTAGATTACAAATATACTGCTGGTGTAGAAGAGGATTTGGACAAGATAGCGGATGGTAAAGTTAGGTATGTACCATTCATAGACAAGGAGTACAAACCCTTAGTTTCGGACATTAAAAAAGCAGATGAGAATGTTGAAAAGGAAGATGTTGTAATCTTGGGTAAATCTGAAGAGAAATGTCCCGAATGCAAATCAGAAATGATTGTAAGGTTAGGAAGATATGGAAAGTTCCTTAGTTGTAGTAAGTTCCCTGAGTGTAAGGGTATGAAAGATATTAGTGGTGGAGAGGAGTCTTTAGACTTTAAGAAATATCTTAAACCTGAGAAATGTCCAGTATGTGGTGCTAAGTTAGTACTAAAAAACAGTAAATATGGAAAGTTCTGGGCTTGTGAGAAATATCCTAATTGTAAAGGTACGGTACCTCTACTTCTAAATGAAATATGTCCAGAGTGTGGTAAAAGTTTAGTAGAAAGAAGAAGTAAATGGGGTAGATCTTTTACAGGCTGTAGTGGATATCCAGATTGTAAATATATTAAGAAGTTTCCAAAGAAGAAAAAGGCAAAGAGTTAATCCTCTTTTCACAAGCAGGTTGTATCCTTAAATATGCAACCAAGAGAAAAATTCCTACTCAAAGGTGTAGATTCACTCTCTGATATAGAGCTTTTACAAATATTAATAGGGAGTGGTATCAAGGGCTTTAGTTACAAGAAGATCTCTCATATATTACTAAAAGAAATTCAAAGCAGTATTAAGAAAGAAGAGAAGCTCTCTTTAAAAAATCTTTCATCAACAAAAGGAGTAGGAGAAGTATTAGGAATGAGGATTGTTGCTGGAATAGAGTTGGGAAGAAGGGTATATGGAAACTACGAGAAGAATTCTCTTAGGGTAGTTACTTCTAATGATGCATATGATGTATTTAAGGATATGTGCAATTTAAAAAAGGAAAGGGTCGATATTGTATGCCTTAATTCTAGGTTTGAATATATACATCGTGAAGTAGTAGCTATGGGGAGTATAAATTGTGCATCACTGCAACCTAGAGAGGTTTTGTATCCTGCAATATCCTCTAATTGTGCATTTGTATTGATGGCTCACAATCATCCATCTGGAGACAGTACTCCAAGTAGAGAAGATGTAGAATTGACCAAGAAGATATCATATTCGTTAGAGATTGTAGGTATACCACTTTTAGATCATATAGTAGTTAGTAAAAATGGATGGTCTACTGTTGATATTTCAAAGGATTGAAGATATAATCAGGTTCGTATTTAATATATCTCATCATATCTCTGGTATTTCCTGGATAGAGGATTTCTACCCACAGAGATAGGTGTAAAAGGAAAACAAAATGGAACAAACAAAAGAAGTCTCAAAGAAGGTCGCAACACCAAAGGCAGAGACACAAAAGAAAAGCCTTACAGTTGAAATTCCAGAATTAATTACATTCCTCAAAGCAGGATCACACTTCGGACATAAAGGAAGTGCATGGAATCCTAAGATGAAGAAATTCATATATGAGACAAGGAATGGAGTACATATCATTGATCTTGTTAAAACAAGAAAACTTTTAGAGAAAGCTCTTACTGAGCTAAATATTGTTGTAGATACTGGTAATGTATTAATAGTTGGTACAAAAGGTCAGGCAGCAGGATTAGTAGAATCAACTGCAAAAGCATCAGGCTCCTTCTATGTAACAAAGAGATGGCCAGGTGGTCTTTTTACAAACTTTGATCACATGAAGAAAAGTATTCAAGAGTTAGTAAGGATGGAAGAAACATTGGCATCAGGAAGTAAAGATTTGGTAAAGAAAGAGGTCCTCTTAATGGAAAGAGAAGTAGAAAGAATGAACAAGGTATATGAAGGTATTAAGTTCATGGATGAACTACCAAAGATGCTTGTAGTAATTGATAGTAAGGTTGAAAAGAATGCAATTAAGGAAGCAATAATTGCGGGTATTCCAGTATTAGCATTGATAGATACTAACTGTGATCCAGATTTGGTTAATTACCCAATACCAGCAAATGATGACTCAATTAGAAGTATTAAACTCTTCATCTCACTCTTTGAGGAAGTAATCAAAGGTGGAAAGAAATCTGAATCATTAAGATCCATCAGAGTAAATCATGATGCAAATCTAAAGAATATGAAAGCTAGATTTGTAGAAGAGAAAGAAAGACAAGAGAAGATGGAAGAAGAAGATAGATTGAGAATGAAAGCTATGAGAGAAGGTAAAACAGATGTACAGACATCTGGAGTAGTAAGAGTTGTTAAAAAGGAAAAGAATCTTGAAGAAGATTTTGCAGCTGCAGAAGCAGTAAAGGCAGTATCAAACTCAAGAAAGATTGAAGATCTAGGACTCTCTGCAAGAGTAGAGAAATCTCTCCATGAAGCAGGAATACATACCGTAGAAGATCTAACAGGAAAAGATAAAGAGGATCTAAAAGGTATTAAAGGAGTAGGTGAGAAAGCTGTAGAAGAAATCCTTAAAGCTATTAAATAACTTAAGAACATACTTACAATGGCAGCATCAATAGAAGATATTAAGTTACTTAGAGCTAAAACATCCGCAGGAATGGTCTTGTGTAAAGAAGCATTAGCCAAAAGTAATGGTGATATGAACAAAGCAATAGAATATATTAATAGCAGAAGTGATGTAATTAATCGGTTGCATAATTTAACTGGTGCAAAGATTGGTCTTTGTAAACTAGCATTTGAAGAATCAGGTAAAGATTTTGAAAAAGCAGTAGAACTAATAAAAGAAAGAGGATGGGATGAACCAATAGAGCCAGATTGTGCATCGCCAGTAGGTGAAGGCATTATCGAGTCATATGTGCATGGTAAAGAACAAAAGCTCGTTGCATTGGTAGAAGCTAGTTGCAAAACAGACTTCGTTGCTAGAAATGAAGATTTTAGAACCTTTGTACATGAAGTATCACTCCAAGTTGCAGCAATGAAACCTCAATATGTATCCAGAGATAGTATTTCTGCCGAAAAGATTGATGAAATGAAAGTAATTTTCCAAAAAGAAGCA
Organism: uncultured Candidatus Saccharibacteria bacterium; assembly: GCA_964405015.1. Taxonomy (GTDB): domain Bacteria; phylum Patescibacteriota; class Dojkabacteria; order SC72; family SC72; genus UBA5209. The sequence goes on from CAYOME010000009.1 coordinate 11,346, forward strand.
GAGGCTGAAGGTAAGCCAGCAAATATTGCAGAAAAGATAGTAGAAGGAAAGTTAAAGAAATTCTTTGAAGAAAAATGTCTCTTAGATCAGAAATGGTTTAAAGATGATACCAAAACAATAGGGAATCTTTTAGATGAAGCTATCTCCAAATTAGGAGAACCTATCGAGATTAGAAGAATCCTCATTTGGGAGTTTGGTAAGTAGTATTGAGATTCATATCAAATTGCAATATCATATGATATAAGTTGTTAAACACTTTGTATGGATTTAGATACCTTTAAAGTAGATATTCAAAAATGTATAGAGAATCTTACAGAAGATCTCTCTCAGATTAGAACAGGAAGAGCAACTCCAGAGTTAGTGCAGGATATAATCGTAAAAGCATACGGTACTGAAGCACCTTTAAAAAACTACGCAAATATTAATGCAGCTGATACAAGATCACTACTTGTAATACCATGGGACAAATCAATAGTAGACAATATTGTAAGCTCAGTATCTAACTCTAACATGGGTTTTAGTGCTGTATCAGAAGGGGACCACATTAGAATAACAGTTCCAGAGTTAACAGAAGAGAGAAGAAAAGATTACGTTAAGGTAATGAAGGAGAGAGTAGAAGATGCAAGAATTGCTGTAAGACAAGTAAGACAAAAATTTATGAAAGATATCGATGAATCATTAGGTTCAGGTTTTTCAGAAGATGATGCAGAAAGATTGAGAACTGAAGCAGAAAAGGTAGTTAAGGATTCAAATACTACAATTGAAGAACTAAAAGATGTTAAAGAAAAAGATCTCTTAACATTCTAATTAATATATTGCCCAAACTACAATGTCGATAGTAATAAATATTGCACTCCTGATACTAGTAATTGGAGTTCTTACCTTTGTACACGAATTAGGACATTTTCTAGCTGCTAAGTTAGTAGGAGCAAAAGTATCAGATTTTTCAATAGGGTTTGGTCCTAGATTACTTTCTAAAAAGTTTAAAGAAACAACCTACAATATTCGAATATTACCATTTGGAGGATATGTAAAAATATTAGGAGATGGAGACCCTACTACTGAAAAAGAGAGTAGAGTAGATGATGGTAATCTTAAAAACAAAAGCAAATTAGCACAGATATTTGTAATGCTTGCAGGTGTCACCATGAATATCATCCTAGCTATCATCCTGTATACGATATTCTTGTCATCTTCAGATTGGAAGTTAAATATTGGTAAAGAATATGCAGATTTCAATCCTCTAGGAGCCGAAATAACCTCAGAAAGGATATCGGATTTACCATATGAACTTACAGAAGATAGTGGGGCATTAGAATCAGGAATGTACAAGCAGGGATATATTAAAAGCATAGCTGGAAATAATATCGAAAGCTATTCTGACCTAAAAGAAACTCTCTCAAAGATTCCAAATACAAAAACTACAATAGAGGCATGTGAATTAGATACAAATGTATGTAAGACCTTTTTAGTACCTGTAAATGAAGAGGGTAAAGTAGGTATGTATATTGGTGATAACTATTCTGTATATCTAGATTACTCCGATATAAAGATATTTTCGGGATTTGCACATTCCTTTAATGTTGTAAAACTAACTGGTCATGTATTAGGTAATATGTTTACACAAGCAAAAGAGAGTGGTGATTACTCTGCACTTTCTAATTCTGTTAGTGGTCCTGTTGGTATATATTTTGTAATAGATTACTTTAAGAATTTGGGTATATTTGTATTCTTAGGAATAGTAGCAGACCTTTCTATATCTTTAGCAGTTATGAATCTCCTACCTCTTCCTGCACTTGATGGTGGTCGTGTATTAATTCTTTCTTTGGAATCTCTTCTTAGAAAGGATTTAGATCCTAAGATTGAGGCTATAATTATTAATATTAGTTTTGGTTTTTTAATACTGTTAATTGTATTAATAATGTTAAAGGATATTATTAATATTCAAGAGTTGCAGTCTTTGTTTAGATAGTATATCTTTTATATATAATTATATTTAATTACTGTTCTAATGGCTATTAGATTAACAAAGACTAGTAAGGTTATTTTTGCTTTAGCAATTGTAGTACTTTCTGGATTATTAGCATTCCTAATATGGAGGGTTAATCAAGAGAGTCAATTAGATCCTACAGATAGTGATGCGGGAAGTAATCAGTGTAATTGTTGTAATACTAGAACATGTGCCAAAGATACTGGTACTTTGCCTCCTTGTAAAACTATCTATGCCAAAGACGGGTGCTATTTGGAAGCTCCAGCAAATCCAATACCTTGCGATTGTGTATATCAAAGTAAATCTTGTCCAGGTAAAAAAATTTGTGGTAGTGACGATGAAGAGCCCTATGTTCCCGAATGTGATGAAGGTTCCGATTGTAAGGCTTGTGTTTGGCCAAATGTTGCATTCTGTATATCTGGGAAATGTGAATGTAAGAGATATGATACTCCTGTAAGTGATCCATGTAAGGATCCAAGTCCTACGTGTAATCCAGTATGTCCTCCAGGAGAGGGAGACCCATATTTCATTAATGATGGACAAACATGCCGACCTGGAGAAAGTATTGTTCAGTGTACTGCTAACTGTGCAGGTTGTAACAACCCATATATTGCGAAAGCATGTTGTAAACCACAGGCTGTAGCAAATGTCTGTGATGGAGGATCATGGGTAAATAAACCAAGTGGAAATATTAACTTCGAAGACGATATATCCTTTAGTGCAAAAGCCCAAGATGCAGATGGAATAGATAAAGCATCAATAGTAGTTAAAAGAGGAACAACAACAATACCAGTATGTACTACTGGTCAAACAGTAGGATGTGTAACACTCTCTGAAGCTGCAACAGAAACTACAATAACAGGAACATTAAGTAATGCTACAAACAGATTACCAGAAGGAACATATACAATCTCCATGTCTTGGAAAGACAAAAAAGGAGCTACAAGTACAGCATGTGCACTCTCTACATCCTTTACGGTATTACCAGAACAAAAAAATCCAAACTGGACTATCACAAAAGGAGTAGTAGAACAATGTATAGATGAGAATACACCAGATCCAAAATCAGAAATAACATATACAGTAACAGTAAGAAATACAGGCGAAGGAAGTGGAACAATATCAAAGATAGAGGATGTATTAGATACAAAAGTACAGGATAGCTTTGTACAAGTATCAAGTATTACTGCACCAGGAGTATATTCAAACAAAAAGATTGTATGGGATTACACTTCAAGCCCATTAACCTTGGCTGCTGGAGAAACAAAAGTATTTACATACAAGCTCGTTATCGGCAAAGAAGCATTTGATACATATTCAAATACAGTAACATTAACACCTGTTGGATCAAGTACAGTAGTTGCTGCTGCAAATATTACTGCTGATTGTGAAGTAACGGATTCTTCAGTACCAGCAACAGGACTCTTTGATACAACAGCATCAAGAATTCTAGGTGGTTTTGTATTAGTAATCTTTGGTATTGCTGTTTACAATTTACCAAATTCAAAATTTGCGAAGAAAGAATACAAATACAGAGAGAAATTTGAAAGGAAAGTAGCAAACAGGTAAAAATGTGTGATATAATCCAATCGCTTTAATTTAAAGGAGGTAAACCTCATGGCAGTAATAGTTCATGCCAACGAAAATATAGATAGTGCACTCAAAAGACTTCATAGAGAAGTAATGAGAGAAAAGATTCTTGAAACATACAGAGAGAAAGTATACAGAATCAAAGAATCCGATCTTGATATTCAAAAAAGAAGAGAGTGGGCTAAGATGAAGAGAAGAAGAAGATCTGCTAGAAGAAGAGCTAAGTAATTTTTTACTTTTTTCAATATGTCTTTAGTAGAAGATATTCGAAAAGATATGTTCAATGCTAGTAAATTAGGTAATACATCTGAATCAGATATTCTTAAGATGGCATTAGCAACAGTAAAGAATGAAGAAATTTCCAAAGGAGAGAAGTTAACAGACGAAGAGGTAATTAAAGTACTAAGAAAAGAAAGTAAGAAGGTAGAAGATTCAATCTCTGAGTATACAAAGATGGGAAGAGACGATCTTGTTTCTAAAGAGAAAGAGCAGTATGAAGTATTACAAAAATACTTACCTGCATTAATGGATCAATCTCAAGTAGAAGAAGTAGTAAAGAAAGTAATTCAAACTACTGGTGCTACTACTCAAAAAGAGATGGGCAAAGTAATGGGAATGGTAATGAAAGAATTAAATGGTAAGGCAGATGGGAATATAGTTAGAGAAATTGTTCAGAGGTTACTCTCTTAATGACAAATCACTCCTTAGAAATATTCAATACTCAACTACTAAATGAAGTAGAACCTACTTTTAACATATCTCAAGAAGATATGCATAAAGGGTATATGAAAATATTCTCTGAATATCCAATAGAAGAGGTAAATGTTGTATTTGTAAAAGAAGAATATATCCAAGAGCTAAATATGGAATACAGAGATATACAAGCTCCAACAGATGTACTCTCTTTCAACATTGATGAAGAAAGAAAAAGTGGAGAAATATATATATCCCCAGAATATGTTTACAGAAATTTCCAAGGAGAAAGTTTTGAAGAAGAGATATTAAGATTAATTGTACATGGTACATTACATATATTAGGATATGATCATACAGAAAGTATGAATGACTCTCCAGATGAAGAGATGTTTGTCTTACAAGAAGATTTACTTTTGAAATACAAAAGCATATGTTGCTAATATCAGGATTAGGAAATATCGGAAAAGAATATGAGAATACTCCACACAACAGTGGTTTTCTTTTTGTAGATACATTAAGAGAAATTCTCACACATGTACCAACATTACAAGTATCTCAATGGGTAGATGAAAACAAACTCTTTTCTTCAGAAATATGCAAAGTAAAAAGAGATGGAGAAACAATCTGCATATTACAAAAACCCCTTACATATATGAACCTTTCGGGAAAAGCAGTAAAGCAAATATATGACAAGTTTAATATCCAACAGTTCATATTGGTACACGATGATTTAGATATTCAATTGGGAAAATACAAAATACAACAAGGCAAGTCTCCTAAAGGACACAATGGTGTATTAAGTGTAGAAAACTCTCTTAATATGCAAGACTTTACAAGAGTAAGGATCGGGATTGAGAATAGGGGGGGGAGAAATATCCCAGGAGAAGACTATGTCCTTATTAAATATTCTAAAGAGGAGCTCTTACTTCTTAACGAATGTATTTCAGAATCAATAGAAGAACTACTTACTTCTGTACCTTTAAAGTAAACCCTTGGTACTGAAACAAAATATCATCAAACTTGTGAACTGAAGTTTTTGAATCCTGAGAGAGTACAATACCACCCTCTTGGGTATTGTAAACAATACCCATATTAACAACTTGCTCATCTTTGTTTAAAACAAAGAATATGTTACCAGGTTGTGCGTTCGCATTAAAATCCTCTAACATATCACTGTTGTTAAGATATATATACAAAAGATCAGAGTATTCATAGTTTACAGAATATTCATTAATATCATATGTACTTCTTGCATATCTAAGTAATACAGGTTCAATGGCTAAATTCTGATTAAAAAACGATTGGGATATCAATCTATATGAATTAAATGCACCATACATATCCTTAACCTTGTTTAAAATACCTTCCTTACCAACTACAAAATATTCACCCTCTAAGATCTCCCTAGAATCTTTTATTAACAAATCCCTGTCAACATCTTCAATATTACTAATACCATCATTGTCAGTATCCCAATCCTTGTAATCAATTAAAGAATCAAAGTCAGCATCATGTACAACCATATCTCTTACCCTGTAAGTGGACCTATTGTATGTATTAAAACTCATATATATGCTTAAAAGGAGAAGAAGGGATGACAATCCAATTAGTGTACATATTCCATATTTAAGTAATATGTTTTTCTTAAAAAATATCTTGTAAAAGAAATATACAAAAAGAGATATTAGAAATATCTCTACAGAGGTAGATATAGTAAATATATTTGATGCGAAGTAATTCCTAGGGAATATATTACCAAGTAAAGTAATTTCTGTTTGTAAAGGTTGTAATATCTGAGAATATGAAAAGAGGATATCAGCAAAAAGGTGTGAAAGAACTCCAATTAGGAAAGTCTTTTGTAATACATCTAAGAATTCTTTCCTAATATTTTGTTGGTAATCTTTGTTTAATATCTTGTAACCAAGGTATATACATATACGAAGTAATATCCATACAAGAATGTAGAAAAGAATACTGTGACTAAAATATTGATGATGTTGAAATGAGGGAACATTAGTCATACTTAATACAAAAAGATCAAAGTCTGGAAGAATACCAAAGAATATACTAAACAATGCAATGGCAATATGTTCACCTTTAGTAAGTTTTGAAATATTTTTCCTTTGTAGGGCCTCGTTGGCTAAAAAAGAGATAGGGCCATGAGCAATATACATAGTTTTGTTTGTTTCCAAAGTTATCTCCCAAAAAGCGGTATATGATAGAATACCTTGGTATGATTAAAACATTTCTAAACGATTTTGAAAAGAAAATATCGCTAACAAAGATAGATATGGAAGATATCTTGTATATCCCTTCTGGATATGAAGAGTTTGTTACAGAAGTAATTGGGATGGTAAGTGGTAAAGCTGTATATTTAATACCATATGACAGTGATATAGAGGTGAGCTATACCTTACTAGGCATAGGCAATACTTTAGAGGCATCTTTGTTGCTTAATTTAGGATATGAGAAGGTAGAGAGGGTCTGGTCACCTGGAGAGTTCTCTGTATTGGGTGATACATATATCATATGGCCATTTAGTTCTAAGAACGTATTAAGAATTACACTCTTTGGAAATGATATTGAGGACATATCCTTACTAGAACCAGAAAACAGAAGGAAGATTGAAGATTTGAATGTTGTAAGGATATTTAAAAGAAATGATGAGTCATATATATCAAATGAAAACAGTAAAGATATCCTACAAGTAAAATATGTTAGTGAACCATTTCTCTTAAATGACTCTGTAGACTTTGGTATTAGTAGGTTAGTGAATTTCCCTGTTAGTGGATATTTGGAAAAAAGTTTTTTGGAATATTTAGATCTTTACAAAAGAAGGGGATATGAGGTTTGGTATATATCTAAAGATATCCTTAAGTTTAATTTCCTTGAGGAAAAGAAGAGATATTTTGACAAGATATATGAAATAGGGGATGTTACGGAAAGTTCTCTTAAAAAGGGCTTTGTATATGAGAAAGGTAAACTTCTTGTATTAACAGATAGGGAGGTATTAGGAGAGGTAGAGTTAAACGGCTCTAAGTTGTCTAAGGATATTGATCAATCAACTGTAGAGATATTGAAGAAGATTACTCCGGGGGATTTTGTTGTACATGAGGATCATGGAATTGGTAAATTCGTTGGTATATCAGAAAAAGAAGGAGGTACATATATAGAGTTGGCATATGCAGGTAATGATAGATTGTTCATACCTTTCTCTGCATCTTCGAAAATAATGAAATATATCTCTAGTGGTAAATATCAACCAAGATTAACAGGATTAAGTAGTGGTCTTTGGAATAGAATATCCTCTAAAGCAAAAGAAGATGTAGAAGATGTTGCTAAAGAATTGCTTCAAATATATGCAATGAGAGAAATATCTAAAGGAATACAGATATTAGGAGATGAAGAATATATGGATGAATATTGGAAGTTTGCTAATGAATTTGAATTTACAGATACTGAGGACCAATACATTGCAACAAAGAAAATAGCGGAGGATTTAAGTAGTGGGAGACCAATGGATAGGTTGTTGGTAGGAGATGTAGGTTTTGGTAAGACAGAAATAGGGATGAGAGCAGCATTCGCTGTTGCTAATATGGGATTACAAGTTGCAGTTCTTGCACCAACTACGGTATTAGCAAATCAACATCTTAGGGTGTTTAAAAAGAGATTCCAGAAATATCCATTTAGGATAGAGGGGCTTTCTAGGTTACAAAGTAGTAAGGAAAAGGAGAGGGTAATTTCAGATTTAAAAGAAGGCAAGGTTGATATATTGATAGGGACTCATTCATTGATTGCAGAGTCTGTTCAGTTTAAAAACTTAGGTCTTTTGATAATCGATGAAGAACAGAAATTTGGAGTAAAGCAGAAAGAGAAATTGAAGAGTAGAAGGGTAGATACTCATATCCTCTCTATGACTGCTACACCAATACCAAGAACTCTTAATCTCTCTCTGTTAGGTGTTAGAGATATCTCCGTTCTAGCTATTCCTCCTTCAGGTAGGGTAGAGATAACTAATGAGTTTGGACAATTTAGATACGACAAAGTAAAGGAGTGTATTTTAAGAGAAATATCTAGAGGTGGACAGGTATATTACCTTCATAACAGTATTGAGAGCATATATTTTGTAGAGGAGAAGATAAAGGAGATGATACCGGATATTAAGATACAGGTAGCTCATGGCAGGCTTTCTGGAGACAAGTTAATTTCCGTTATGGATTCATTCCTTAATGGTGAAATTGATGTTCTTCTGTGTACAACAATCATAGAGAATGGTTTGGATATCTCTAATGCTAATACCTTGATAGTGGATGATGTAAACAGACTAGGTCTTTCTCAGATGTATCAAATTAGGGGAAGAGTAGGGAGAGGTCAGAAAAAGGCATATGCATGTTTCTTCTATGAATCTCTCAAAGGAGATTCTTCACTTCGTTTGGAAGCAATTAAGGAATCTCAATCATTGGGTTCAGGCTTTCTTCTTTCAAGTAGGGACTTAGAGATTAGAGGTGCTGGAGATATTTTAGGTAAGAAACAGAGTGGTACAATTAACTCAATTGGTTACGGTTTGTATACACAGCTTTTGAAGGAAGCAGTCGAGAGGATAAAAGGGTGATAGAAAGGGGTTTGTCGGTGGGTAAATATTTTTCTCTTGTTAGGTATGATTTCCTAGTTTAATATGTACCCATATGTCTACAGTCTTGTACAGAAAATACAGGTCCCAGAACTTTGATGAACTTGTTGGTCAGGATCATATTACAAAGATATTAAAAAATGCTGTTAAGAGTAATCAGCTTGCTCATGCATTTCTTTTTGTTGGTTCTAGAGGTACTGGTAAGACTAGTACTGCAAGAATATTAGCTAAGGCTGTTAATTGTAAATCTCCATCAAAAGATGGTAATCCATGTAATGAGTGTGAGATATGTAAGGGTATTTCTGAGGGTACTTTCTTAGATTTAATTGAGATTGATGCTGCATCTAATAGGGGGATTGATCAGATTAGAGAGTTAAAGGAACGTATAGAGTTTTCACCTTCTGAGGGACGTTTTAAGGTATATATCATTGATGAAGTACATATGTTAACCACTGAGGCATTTAATGCTCTTTTAAAGACATTAGAGGAGCCTCCTGCACATGTAATATTCATACTTGCAACTACGGATGTTCATAAGCTACCAGCTACAATTCTTTCTAGATGCCAAAGGTATGATTTTAGATTAGGTAGTGACGAAGAGATTAGGAAAACACTTGAGGATATTGTTAAGAAAGAGGGTTTAGAGATTGAAAAAGAAGCAATGAATATACTGGTACGTAATGCTCAGGGTAGTTACAGAGATGCTCTCTCCTTACTAGATGTTGTATTAAATGGTCAACCTAAAGATTCTGACATTAAAAATATTACAGAATCTGAAACTAGACAGATATTGGGTATTCCTGAGTTTAATATGGTTGATTCATTCCTTCGATATTTAGTAGACGGTGAGAGTGTAGAAGCTTTAGGTTGTATTGATGAACTTGAGAGTAAGGGTACGAACCTACCTCAGTTTGTATCATATACCTTAGAGATATTAAGAGAGGTATTGGTTGCAAAGATTACTGGTCAGGATCTTTCTAATTACTCTTTTACAAAGAACTTGGATCAGAAGGGTTTAATGTCATTAATCTCTGCGTTTATAAGGGTAGAACGAGATCTAAAAAATACTACTAATCAATCGCTTCTCATGCAGATGCTAATACCAGAGTTTTGTACTTTAAAAGAGTCTGTACATGTTCAAAGTAACCCTATAGTTGAAGAGAAGGTAGTTAAGAAAGAAGAAATTGTAAAACCAAAAGAGGTTGTAAAAAAAGAGGATGATACTACAACAATTGTAGAAAAAGAAAGTGAGAAAGTAGAGGTAGTGAATTCTGATAGAGGGGGGATACTAAATGAGAGAGATATTCAGAGTAATTGGAAGGATATTGTTGCTAGGGTTAAACCTGTGAACAATACTCTCTCTGCATTCTTAAGTGTCTCAAGAGTCAGTGGAGTAGAGGGTGATGTTGTAAATATTGAAGTACCTTTTAAGTTCTACAAAGATCAGATAGAGGATTACGGTAGTAAACAATTAATATGTTCGTCCATTAATGATGTAGTTGGAGTTGCTTGCAGATTGGTATGCACTGTTAATGATACGGTTAAGCCGAAGATTCAATCTAGTGCGGATGTAGTGCTTAAAAACATTCCAGTTGTAGAGAAGAGAAGAGAAGAGGAAAAGAAAGATGAAAAGATTAAGCCTGAGTTTAAAAAGAAAAAGATATCTGCAGATGTTGATGCAATATTTGCAGGTATGTAATGGTTTCTTTTTTAATGTATAATCCGGTATAGATTAATTTGATATTAAATACGTATGTTAAATCCTGTTGAACTTATCAAAATGCAACAAGAAGCAAAGAAGCTTCAGAACAAAATGAGAGAGAAGAAAATTCTTGGAGAATCCAAGGATGGAATGGTTAAGATATTCATGAACGGTGCACAAGAATTTGAAGATATTTGGGTTGAGGATACATTAATGGATCCTGATCTAATGGAGAGGTTCAAAAAAGATCTTAAAGAGGCATTTAAAGACTATCAAAAGAACTTACAGAAGGAGATGGCAAAGGATATGGATTTAGATCAACTAAAGAGTATATTGGGGTAATATGTCTGTACTTCCACTTTCTGTAGAAAAAGTTATCAATGAGCTAAGTAAGTTACCAGGTATTGGTCCTAAGTCAGCTGCTAGAATGACATACCACTACTTAAGGTCTCCTAACAAAGAGGCTAGTAAGTTAGGTCAAGCATTACTTGATATGGATGAGAGTACTAGATTTTGTAATAGCTGTTTTAATGTTTCTGATTCTGAAATTTGTGATATCTGTAGTAGTGGAAAGAGGGATAGGAGTAAGATATGTATAGTGGAGGAACCTTTGGATGTTGTAGCTTTTGAGAACTCTGCAATATATGAAGGTTTGTATTTTGTATTAGGTGGAGTAATATCTCCTGCAGAGGGTATTGGTGCTGATGAACTACGTTTTAAAGAATTGAAAAAGAGAGTACTTGAAACCATGCAAGAAAGTGAGACTGTAGTTGAAATAATTGTGGCAACAAATCCAAGCTTAGAGGGTGAAGCTACCGCCAGCTATATACTAGACCTTTTTGATGGTAATATTAAAGAGGGTAAGTTAAAGGTTACTAGATTAGCAATGGGATTACCTACCGGTGCAGATTTGGAATATGCAGATAGGTTGACATTAAAAAGAGCTTTAGAAGGTAGAAGAGATATTTAATATATTTTTGAATATTTAAATGAAACTGTATTCAACATTAGACAGAAAAGTAGTAGAGATTGTACCCTTACAAGAGGGTAAGATATCTATGTACAACTGTGGTCCTACAGTTTACAGTAGGATGCATGTTGGAAATATTCGAGCATATATTAATTGGGATATATTACATAGGGCACTTAGATATCTAGGGTATGATGTTAAGCGAGTTATGAACTTTACTGATGTTGGCCATATGACTCAAGATGAAGATTTTGGTGAGGACAAGATTGAAAAGGCCGCAACAAAAAGTGGTCAAGATCCATTGGATATATCTAATGAATATATTAAAACAGTACTAGAGGATTTCAGTAAATTAAATATGCTTTCTCCTAGTGGGGATGATGTAGATCCAAATTGGAGGGTAGACCAACTTTCACAATATGGCTGGTTAAGAGCGACTTCATATGTAGAAGAGATGATAGAAAAGATTAAAGAGATTGAAAAGAATGGATATACATATGAGACAGATTTGGCTGTATATTTTGATATTTCTAAGCTTGAGGACTACACAATATTTACTGGGCAGAAATTAGATGAAAAGGAAGTTGGTGTAAGAGAAGAGGTTGAACAAGATCCTGGTAAGAAGAACCCAGCAGATTTTGTATTGTGGATGAAAAGAGCAGGAAAATATTCTAATCACTTAATGCATTGGGATTCTCCATGGGGTGATGGTTTTCCTGGATGGCATATTGAGTGTTCTGC
>CAYOME010000009.1:23764-29490 GCA_964405015.1 uncultured Candidatus Saccharibacteria bacterium
TCTTTAGAAGAGAACCTTAATATGTCCGAATCTTTTGCAATATTAAATGAATTACTTAAATCTCAAAATACGCCTGAAGATATCTTGGTTACTGTATATGATTTTGACAGAGTATTAGGATTAAGGTTGAACGAATTTGTATCTAAGGATATGGAGTATTCTCAAGAGGTGTTAGATATCTTGGAAGAAAGAAAAAGGGCTCGCGAGAGTAAGGACTTTAGTGAATCAGATAGATTGAGAGACCTTTTGCTTGAAAAAGGATACAAGGTATTAGATACGTCTAATGGTCAGGTGTTAGAAAAAAGATATTAAATATATATGGCGAACAATACCTTCACAATATCGATTAAAAAAGACGATCATACAAGAGTAAAAGAGGTACTAATTGCTAATGATTGGGTTCTTGAATATGATTCTAATCAGTATGTAGATAGTCGTTTTAGAAGCCCAAGGGGCTCCATATGTATTCTTTACTTAAGTGGTAAGCTTGTATTTCAAGGGAGTGAGGACTTTACTTCAGTTATTGCAAATATTCAAGGTGATGAGGGTAGGGAATCATTTAAAGATTTTAAGCCTCATTTGGGAGTGGATGAAGTAGGTAAGGGTGATTACTTTGGTCCTTTGGTAGTTGCTTCTTGTTTTGTAGATGAAGTGTTTGCAAAAAAGATTTCTCTTTTGGGTTTTGCGGATTCAAAGAAGTTTACCGATGGAAAGATATTAAAGATGTTTGAATCTATTAAGGACCATCCATATTACTATGTATCAGTAGTATCTCCTCATGAGTACAATATACTTTCTAAAGAGTACAACAATGCTTCCATCTTGTTAGCTAAGCAGCACAGCCTTGTGATTGAAAAGGGGTTGGTAGATTTAAAGAGTAAAGGTGTTGAATGTTCTCAAGTCGTGGTAGATCAGTTTTCTTCTTCAAAGAGTAGGGTAAGTAGCGAGTTAGGAGAGTTAGGTAAGGGTATAGAGTTAGTACAATTTCATAAAGGGGAGTCAGATATTGCAGTAGCTGCTGCTTCCATTATTGCGAGGGCAATATTTTTGCAAGAGTGGGAAAAAATGAACAATGAATATTACTTTAGTTTTCCTAAGGGTGCTACAAATGTAGTAGCTTCTGGAAAAGAGTTTGTAAAACTACATGGTAGAGAAGAACTAGATCTTGTTGCTAAGACTGGTTTTAGAACTACACAAGAGGTTTTAGGTATGTTCTAGTTTTTCTTTTTATCTTCTTTAATAGATTTTACTAAGAGAGATATTAGAACTATTCCTCCTAATATTCCAAATATTTCTATTGTATATGGTCTTATACTTACATCTGTTTGTTTCTGGATATTGTCTAGACCGTTTGTGAAGCTTAAGAGAGCATATCTTTCTGAAAATAGATCTGAGATATACCAGTTGTTGATCTGAATATTTTTCTCTAGTATTTCCCCAGGATATATTTTCTCTTTATCTTGGTTGATATATATGTATTTTGGTTTGTAATCACTCTTTTTGTTTAATACCTCTATTCTTCCACTTGGAACTATTACATACTTTGAATCATTGTAGATGGTGTATTCTAATTCAAGAGGAGTTATGAATGGTATTCCCTTACTTGCTACCTCTATCTTTGCTCTAAAGTCCTCAGTAGTTATACCTTTGACATCATCATATTGATCTACGATGTGTAATATTACTAGTTGTGAAATCCCTTTATTAATAGATACATTCTGTTCTCCGTGTACTTCAGAGATTACTAGGATATTGAAATATGTACCTAAGTCTTGGTTAGAAAGTGGAACAATCTCATACTTAATTTCTGAGGTGGTATTTGCTTTAACTACGGTAGTGTCTGTATCTACCTTAAGGAAGATGTTCTTACTTTCAGTATATATTTCGTCTGTTTTAGGGTTGTATTCATATACATTAAGAGATATTTCAATATCTTTTTCTTCTTGGTTTTCATATTTAAGTGAGGATATCGTTCTTTGTCCTTGGGGTAACTTAACTTCAGCTATCGAAGGAGTAATGCTGTTTGCAAAGGAGTAGGGTATGCCAAAAAAGGCATACAGTAGTATTAATGTAAAGAATATTTTTATGAATTTCATTATCTTTTTTGTATTTTCTTCTTACTTATCAATATGATTATACCAGTAAGAAGAGCAAGGAGAATACCTAGGAGAAGTTTCCATGGAATTATCCAGAATGTACTTTCTGCAAAGAGTGTAGCAAATCCTGGTTGTACACTTCTGTATGTAACCAGTAATTTAGCTTTCATTGGTCCAATGGCTAATACTTTTGAAGGGGAGAGATATCCTGATTGACTCCAGTTGTCTACATAGTTACCAAGATTGTCTCTTAGTAGGCTTTGTCTGTTTCTGTTAAATGGTATTCTAGCGACCTCTTGTTTAAATATATTCTCTATTACAATCTCTCCTGCAGGAGTAATATGTGTATCTCCAATATTTTTAATCTGTGTCAAAAATTGTACATTTACCTTCTCATATGTTTTTTTCTCTGCTGTAAATCGTAGTAGTTCTGCATTTTCTACAAATTCATCACCAATTTGTATTAATATTGGCATACCTGCTGCGAGATTAGTAAAAGCTGCAGTACCTGGAATTTTTGCATCTGATTCAGAAATGAGAAATATTTGTGCTGTATATTCTCCATTGGTTACATCGAATGGAACATTTACAGTATATTTAAGTTTTGTATTTTTATTCGGTACTAACTCTAATGATTCTTTATCTATCGTTATCCATTTAGAAGCAGAGTAGAGTGCTTCAGATTCTTCTTCATCTGTAAGAATTATTGCTGTACCTGGTTGATTTTCAATTTGTCTGAAACCTCTT
Organism: uncultured Candidatus Saccharibacteria bacterium; assembly: GCA_964405015.1. GTDB lineage: Bacteria > Patescibacteriota > Dojkabacteria > SC72 > SC72 > UBA5209. The sequence goes on from CAYOME010000009.1 coordinate 26,608, forward strand.
ACATATATCTTGTATGTATCGGTATCTTCTGAGAGATTCCAAAACACTATTTCATCAGAATATGTTTCTCCGGGTTGAGCTTTTAATATTTTTGAGGAAGGGGACACGCCAATTGAAAGACTACTCTGAGCTAGTGCGGGCGTTACACTTAAACAGAGTAATATGATGGGCAATACATATCTTATGTTATATTCCTTCAGTATTTTTAATATCATTATTTAGTTCTAGTAGTAACCACCACATATAAAGGTGACTGTCTCTTGGTATGTACCTGCTGGTGCAGCTGCACTTGCTTTTGCACCGTATGTTACAGTTGCATTCTCTGAAGTGGATTGTACACCATTTTGTGAAAGAATCAACTTTGCACCACTGTAAAGCCTATCTATTGTTCCAAATGTACCAGCTGTTGTATCTACGAAGTTTGTAGCTACTGTTGCGGCGTCTCCTGCATCAGGATCTGAGACTGTTAAGCCAAAACCATATATACTTGGACTTGCTAAGTTAAGAGTTGCTGTAGCTCCAGAAGGTATTAAGTGTGTAGTCGCTGTAGATTTGTAAAGACCTGCATCTGTAGAGCCATCTCCAGTACCGTATGCTGCCCAGTAATATCCTGTTGTTGCTGAGGTACCTATGGTATGCGAACCAATTGCATATGAACCACCTGGGTAAAGAGTACCTAGGTTAATTGCATTTGAACTTATTGTACAGTTTACATTTGGAGCTTCGGATACTGTTGCTGTAATTACAACAGAATCATTAGCTATTATTGAGACTTTGAAAGTTTTTGAATCTATAGCTGTACCACTTGATACTGTTACATTTAATTCTTGTTGACCTGCAGGACCTGTACCAAGTAATCCTGTATTACCAGCGATACTTACACCATATGTAGTGCCTGCGGTGAGTCCTGTTACGCCACTGATTGTTATTGTATCTACAGAGCCTGCTCCAGCACCTTGTGCGCATGTTGCAGTGAGTGTTCCTGGTAAGCCTGCATCAATATCCCAGTTTGTTGTTGCTAAATCTGCTTGAGAAGCTGTAGCCGCAGCGACAGTAAGAGCTCCTGCATTTCTACACCAAAGTGTATCTCCACCATCTGGGAATTCAATTTTAACAGTACCACCAGTTGGAATAGTTTGGGCTGGTGCAAATGCAAGTACATATTCTACGCCAGTAGTTAAACCTCCCTGTATTCTACTCATATATATGTATACAGCTGTTAATGAAGCAGCTTGAGTAGATGTGAAAAGGTAAAAAGATGCAAATCCTACTATTAAAAATGTAGGTATTACGATCTTGAGGAGGGCAGCTATTTTCTTCACTTTAGGCAGAGTATTAAATTAATATTAAGAAAAACTCTATGTATTCTTTTACCAGATTACATACTCTAATATTCTATGTCAAGAGTGTTTCTACTAATATCTAGGTACAAATATTAGGGTGATAGTTTCGGAGTAATCGGTTGCTGGTTGATATGTTGTGCCAGGTCTTGCGATGACTTTCATTGCCATTCTTCCACCTATTATTGGTCCATCTGCGTCATATATTTTGTAAGGGGTGGTACTTATTATTCCTACTGTATTTATAGTTCCACTGTAATTAGTAGTAGGGGTAATATCTCCAAAGAGTGGAGAGCTATCATCATAGTCTACGTACTCACTTTGTAATCCAAATCCAGAAGTTACACTATCCAAATTTGCATTCGCAGATGTAAGTGTTTGTGTTGTAGTAGGGCTATACATTCCTCCATATTGTCCATTCATTATTATTGCAAATCCTCCTTCTGAATTTGTTTCAGCATCCATCCATATTCTATTCTCTGCAGTTATTGCTGCAGATCCTCCAATTAATTCATATGCTCCTGTAAAAGATATGGAGTAGGGTGCGGATGTTTCTGTTGTATATCCTGTATCTACTGCAATATCTATATCAAAAAGTACAGATCCTACTGCTGTTGTTGCATTTGCAGTTGGTCCTGTATCCGTTTGTGTGAAATCTCCTTTTAATGCAAAGAGTTTAATATGATATGTTGTTCCTGCATCTAAGCCTTGGATATTAAATGTTTCTGTTTCCCAATCTGTTTTAGTCATGAAATCACTTAGGTTATGTGTAGCGTATGTTTCTGGAGAGAATGTTGTAGCATCTATATATCTAATATCTGTTACAAAGTTGTCCGAAGATATCATTACAGAGTAGAGTGTATCTGATGGATTCTCTTGTATATTTATCTCAAATCTAGCTCTGTTGTAACATCCTCCAGCTCCACATATTGCTACCATACCTCCTGTTATTAACTCTGCTGGTCCTGTTGTACAGTTTGATGATCCACTGGTTGTAGTTTCAAAGCAAGAGACTGTAGGTACAGCTGGTAAAAAAGCATCCTCAGGACTAGTAAAAAGTTTGTAACTAGTAGAATATACCCGAGGATCACTAGATATATGTCCTACATTAAGTAATGCTGAGTAATTTCCACTAACACTCTCTACAATGCCTCCTCCTTGTGTAGTTGCTCCCACTATCTTGAAATTAGTTGAATCTAATTCTGATGCACTTAATGTAAGAGGGGAGGATGTTAAGATTAATATGAGTGTTAATATTTTGTATGTAATTTTGGTATTCATATTAAAATGATATTGGAGATATTAAACGTAGTCAAACCCAAGGAAAAAATGGGTGGGGTGTGATATAATTTTGAGCTACTTTGGAGAGATGACAGAGTGGTCGAATGTGACGGTCTTGAAAACCGTTGTACAGGTTTCTGTACCGTGGGTTCGAATCCCACTCTCTCCGTTTTTCTTTTTATGTTTGATCTCATAGTAATTGGCTAGATATTCTTTCTGTATTTTTTGTGATACATTTTACTCAGATAACTTAAGTAGTGTT
>CAYOME010000010.1:0-7642 GCA_964405015.1 uncultured Candidatus Saccharibacteria bacterium
CGGTATTTAATACTTCTGGATTATTGTATATGTATACTCCAAAGAGTGTTAATACTATTATCGTAATTATCATGGATATGTATTTACCCATTTAGGAGTATATATCTATATTATGAATTAATTATATCAAATAGAAAGATCTATTAATGTTAATATGAATTTTATTCTTTTCTATTCAGAAAAATACTCTCCCTCGTTAATTGATTGTAATACCTTTTGTCCATTTGCAGCGATGGGTTGGGGGAGATTATTTATACTAAACCACCCGTAATCTGATACTTTGTCTTTTTCTTGGGGGATAATATCTAGATCCTTAGGTACAAAGGAGAAGAAGTAGTTGATGAATTTGTCTCTTAAATATTCAATATGAACAAACTTTAATTCACTCTCTTCAATTATTATTCCTGTCTCTTCTTTAAGTTCTTTTAGTGCAGTCTCCTTGATGGAGGAACCAAGCTCTACTCTTCCTCCAGGAATAGACCACTTTTCATCTTCCCATCCAGTATTAGCTCTTTTAATTAGGAATATCTCCTTATCCTTAATGGGGAGTAGTAATACAGATATTACAGGTGTAGCAAAATTCATCTGAGAGAGTTTTAAATATTAATGATATATGATATCACAGGAAGGAAAGGGTAATAAAAACATACTGGATCTGTCTCGGAAATTCTATTCACTTAAAAATATTTGTGTATTGGAATTCCTTGGTAAGCCTGTTGAGAAAGAATCCCGATAGTTGTCATACGAGATTCTCTAAATTTTAAATTTACAAAGTTATAGGATCGTTCTTAATGAACATCTTTTTAAGATTATCATCATTTGATGAGTGATTTATATCATATGCATACATAGCATACTTATCCTTGTAAGCGAATACGTATGTCTCCATAAACCACTTGGAGAAATCCTCTCCAGATTGTTTACCTGATTGTTCAGGTGTAGAGATATATATAAACTGAATGCCGTAATCGTCTTTTGAAACTTTACGAACAATGATTTGTTTAAAGCAAGGGTCTATTAACCATTCCTGTGCAATTTTTCGCACATCTGGTAATCCTGCTTCTTCTTGGGAAAATTTTACAACTCCTATTGAAGAATAGGTGAAGTTTTGATTTGTTTGTTTGTCTGACATAGTGACAAAACTGACAATTTATATAGTGACAACACGATATCATACCAAATATAGTTATTTTTGTCCTTAAAGAATTACAAAAAATTGTAGAATTGATCCCGTTTGAATCGAGAGTACTTAGCTAGATTATTATTGAAGATTTGCTAATTTTATTTATTTGATATATTCATGAATCTAAAGATATTGGCTCAATATATTCTATAAAACGGATATAAGATGTGATACACTTTCTCTTATATGGACGATGGTGAGATTATTGAAATAAATGAAAGAGATATTCGTAAAGAGGAGGAGAATTTAAGTTGCATAGATTTGGAAAAAGGTATCTGGGTTAGATTTGGTTTCCCTATGAATACAGAAACGGGAATAGTTGGGGTTACAGAAATGAAAAATCTTTCTGGTCCACCCTATGTCTTCACTGCAGATGAGATAGTACTTAAAGATCAGCAACACCCTGAAGGTGTAAAGTTTAATAAAGTGAATGTTATATTTATGCATGGGGGTCGTGAAGAGGGTGGGAAATGGATGTTTAGTTCCCTCGAAGATGGGTATCCTGTTGTCGAAACAGTCGAGGCAGTTAATCGAAAACTATTATCCCAGGGAGAACCACCAGTAAAAATTGTAATGGCATGTAATAAGAATATGAATAACAATGAAATTCTTATTGGTGATTTTCCTCCAGGAGAAGTAGTCTATGCCCTCGGTGAAACAATTACTCTGAAGAGGGCAGGTATGTTTAAAGATGGGGAAATTTATTTTGAAGCTAAGGCTAATAATTTTTTGGGGTTAGAAGATTTGAGAATTAATGAATCTATAAAAATCCCTGCTTAAAAAAATGTGTATATGGCATATTCACGAACCTGCAATTTAACTCTGATATTGATTTGAGAAAAAAATAATTCTCTCTTGTATTTGTGGTATAAAATTAAATATGAGTTTCCGTTTATGTATTGGTGATCTAATTTTTCAACTATTTCTTTAAATATGACATTATCCAAAAAACAAATGATATTTTTGTTTCTTTTGCTTTTCTCAATTTATCTTTTTTTAAATTACCTTTTTCCATCCTTTCCACCTGGATATGGAGGAAATCGTGTGTCTGGTTTTGGGGGAATAATTATTTCTTACTTCGTAATTTTGCAAATATTACAAAAGAAAAAATTATCTATAGGAAAGAAGATTCTTCTTATACCTATTTCAATATTGGCTTGTGAGGGTTTATATCTAGCCTTTTTATTTGTATTTTGGTTTGTGGTCAATGGAATATTTTCTTTGTTTGTATGAAGAGTGAGTTGGTATGTTTGATGCGGATAAATAAATTGCTGACTTTTCAAAAAAAAACTAATAATTATTTACGATTGTGTAGAAATGAGATATATTTCTACAATGTTACAACAACTTCTTAATCTTTCTGGAATACTAGCAATATTAATTGCTTGGTTATTTGTAGTGTTTCCTGCATTAAAATATGGAATAAATCCTACAAAGCAAACAATTACAAGTGCAACCTCTTTAAGTAAAGTTGTAAAAAGATATATAACATTTGGTTTGATTGTAGGTTCCTTTTTTCAGGGCTTGTTTATCTTTTATATAATTGAGAAATTTCAAATACCGTTATTTAGTATAGGTAACATATTATATTTAACAACTAATATTGCAACTATTTTTGTTGCTTTATACAATTTTGATAAACATCCCAAATTCCATACATTTTTCGCTTTGTATTACTTTATTATGTGTCCTATTTCACTCATTTTAATAAGTCTTTCTGTTATTCAAAGCTATTATTATATCTTTATATTTTCTTTAGCAATCGTACTTATGTATACAATTGGAGAGTCGTTGATATATAGGAAATTCAAAGGATGTGCTTATTTGGAAATTTGGGCTTTCTTTATGCTGTCTATTTGGACAATAGTTATGATTATTGTTTAGAAGGTAATTGTTACTTCAAAGAAAAACTCCGCGACCAGGACTCGAACCTGGAACCAAACGGTTAACAGCCGTTCGCTCTACCATTGAGCTATCGCGGAATATCAATAGTTCAGACCTATTATATATTCAGAATATATATTCTGCAATATTTATTCTGGTATCTTTACAGATTTAAAATCTAATTCATCAAGTATTATCTTGGCGGATTCATTCTCCCCGTATGGAAACATCCTTACGGAAAAATTCCCCTCGTCTGTTTTAAAATCAGTTACAAGAACCTTCTTATCTTTGTAATCTCTAAACTCAGCCTCTAGCTTTAAAAGAAACAATTTTCCTTCTTCAGTATTTGGATCCATACCCCAGATTCTCGTATTGTCTTGTGAGTTTAAAGAAAGAACGAAAGAATCATACAAGAAAAATCTAGCAAATCTTTTTTGAAAATTATCTTTTAAAACTTCCACACTACAATTTAGTTCTGGTATTTGCATTTCTTCTGATCGAGCGATTTTAACTGAAGTGAATACCTCAGGATATGCATCAAGAAGTTGTTGCATATCTTTAATAATTACATAATCCTCTGGATTATGTAAAAAATCCGATTTAATTGAAGATTCCGAATTCATTATTTTTTATTTATAAAATTTTAGTAATTTTCTAAACATATACTTTTAATGTAATATATTAGTATATATATAAATTGTTATCCAGATATATATGAAGATTGAAGATATGAAGATATCTTTTGTAGGTATGGAACCTACAGAACCAATCAAAAAGTATGTAACAGAGAAGATTGGTAAGCACGAGCACCTATTATCTGATGCAATTAGTGTAGAAGTATTCTTAAAGGAAAATATTAATCGTAGAGGTATAGATCATGATTTTAGAATAGATATAAATGTGTCATTACCAAATTCTACTGTAAGAGTAGAAGTAAAAGGCCCTCAAATGTATGCCATTATTGATGAAGCTTCAGATACATTAGCTAGAAGATTAAAAAGATATATTGATAGAAGATCATATTGGGAAGGAATAACACCATGGAAGGTCATAGAGGCAGAAAGTTTAAACAACACTCCAATAGAGGCATCAGACGATTATTCTGACTATGTACCAAGTATATCTGTAAGGAAAAAGATAGAGGATATGAGTCCATTAGAGGAAGGTGAGGCTATAGAAAAGATGGAATTACTAGGTTACAATCAATTACTATTTAGAAACAAATTAACAGGTAAGATATCTATGCTTTACAAAAGAGAGAGTGGGGACTATGGATTAGTAGAGCCTGCAAATATTGAGATTTAAAAAGAAGGGGGCCTTAACAGCCCCCTTTTTATTATCTATGAATATCTAATACTTATTCCTCTTTATTACTATTCATTTCTTCAAAAAGGTTCTTAAAGATATTTATAGTAGTAGTTAATACTCCATACTTAGGTTTCTCTAACGTATTATCTTGAATCTTGTATTCATCATACTTCTCACTAATCCAAGTATTGTATACTTGGTCATTTTGTATTTCATTTTGAATGAAATAGTCCTTAGTTTCCTCTTTGAATTCTTCATAGTCTAGTTTCTCACCCTCTTCTAATGCTGCTGTTTCATTAGGGAAGATTACTGCACTATATTGATCAAAGAATACTTTAATATCCTCTTCAGAATATTCGATGATTGGTTCCAAGAGTTTCTTTGTTAATATATCTTCTTCAATTTGTAACTTTAATTCTTCTTCTGTTAAATCATTAGCAGCTAATGCAGCCTCATATGATTCTTGTCCTCCTGTACTTGCAATGATGTCATTTAAAGTTTTTGTAATTTCTTCGTCTGAAGCTTCTACCTCAGCTTTTACAGCTTCTTGTTTCAAGATCTCTTGATCTATGAGTAACTTTGCTGTGGACTTGCCATACCATTTCTCTAATTTCTCATGATAGTCACTCTTAGTTATTCTTACACCATTTACTACAGCTACACTGTAATCATTATTTAAATATTGAACTAAAAGATCTACAAATACAAATGCTAAAAATACTCCTAATACTGTTAATGCTGGTTTCACCAATCCCTTAAATTTACCTAAGTTAGGTTTCGTAAATTTAATTTTAATACTAGGTTTGTTTGTTGTCTTTTTCTCTGTACTAGAGACAACTTTCTCTGTTGTTTTTTTATCTTTTGCCATTAGGCATTTCTTGAAAAATTAAAAAAGGTAAACTTATAGTTTAAGCTATAAAAGTTTATCAGAAAGTATTCTAATTAGCAAAATGTTATCTAATATGTAGATAGAAAGAGGTTCTACCATCATTATGCTTTACTAATGCATATTTACTTGGGTTAGAAGGCATAGAAGTAGCATATGTTCCATAGTAGACTCTACCTGATGAGATAGCTACTATCGGTGCACCCTCGCCTGTAAGATATGCCTGATTACCATTTGAAGCAATCAACCTATCAACTGCTGAACAGATACCATATTGAACGGTATAAGTCTTTGGTTCTTGATTACCACTAACTGTACTTACCATATCCAAAGCTGCATGGTTAGGATTGTTAGAAGGTCTATAGAATTGTGTAATATATGCGCCTCTGTAAGGAGCGGTATATGTTCCTGAACTCAAAGACCTCCCACTTACAACGAAGAAATTCCTTGGATCAACCTTTGTTCCATTTGCCTCCCTTATTTCAAAATGAAGATGTGAACCAAATGAACAACCAGTATGACCCTGGTAACCAATTATTGTTTGGCCTCCTATGACTGGAGTACCATTACCTAATAGACCTTGATTGAAAAGTTGTAAGGCAACATCAGAGATTACGTTATCTGTCTCATTAATAATCTTTGTTAATGCTTCTAATTGTGCCTGATATTGTTTCTCCCTCCTTTGTGATTCTGCAAGTAGCCTATCTTTTTCTGCCTTTTGAGTGTCTAATACTCTCTTTTCTTCTACTAATCTTTCTTTTTCGTCTTCAATATCATTTCTTTTTAGTTGAAGCTCTGCCTTTTTCTCTCCAAGTACCTTTTCTTCATCTTCAACTTCATCTTTTGTTTTTGAAAATTTTTCTAAAGAATCCTTATCTTTAGCTCTAGTCTCTATCAAGTATTTAGTTTTTCTTAATATAGAATCAATATTCTTTACATCCATTATTAACTCTAAAGCACCAACATACGAATATTTATATGATTCAGTGACTCTCTTGTTTACAGTCTCTTGAAGAGTATTAATCTCTTGTTTTAATATACTCAAACTATCTTCTTTCTCTTGTATTTCCTTCGAGAGTAAGTTGATCTCAATATCTTGAGTTAATATCTCCATGTGAAGGGTATCTATCACTCCCTCCGTTTGAGATATTTGTGTAGAAATATATGAAATTTTTTCTTTTAGAGAAAGTTGTTGATAGTCTTCTTCCTTTAATTGCTTTTGTAAAGATCCCTGATTCTTTTCTAATTTTGCTAGCTCATTTTGTAAACAAAGATATCTTTCCTGTATAGGCATTGATTCCGGACATGCATCAGAAGCTTGGACAGGTGAAGATAAAGGAGATATTAATATACTCAGAAAGAATACTATTGTTGTAAAAAATAACAGTAATTTTTTCATCTATTAATCCTTTAAATATTTTCTAACAGCACTATAACTACTTAAAAAGCCTATCAAAGCACCAACAAATACATGTATAAGGACAAATATTAAAATAAATAATGGATCAAACTTAACTAAGAAAGGCATATTAAAATCAATAAACAATTGATCTATCCAATATGAAAAATCAGTACCCTTTGTATAGTAAATAATTAAGTACCATGGAATAAGAATAATAGAAGCAGAGATTAAACCACCAATTACTCCATAGAATGTACCTTCGAGCATAAATGGTGTTCTAATAAATCGATCAGAACTACCAACTAAATGCATAATTTCAATCTCTTCTTGATGCACTTTAATATTAAAACCTATTGTTACTCTAATTAAAGATATTGTAACAATACCCATTGCTGTTATTAATACTACTGATCCAATATTAATAAATCTTGAGAGAGATTTCATATTATCAACAACATCCCTAAAGTACATAACCTCATCTATAGAAGCATTTGTTTCCTTTGCCTTATTTATATCTTCAATAACTAGAAGTAGGGAATCTATACTTTTTGCACGAATCTCAATGCTAGCGGGAAGAGAATCAGCTGTAACAGTAGATATTAAATCCGGATTATCTGCAAAATCTTCTTTGTAAATACTTAGAGCTTGTTCTTGTGATACATACTCTATTTGTTCAATTAGTTCTGCATTGTAAATACTATCTCTAAATGTAAGTATCTCAGTTTCAGAAGTACCTTTCTTAAAAAATACAATTACCTGTGCTTTCTGTTCATAGTAATCAACTGCTTTTTGAGTAAGTATTGATAACGAAATAAAGACAGAGGTTAGAGTAAAGACAATGGCAGAAACAAATATGGTAGATATTGTTAACCATTTATTTCTTTTTACATTAGTACTTGTTACTTTGAATATTCTTGAAGCATTAAGCATGGGTATTAGATTTACTTAAATAATTTTTTACAAATGTTTCTAATTCCTT
>CAYOME010000010.1:7742-27240 GCA_964405015.1 uncultured Candidatus Saccharibacteria bacterium
GGTTTGTTTGCTAATGCTCTAGCAATTGCTCCCCTTTGTTGTTCACCACCTGAAAGCTCATTTGGAAATAATGTTCTTCTTTCTCTTAAACCCACAAGATCCAAAAGATAGTCGGTTGTATCTATAATTTCTTTTGGACTCTTATCTAATATCTCTAATGCAAAAGCAATATTCTCTTCTAAGGTTTTACCCTGAAGTAATTTAATATCTTGAAATACAACTCCTAGTTTTTGTCTATATGCAGGAAGAAGTCTTCTTGTTAGTTTAGGGACTTCAATATCTCTAAAGAAAATACTACCAGAAGTAGGTACCTCTTCCCTTATTAAAAGTCTCATAATTGTGGATTTACCAGCACCAGATGGACCTACTACAAAACAAAATTCACCCTCATCTATCTGAAAGTTCACATCTTCTAAAGCGGTAATATCATCCTTATATCTCTTTGTTACAGTATCGAATAGTACCATTAGTTTAGGCAGTAAGGTTATACTCCAATATATTACTGTATTCTGACTTGAGCTTCAACAAAATCCTCTATGTTCCCATCTAATACACTTTCTGGGTTACTAGTTTCTATACCAGTTCTTAAATCTTTTACTAATTTGTATGGATGAAGAATATAGTTTCGGATTTGATTACCCCATCCAGCAATCTTGTATTGACCCTTAATATCTGAAATTTCTTGTAATCTATTCTCCTCTACAATTTTCCAAAGCTTACCTCTAAGTAATTGCATAGCTCTTTCTCTGTTTTGTAATTGGCTTCTACCTTCAGAACAGTGTACTGAAATTCCTGTTGGTATGTGAGTTATCTGTACTGCAGATGATGTCTTGTTTACATTCTGTCCGCCAGGACCTCCTGATCTTACAGCTTTAAAATCAATATCGCTTTCAGGTATCACAATGTTTTTGTCTAAATCTTCCATCACGGGCATAACCTCAACTCCAGCAAATGATGTTTGTCTAAGATTTTGAGCATTAAATGGTGAAAGTCTTACTAATCTGTGAGTACCATGTTCTTTCTTTAAAAGGCCATATGCATATTTTCCATTAACATCTAATGTAACTGTAGAAATACCAGTTTCATTACCCTTAGTCATTTCAGTTACAGTATATTTCCAATCCATTTTGTCAAAATATTTTGTATACATTCTAAAAAGCATTTCAGCCCAATCGTTAGCTTCAGTCCCCCCCTGTCCTGCATGTATTGAAAAGATTGCATTACTCTTGTCATATTTACCAGAAAGAAACTTTCTTGTTTCAAATTGAGATACTCTTTGTGAAATATTTTGGAAATCTTCAAATATACTTGGTAATTGATCATCCGTAAGTTCATCAAAGAGCATATTCAATGTGCTTACCTCGTCATTTAATTCCTTTAAAGTATCAATATCGCCTTGAATATCAGCTATCTGCGAAAGAACATCTTGAGCATTCTGTTGATTATTCCAGAAATCTTCTTTTGAGCTTTCTAATGAAAGATCTTTAAGTACTTCTTCTTTCTGAGGAATATTCAAGGATATCTTTATCTCTTCTAGCTTATCTGCTAATTCGGCTATATCTTTTTTACTAATGTCTTTCATTTCTGTATATTATACTAGAATTTTTACTTTTAATACCTAGTATATATGTTTGGTCTTTTCGACAAAAAACAGAACAACGGAAAAAAAGAGAATTTAATATTAAATGGTAAAGAATTTGTTACATTGATAGTGCTTGATGGTTTTGGAGTACATCCTGATCCTGAGGGTAATTCCGTACTTGCCGCCAAGACACCCTTTTTAGATTTAGCATGGACTCAAGGAAGATCTACATTGATACATGCCTCTGGAACATACGTAGGTTTGCCTGGAGAGGATGATGGAAATTCCGAAGTCGGTCATCTTAATCTAGGTGCTGGTCAAGTTGTATATCAGACATTGCCAAGAATAAATGATGCCATATCTACACATGAATTAGATGGTAATGAGGTATTGAAAGAAGCTATGACTCAGGTAAAAAAGAGAGGATCTAATCTTCATCTTGTTGGGGTATTGAGTGCTGCTGGTGTTCATGGTCATATTAAACATTTGTTTTCACTCATGGAACTTTCTAAAGCTATGGGTGTAAATCCATATATTCATGTAATGTTAGATGGAAGAGATACTCCCCCAAAGGATGGTTTCTTGTATTTAAATAAGCTTAATGAGAAGATCTCACAATTAGGAGTAGGGAAGGTTGCCTCTATGCAAGGTCGTTTCTATGGTATGGATCGTGATAATAGGTGGGAGAGAATTAAGTTAGCATATGATGCAATGGTAGGTTTGTCTCCTGAGACCTTCCAAGATCCAATCGATGCTATCCAAAAATCATATGCTCAAAATGAAACAGATCAGTTCTTTAAACCAAGAACACGTGTTGATGCTGCAGGTAAACCAGTTGGTCCAATTCGTACGAATGATGTAGTCATATATTGGAATTTTAGAGAGGACAGGGCAAGAGAACTAACAAAAGCATTTGTTTTAAAGGATTTCCCACACTTTGTTCGAAGAGATTTTCCTGAGAACTTGTATTTTGCAACTATGACAGGATATGAAGAGGGTATTCCTGCTCATGTAATTTTTCCACCAAAGAAGATTAAAAAATCTTTAGCCAAATTCCTTGAAGAGAACAGTATGAATCAATTACATGTTTCTGAAACTGAAAAGAATATGCATGTAACATATTTCTTTAATGGAGGTATTGAGGATTCACATAAAGGGGAAAGGGTTATTAATATTCCATCTCCAAAAATCGATAACTATGCAATGCAACCAGCTATGAGTGCAGAGATAATTAGAGATGAGGTATTGGCAAATATTAAGAGAATTAAGGAAACTCAGGATAGATTCATATTAATCAATTTTGCAAATCCAGATATGCTAGGTCACACTGGAGATTTTAAAGCAACTGTACAAGGAAATGAGATTGTAGATAGGCTAACAGCTGAAATCGCAAAGGCAACATTGAGTATGGGAGGGGCAGCTATAATTACTGCAGATCATGGAAACTGTGAGACAATGATAAACAGGGTAACAAAAGAAGTAGATATTGCACATACAAATAATCCAGTACCAATGGTAATCCTCAGCGAAGAAGAGGAGATTAATCTTAAACCTGGAAATCAATTAATTAAGGTAGGTACAGGTCCTAATGCAAAAGCAACAGGATTATTAGCAGATGTCGCACCTACATGCATTGGTTTACTGGGTTTAGAAGTACCAGATAGTATGACAGGAGTAGATTTAAGAACTGTTTTGTAAATCTACAATATTGAGATTAATATCAAGGTAATACCTAAGATAATTCTGTATATTCCAAATACAGTTAACCACTTACCTTTTCTAATACCTTTTAACAAGTAAAGTGCTACTAATCCAAATATTGCGGAAAAAATTACTCCTAAAATATGTTTTAATTCAAAACCTTGTACTGGAGCATATTTATAGATCTCATATAGCGAAGTGCCTAATAAAACAGGTATCCCCAATATGAATGAATACTGTATTGCACTGTATTTGTTTACACCAAAAAGAGTACCTGCGATTGTAGTAACTCCTGATCTGGAAGTCCCTGGTATTAAAGCTACTATCTGTGATATACCCATGACCAAGGATTGTTTCCAGGAGATCTCTCTTAGATCCTCATCTTTGTGATCTTTAAATTTTCTCTCTATCAAGATCATTAGTATTCCCCAGAATATTAAGGAGATAACTATAAAGATGTCACCTCTCAATATGTCTTCGATTACAGATTCCAAAAGTAATCCAACAATTGCAACAGGTATAGTAGATACGACAATCTTAGAGTAAAAGAGTAGAGATTCCTTTTTAAAGATATCTTTAAAAAGGGTTTTACCAAAATAAATCAATATTGAAATAGTGGTACCCAAATGCAAAACTGCAAGAAGATAAGTATCCATCTCAATATCTAGCAATTTGCTAGTTAAAATCAAATGGGCACTACTGGATACGGGAAGTAATTCAGTTATACCCTGCTCAATTGCTAATAATATTACTTTAACTATGTCCATGTATTCTGATATATTAGTTTAATTACATGTGGTAATATCATACTGATATGATTCAAAAAAATCTAGGACTAACAATATCTGTTTTACTTCTACTGTTTATATCTCCTTTGCAGGTATTTGCTCAATCACCATCTTTTACCTTCTATCCCTCAAGTGGTACGGTAAGAGAATCTTCCAATGGATTTACTGTAGATATTCTTTTAAATTCTGGATCTGAGAGTATATCAAAGGCAAGATTTGCAGTGAAATTCGATCCAAAACAAATACAGTTAACTAAAGCTAGTAGAAACAATTCTCTTTTTGATCAATGGCCAGAGGATGAGAGTACGATAGATAATACAAGGGGAATGGTTATGCTTACAGGATTCACACAAAGTGGTGGTGAAAAAGAACTGTACAAAACTGATGGTGATTCTGATGTATTTGCAAGATTAGAATTTGATGTAATTACTTCAAAAAAAGAGGATATTGTATTAGATTTTGAATATTCAGGTACTGATGATCTTTTTAAATCAGTAATTATGAAAGATGGTAGTCCACCACAGAATGCATTACTTTCCAAACCGTCATCTGCAAAGTTCTCTTTAACAGGGTATGTAAGTCCTCAAACAGCTATTGAACCCAGTCATATTGGTATAATTGCTGGTATATTGTTAATAGGGGTAGGAATATTTGTTAGAACAAGTAAACCGAATATCTTTAAAAAGAAGAGGGGTACTTTGGTTTACTATGAATAGCCCCTTAGATTCTCTTAAAGTAGCAATTGTCTCTGATCATTGTTTTTCATTTGCTGGTGCATCATCTGTAACAAAATCTTTGGGCTCAATATTTAATAACCCCGACTATTACTTCCTCATGGGTAATCACAAGGAAGCTCAGAGATATTTCAATACCAAGAATATATATTTCTCATTTTTAAACAGAATACACTTCTTAAAAAATATATACAGATATACATATTTTCTTTGGCCAATGGGTATTGAATCTTTTGATTTTTCAAAATATGATTTAGTAATCTCAAGTAGTTTCTCTGTATCTCACGGAGTAATAACTGGTATAGAGACATTACACATTTCATACATCCATACACCTATGAGGTATGCATGGGATCTTAAGGATGTGTATTTTAATTCCAGAAACACATTCTTTTTAAAAAGATGGATTGTAAAGACACTTTTAAATTTCTTAAGAATATGGGATGTATCAGCAAGTAATAGATCTGATGTGTTAATTGCAAATTCAAATTTTGTAAAAGATAGAATATTTAAATATTGGAGAAGGGAAGTAGATGAAGTTGTATTTCCTCCTGTTAAACTTTTTAAAGGTGTTTTACCTTTAAATATTGAAAACTACTATATAACTGGTGCACCACTTGAACCGAATAAGGGTGGGGAGTTCTTGTTTGATTGTGCAAAAGAGATTGGATTTACTCTCAAGGTTATCGGGCAGGGTGGTGACTTGAAAAGAATGAAAAGAAAGTATTCTAAATATCCTAATATTGCATTCCTTGGTAGGGTTTCTGAAAAGGAGAAAGAAGAATATCTATCTCATTGTAAGGGTTTCCTTTGTGCAGGTATTGAGGATTTTGGAATTTTTCCTGTAGAAGCTATGTCTTTTGGTAAGCCTGTATTAGCATATGGATATGGTGGATACAAGGATTCTGTAAAAGAAAATATAAATGGTATGTTCTTTAAAGAGAGAACCTTAGAAGAGTTCAAGAAATGTTTTGATATTTTTAATTCAAAACACTGGGATTCTAAGAAAATATCTAACAGTGTAAAAGATTTTTCAGAAGATGTATTTAAAGAACGTATTAGGGCAATAATATTGAAAAATATTGAATAGATTGTTATCATACACGTGCATGCCTAGATAGCTCAGTTGGTAGAGCATCTGTCTGAAGAACAGAGGGTCCTCAGTTCAAATCTGAGTCTAGGCACCATGCGAGAGTAGTTCAGTTGGCTAGAACGACACATTGCCAATGTGTAGGTCGCGGGTTCGACCCCCGTCTCTCGCTCCATTTTTAAAAACTCTTCTAACAATGGAAATTCTCGATGTAGTAAATGAAAGAGACGAAGTAATAGGTCATGCTACTCGAGATGAATGTCATAGCAATCCTAGCCTGATGCATCGCACTGTTCAATTTACGATCGTAGACAAAGAGAATGGTACTGTTCTGTTGACTCAAAGATCTTTTAAAAAGGATCATGATTCTGGGAAATTCTGTTTTCTGGGCGAACACATATTAAGTGGTGAGTCATACGAAGAAGCTATTGTAAGAGGTGTTGAAGAAGAGCTAAAGATATCAGTTAAGGAATTTAAAGAGATTGGTTCTAAGACATTTGAGTATGATACCCAAAAAGAGTTAGTGAAATTCTTTATTGCATACTATGATGGTGGGGAGATAGAGTATGATTCTAGAGAGATGGAGGGTATCTATTGGATTCCAATATCGGAAATAGGGAAGTGTAAAAAAGATATCTCAAGTATGACTAAATTCTGGATTAATCTTGTAGATTGGTTTAAAGTTTAGTTCTTACCTCTGTCATGATTTTTCTCTTCCCTTTGTAAAGAAAGAATGAAAAAAGTATAGCAATTCCCAAAGCTATCGTACCCTGGTCTGTTATATGTAAATACTGCTTAATTAATTCCCAGTTATCTCCTGCATGTATCCCTATTGATGATATGAAGAGGGTATATATGTACATACCAATAAATGTCGCTAATATATTTCTAAAAAAACCAGCTCTAATATATCCTGCTGCAATAGTAGTTACTACTCTTAACCAAGGTATTAATCTTGTAAGTAGAATATATATGAAAGCACCTTTCCTAAGTTTCTGTTGTCTTCTATCTATCTCTTGTGTATCAATACCAAGAAATTTGCCTTTACCATTTAACCAAGAATAGAGAGTGTCTTTAGTAAACAGCGAACCAAGTAAATATATTGGGATACTACCGATAACGGCACCAACAGAAGCAACTAAAGATATTAACCATATATTTGCTTCGTTACTAGAAGAGAATAGGGCAATAACTATTTCTGTTGGAAAAAGGCCAAGTGATGAAAGAAAAACTCCCATATATCCTAAGCTAACCAACCATTCAACAATTTTTGTAAGTAATATATCTATCATATTGTGTTAAAAGAATATCAAATATTTATATATCTTTAAATCTGCTTCCCAAAATGACTGTAGTAAGTTAAACTTTTGTAATGCAAGAGATGTCTCCAATTAAAACTTCTTTTTTAAATAGATTACAAAGATTGCCTATAATTGTTTTTGTTAAAAAATACTTTGTTGCTTTTTTAGTAATACTCCTTTTTCTTCTATCAAATCTATTTGGTATTTGGAATGTAAAAAATATTGATATTGATCTACAGGAAGATAGTTATATTAACGAGGAAGATATTTATTTATCTTTAAAAGATGTTTTAGGAAGTAACATATTCTTTGTTCCTCCTGAGGATGTTAAAAAGGCAGTTACTTCTAAACAGGGCTTTGTTAAAGATGTTGTAGTAGAAAAGAAAATACCTAATACCTTAAGATTGGTTGTTAAGGAGTATGTTCCTAAATATGTTGGTTATTATCAAAGTAAATGTGTCCTTTTCTCAGAAGAGGGGGTTAATATAAAAGAGATATGTAAAGATTGTGAAAGTTCATGTAAAGAGGAATCTTCTACATATTCTCCTGTATATATTTCTAGTGATGCTATTTTAGAAAACAATATGAAGTTAATATTCTCATCTGAATTAGAAGATATATCTAAGGTATTAAATGAATATGGATATCTTATGACTTCTGTAGATATTAAAAGTGGTATTACCTCTGTTGAATGTGATGATGGGCATATCTTTGTATTTGATATTAGTAATGATTTAGATATTCAACTGGGTAGAATGTTTCTTGTAGGGCAGAAAATTAACAATGAGAGTATGGATTTTAAATCTTTGGATTTGAGATTTGAGAGACCTGTAATGAAATTAAAATAGCTTATTTATTGACATAACTGGCTTACTTTGACAGAATTGGAAAATGTTCTTGCTAAGTGTGGCTATTTTGAATATATTATATAGAGATACATTTTAAAGAGATCCTTAATTTAAAGTAAAATTTGACTGCCGAAACTTATATGGCACGTAAAATCATAACAGCAATAGATGTTGGTTCGTCTAAAATCACTACAGTAATATCTGCTGTAGATGATAACCAAACCCCTTCGGTTATAGGTGTTTGTTCATATCCTAGTAAGGGTATTAAAAAGGGTGTAGTAGTTAATATCGATGATGCTACTACAGCTATATCAGAGAGTGTGACTGCAGCTGAAAGAATGGCTGGAGTAACAGTTTCTGATGTATATGTTTCAATTAATGGTGAGGCAGTAACGAGTCTTAACAACAAGGGTGTTGTTGCAGTTGCTAGCTCTGAGATTACAATTGATGATACATATAGGGCAATAGAAAATGCTAGAACTCTTTCTTTACCTGAGAATTTAAATCCTATCCACATTATCCCAAGAGAGTTCGTTGTTGATAACCAGGGAGGTATTAAATATCCAATTGGTATGTCTGGTGGTAGATTAGAGGTAGAAACTCATATTATCACTGCTCCTAATTCATATTGGCAAAACCTTAAAAAATGTGTAGAACAGTTAGGTCTTAATGTATATGATGTTGTATTTGCGGGGTGGGCATCTTCTCTTTCAGTATTAACTGATACAGAAAAAGAATTAGGTGTTACACTTTTAGATATTGGTGCTGGTACTACAACCATCTCAATATTCCAAGAGGGTTCAATTAGCTACAGTAGTACAATTCCATTGGGTGGTGTTAATATTACTAGTGATATAGCTATTGGTCTTCAAGTATCGCTAGAAGATGCTGAAAAGATTAAGGTACATATGAATGATCTTTTTGAAAATAAGGGTAGAGCTAAGAGAGTAGGTTTTGATACAACTCCAGCATTGTTAAGAAAGGTAGAAGAAGAAAAACCTAAACAAACAAAAGAAGATGAAGTAGATCTTTCCATTTTGGATATTCCTGGTAAAAGAGTATCAAAGGAAATGCTTAGAAAGATAGTAGAAGCAAGATGCGAAGAAATATTTGAATTAGCAAGAGAAAATGTACAGAGAGCTGGATTTGATATCGCTATGCCAGCAGGTATAGTAGTATCTGGTGGTTCTGCATTGTTAAAAGACCTGACCAAATTTACTCAGGGAGTATTTGGTGTTGCAGCTAGAATAGGGTATCCTTCAGGATTGAGTGGTATGACTGAAGAGATCTCTGATCCGGCATTTGCATGTGTTCAAGGTCTT
Source organism: uncultured Candidatus Saccharibacteria bacterium (assembly GCA_964405015.1). Classification (GTDB taxonomy): domain Bacteria; phylum Patescibacteriota; class Dojkabacteria; order SC72; family SC72; genus UBA5209. Next base: position 17,109 of record CAYOME010000010.1, read on the forward strand.
GTAAAACATGCTACTGATGATGATATAGAAATTGATACAAGTAGAGGTAAGGCCAGTGGAGAAAATCTTGTTTCGAAGGTTACAAATTGGTTTAAGTCCTTGATGCCCTAAACTGTCCAGATTTAATTTAAAGTTTGAGGCGAGTTATGTTAGTTACAACAAATATAGACCCAGTTGCAAAAATTAAAGTAGTTGGTGTTGGTGGTGGTGGATGTAATGCTATCAATACAATGATATCAGACTATGATATTAATGGTGTTGATTTCATGGCATTTAATACCGATGCACAAGCATTGAAGCAATCTAAAGCTCCAATTACACTACAGTTAGGTGAAAATATTACCAGAGGATTGGGTGTCGGTGGTAATCATGAGGTAGGTGCTGACGCTGCAGAGGAAAGCCTTGATCAAATTCAAGAGTATCTTGAAGGTGCTGATATGGTCTTTATCACTGCAGGAATGGGTGGTGGAACTGGTACTGGTGCTGCTCCAATTATTGCTGGTGTAGCTAAAAATATGGGAGCTTTAACTGTAGCTGTTGTAACAAAGCCATTTGATTTTGAGGGTAACAGAAGAAGAGAGGTTGCAGAAGAAGGAATTGCGGCATTAAGAGACAAGGTAGATACATTGATAATTGTTCCTAATCAAAGACTTCTAGAAATTGCTGATGCAAATATCTCCTTTATAGAAGCTATGAAAATGGTTGATTCTGTTTTAGCAGAGGGTGTAAACAGTATCTCAAACTTGATTAGTCAAACTGGATATATTAACGCAGACTTTAATGATGCAAAATCAGTAATGTTAAATTCTGGTACAGCATTGATGGGTATTGGAAGAGCTAGTGGTGAAAACAGAGCAGAATTAGCTGCTAGAGCTGCTACTACAAGTCCATTACTTGATATGTCTATAGAAGGGGCTACTGGAGTGCTTTACAATATTGTAGGTTCTGATCTTACACTTCCTGAGATAAGTATGGTATCTGAATTGATTAAAGAAGCAGTAGATTCTTCTGCCAATATTAAATTTGGTGCTCAAATAGATCCTTCACTTGGGGATGAATTGGTTATTACAATTGTTGCTACAGGCTTTGATGAGAACAAACAGGTATATACAAAGCAATTAAAAGGTGAAGAAAAAGAAGAAGATGCAGTAGGACTTGGAGGTATATCTGTAAACTCTCCAATGTTTAAAAAGGCAGAAGAAGAGAGATTTGAGAAAAAAGATTCATTCTTTGACGATTTAGAAGAAGAGGAAGAACCATTAAAAGAAGAAGTTCAAAAGGGGGCTCCTAAGAGAATGGATATAGAGATGGATGATGATTTTGATGATCCTTTAGATAAACCAGCATTCATGAGAAGGATGTTTAAGGGTAAGAAGGACTAATTGTGAATATTGAGGTTCATATCTCTACAAATTCAAAAGAAAGCGAAGTAAATATCCTTGATAGTTGTATATATGAGATATCTGTAAAATCTTCTCCCAGAAAAAATGCCGCAAATCTTGAATTAATAGATTTACTTTCTAAATACTTTAATGTATCTAAATCTTCCATTAGAATAAAGAGGGGGATAAAGAGTAAGATTAAGTATATATCCATAGAAGAAGATGAAAGTTGAAACTGTAGAAAAAAAGAAGATTAAGTTAGATTTTGGTATCTTAATTCCTCTTCTCTTAATATCATTAATAGGGATTGTATCACTTGTATCTACAACAATAACTACTAATGGTTCTTTTGGTGATATGGATATTGTAAATAAGCAGGCAATATTCCTAACCGTTGGATTTTTAACGTACTTAATACTTTCTTTTGTAGATGTATCAATATTGAGAATATGGCAAATCACACTGGGAATATATATTGGAACAATAGCATTATTAATACTAGTATTAATATTTGGTCCGGTTGTAAACAATGTACAAAGGTGGTTGATTGTTGCTGGTATACAAATACAACCTTCAGAAATTGCAAAATTTACAGTCATTCTTCTTACTGCAACGACACTATCCTACAAAGATAGATTTAACGAATGGGTACTCTTTTTAATATCATTCGTATTAACAATACCAATTGTAATATTAATATATATGCAACCAAGTGGAAGTATGTCTATACTTACCCTTCTTATTTGGTTCCTTGTTGCATTTACAGGATTAAATAATCAGTTAAGGAATAGTATTAGCCTTTTAGTAATAGGTACGATAACGTTGGCATTCTTTCTGATAAGTGTAACTGGTAATTGGCTATATTTGCTCTTTGCACTACTAGGTTTGGTTATTGCTATCTTTGGATTCTATTTCAGAGATAGCTGGAAAGCCTTTATAGTGATATCTGTAATAGTAGGGATAATGCTAGGATCATTTTCTACAATACTCTACAGTAAAATACTTAAACAGTACCAAAGGGATAGGATCGAGGTATTTCTTAATCCTGATGATAATACTCAAGATTTAGGATTTAATGTTAATCAAGCACGTATAGCTATTGGTTCTGGACAAATATTTGGAAAAGGTTTTGGAAATGGTACTCAAAGTAAGAGGGACTTCCTTCCTGAGCATCAAACAGACTTCATATATGCATCTTTTGCTGAAGAGTTTGGTTTGGTAGGATCAATATTTTTAATAGGTTTGTTCGGAGTATTGATAACAAAGGGGTTAATGTTGTCTGTAAGTAATGTAAATAGCCCTTTTTTTGCGATGATATTGATCGGTATAACTATGAAATTACTTCTTGAAGTATTTATAAATATTGGTACAAATACAGGCACAATACCAGCTACAGGTATTCCACTTCCTTTGGTAAGTGCTGGAGGTAGTATTACTATTATGACGCTATTTTCTTTTGGAGTTATACAAAGTATAATAAACATTAGTAAAAGTAAGCAAAATAATGGTAAGATAATTGACAATTACGAATTAATAAATTAAAATCCATGCGTTATGGTTAAATCCAAGGAAACAACAAAATTTGCAGTTATTAAAATATCTGGTGTACAGTTAAAAGTTTACGAAGGTAAAGAGTACGAAATAAACAAGATATCAGGTAACAAGGGAGATGAAATCGAATATACAGATGTACTTTTAGTAAGTGATGGAGAAAATACTAAAGTAGGAACTCCATTGGTAGAAGGTGCAAAGGTAGTATTGGAAATTACTTCTCAAAAGAAAGATGACAAGGTAGACGTATTTAAATACAAATCCAAATCAAGATACAGAAAATCTCAAGGACACAGAGCATTGATTACAAGAGTTTCTGTTAAATCTATTGCTTAAAATGCGATATTACTTTCAGTGTGGAAATTTTGAAGAGCTCTCTCTTGTAGAGATTTCTTGTGTATTTGAATCATATGGTTTAAACAAAGATTCTATTAAGAATCAAGGTAATGGTATTTTCCTTATAGAAAGTAATAGTATTACGGAGGCAGAATTAAGCAAAGTATTTAAAAGACTTGGTGGTTTCATCCGATATGGTTTAGTTATTGATAACTTGGAAGAGTTTCTTCCTTCATTTTCTGATTCTAAAAAAGTTGTATTCGGTATCTCTGTACTAAATGATACTCCTGTAGAACATAAAGCCATTGAAAAGCTCTCCAACGATATTAAAAGGTCCTTTAAGGAAATGGGTATAGCTTCTAGATTTTTAATACCTAAGGGTCAAGAGTTAAACGAGGCACAAATTAGAAACAACATGGTATTAAATGAAGGTTTTGAATTCTGTATATTTGATACTAAATCTGGCCAACTATATGGTAAAACGATAGGTATACAAGATGTAGAATCTTTTGTTAAAAGAGATTTAGACAAACCCGTGTCTGATTACAATATGGGAGTATTACCACAGAAATTAGCTAGAATTATGTGTAATATGACTGGTAAAAGAGATGGTATCTTGTGGGATCCATTCTGTGGTAGTGGTACTGTTCTAATGGAAGCTGCAGTATTAGGTTTTGATGTACTAGGTTCAGATATTGATACCAATGCCATATACAATTCTGAAAAAAATATACAATGGTTAAGAGAGGAGGGTATAGTTATTGGTATTAAATACAATCTCTTCCCATTGGATATTAAAAATGTTCAAAAGAAATTAGTAAAAGATCTTAAGAGAACTAGTATTAATGCTGTAGTATGTGAACCATTTATGGGTCCTCCTCAAAGAGATATTGTTACTGAAAGTAAAGCTAATATACTTCTTAGTGAGGTTGAGTCTCTCTACAAGGGCCTCTTTGCTATCTTAGATCAGGTTGCTAGGAGTGGATTTAAGGCTGTTGTGGTAGTTCCTTCATACAAGACAATATCGGGAGAAAAAACTTTAAGTCTGAGTAAGGTAATTGATAAAAGATGGGATATTTTAAACAAAAAATATACAAAAGGGGACTTGAAATGGAAGCGGAATAATAGTATCATCACAAGGAATATTTTCATACTATCTAAAAGATAGAAGTTTAATTTAAATACACAGAGAAATGTCACATGTCATAGGAGCAGGTAGTGTAGCAATGACTGGCCATGTAGCAGGTAAGAGGCTTGGAGTAAAGAAATATGAAGGTGAATTAGTAAAAGCTGGTAACATTATCGTAAAGCAGAGAGGTACTGTGTATCATCCTGGTAGAAATACATATTTATCTAAAGATTACTCTATTCATGCTCAAATAGATGGTATTGTAAAGTTTAGAAAAATGAGTGGATTTAAAAGAGGACAGTACTATATCGATGTGATAGAATCTCTTTAAGAGATACACATGGCAAAACAACATTATATCCAAATAGAGAGCAAGAATGCATTAGTGGAACTACTTAAAGAGGGTAGGGAATTTGAACGTATATATCTTGCTAGTACAGCATATAGGGATGAAAAGACAAAAGAGATTGTTGAGCTTGCTACTAAGAAAAATATCCCCATTATTAGAGTTCCAAGAAAAACATTAACAAGAAGATTAAAAGCTTCTGCTTCAGAAAGTGTTGTAGGTATGATGATGTCTCAAAACTATTGGTCATTGGATGAACTACTTGAGAGTATATATTCTGAAAAGAAGTTACCATTTTTCTTGATATTAGATGATATTAAATATACTCAAAATATTGGTGCAATAATGAGAAGTGCATTTGCTGTTGGTGTTAATGGAATAATATCAGCACCAAGAGATGTCAGTCTCGTTAATGATGAAACCATGAGAATATCTATGGGTGCTGCAGAAAGGATTCCAATTGTTGAGATGAGTTTGTTTAGTGCTGTTAAGGATCTTCAAAAGAATGGTATAAAGGTATTTGCTATCCATATGGATGGTAAAACATATTTTGAAAGTGATTTAACAGGACCATGCGCATTTGTAGTTGGAGCAGAAGATGTCGGTATCTCTACGGGTATGTTAGAAAGAGCCGATGAGAAAATCTCTATACCTATGAGAGAGGGTATTGGATCTCTAAATGCAAGTGTTAGTGCTGCAGTCCTTATGTATGAAAAGCTAAGACAGGAAGTAAGTTAATTACTTGCTGTTACATCTAATCCTAATTTCTTTAATATTTCCTCTAGATCTGATTTTGTAACAAATCTAATCTGTATTTTTCCACCCTTACTCATTTTCCTAATTGTAGTTGAATATCCTAATTTCTTACTAAGCTCTTCAGCGTAAAGAAGAAGATCTGGATTAGATGTTTGTATTTTTTTGTATTTAGCACTCTTTCCATAGTTTATCTTTCTAACCAGAGATTCTGTTTGTCTTACACTCAACCCTCTTTTAATTACAATATCAGTAGCAGCAACTAATGATTCTTCGTCTCTAATACCAAGTAAAGCTCTTGCATGACCTTCACTAATTGTTTCATTTAGTACAACCTCCTTAACCTCGTTTGGTAATTTAAGAAGTCTAATCTTGTTTGTAATAGTTACTCGATTTAGTCCTACCTTTTTTGCTATATCATCTTGTGAAAGACCAAATTCATCTTGTAATTGTAGGAAAGAATTCGCTTCTTCCAATGGGTTGAGATCCTTTCTCTGAATATTTTCAATTAAAGCAAGCTCTAACATCTCTTGAGGAGAAGAATCTTTAATTACAATTGGTACATATTTCAAACCAGCTAATTGAGCTGCTCTAAATCTTCTTTCACCAGCAATTATAAAATATCCATCTGATGATTTATCCTTTGTAACAATCAATGGTTGAATTATTCCATGCTCTCTAATTGAATCTGCAATACTAATGAGTTCTTCTGGATCAATATTCATTCTTGGCTGGAATGGATTAGGGGATATCTTGTTTATATCAAACTTCTCTCTGTATGAACTACTCGAATTATCAATTTCTTTTGAATCAATCAATGCTGCTAATCCCTTTCCAAGTCTTGCTTCTGACATATTTTGTATATTTACAAATTAAAAAAATCTTTTTAAGAATTCATCTGCTAATTCATCGTATGCATTAGCACCTGTTGATTTAGGATCATATTGAAATATTGTTTTACCATGTGATGGTGCTTCAGAGAGTCTTACGTTTCTAGGAACTATTGTTTTAAAAGCTACATCCTTAAAGAAACTTTTTACATCATCAACAACACTTGTAGAAAGTTTTGTTCTACTATCAAACATGGTTAAGATAACGCCACCAATAGAGAGAGAAGGATTGATACCTTTTATTAGTTTTGTGGTCTCTACAAGCTGTCCTAGGCCTTCTAGTGCGAAATATTCACACTGTATTGGTATCAACAAATTATCTGCTGCACTTAATGCATTTATTGTAAGTAATCCAAGAGATGGAGGACAATCAATTATTACCATATCAATATTGTTTTCAACTTTCTCTAAAGCTTTCTTAAGTAAAGTTTCCCTAGCTAACATATTTACCATCTCTATTTCTGCTCCAGCTAAAGAAAGATGAGAAGGTACTAAAAAAAGATTAGGGGTAGAGGTAGATACAAATACATTTGGAATATCTGCAGAATTAACTAATACATCGTATATACTTTTGTATGGAGCTTCCTCTGTAGAAGTCCAGCTTTGTTTATCAAATTGCTGAGTAAAGCCAACTCCCGAGGAAAGATTTGCTTGAGGGTCTAAATCTACCAGTAAGACCTTTTTACCTTTTTGAGCTAATGCAGCTCCAAGATTTATTGTAGTAGTAGTTTTACCAACTCCACCTTTTTGATTAGCTATTACGAAAACTTTCATTTGTATAATGTAGCATGTTTCACAAAAAGAATCTACAATTCGTATTCTTCGTGAGTAACTAGTCTAAATTCTGAGAATGGGAAGTAAACAATCCAGGCCTTTCCCTTTATCCTATCTTTAGATATAGGGCCAAATTCTCTCGAATCAGAGCTATTAGGTCTATTATCCCCAGATACAAAATACTCACCCTCTGGAACTGATATACTTTGACCCTCATGTATGTAAGAGCCACCATTTGTTACAACTGTATCAGCTAAGTATTTAGACTCATCCAATTGCTTACCATTTATGTAATATTTACCGTCCTTGATCATTACTTCATCCCCTGGTTCTCCAATTATTCTTTTAATAAAATCTTGAGTATCTGAATACTGGAAGATTATCACATCACCCCTTTTAGGTTTAGAGACTTTGTATATTACCTTGTTAGCCATTAAATATTCTCCATTCTTGTAAGTAGGAAACATTGAATTACCAACTACCTCATGTGGAGTCATGATAAAGACGTAAAGGACAACTGCGAGTACTACAGCAACAATTATAGTTTCAATTGTAGAGTAGATAAATGAACCAATAGAGCCAAGTATCTCTGTAGCTGTTACCTTCCCGTTTACCTCTTTTTCTGCTGATTCGTACATTCTATATTGGGGCTAATATATTAGTAATGGTACCGCTACGGGGAATCGAACCCCGGTTTACAGGATGAAAACCTGTCGTCCTAACCGTTAGACGATAGCGGCATACCTGGAAAAGATTTTACTACAAGAAAGCTTTCTTGGGAAGCGATCTATAGAGATATTTGTTTAGGAAATCTTTCTAGAAAGTTCTTTTAAGAATTGTTGTTCTTCTTGAAAACTTGCTCTTTGGTATTCGTTTAACTCTTTGTTAAATATATATCTTCTTTTGCATTTACACTCAACCATATCTCTTCTTTCAGATATTTTACCCATTCTCTTTGCCTTATCTAATGGATTTGTACATCCTACACACATTCTTTTTTCTAACAATACGTTCTGGAATGGGGATATTATTTTTTTGTACATGATTTTCAAAAAATATTTGTATTAAATGCCGAAGACAGGAGTTGAACCTGCACTGGGTATTATCCCAACATGCTCCTAAGGCATGTGCGTCTGCCAGTTTCGCCACTTCGGCTAAGCAGAAGTATTTTACTAGATATGTTGATATTTTACAAAGGACTTAGGTTTCTATGTAAAAGAATCTTTACAATTCGTAAAGTATTATAAATCGAGTTTTGAATATTATATGTTAACTTGAAGACCCTTAAATATTTCTAGAAATCCAGAGAAAAAGACACTAAAAAAACCTATTGATAGTATTGATGAAATCAACACAAACAAAAGAAAAATAACGAAAAAGATTAAAATTCCTTTAAGAAGGATATTTTGAGTCTTTAATTTGTTTTCCCTTATCCAGTATTTGCCTTCTGGAGTTACAGCAAAAAAATATGAAGTTTGAGTATTTAGTCTAATTAATTCTCGAAAATCTTCTGACTCAATCTCTGTGAGAGAAATTGCCTTCTCAGGGGATGTTGCACCCTTACTAATAAGGTAATCCATAGCAGGTTTTAAATTTGATCCAGGACCGTAATATCTGTGATAGTGGGACATATTAAATAACTAATAACTTAACTCTCTTCTATACCTCCAAATATTTTTCCATATACTTTTACACAACCTCTTTCTTTGTATTTAGCATTGAAGAGAACTTCTTCTTGTGTAAGTGTATTCATTGGAATATCTTCTCTTAAATCTTCAAAAGGTATGTGCTTTTTCATAGGTTGAACATTGTTAGTATCCACATCTTGTAATTGCTTAGCTGATTCTAATATTGTTTCCATCTGCGGAGTAAATTTCTCTAATTCCCCATCTGAGAGTTTTATTCTAGAAAGTTCTCCTATATGTTTTAATGTTTGTTTATCCATTTAATTTCTGTATTAAAATTGATCTTGCACTATTTGGATCTGCACTACCTTTAGTTTTTTGCATAACCTGTCCTACAAGAAAACCAATAGATGCTTGTTTACCTGCTTTAAAATCATCGACAGCTTTAACATTCTCTTTAAGTACTTCTTCAATGATTGAATCTAAGTTACCAGTGACAGATTGAGCTTCATTTTTAGTTTCTTCAATTAAATCGCCTAAATCTTTACCAGATTCAATGGAGAGTCTGAGTAACTCTTCTGCTTTGTTTCTGGTTAATACCTTCTTTTCGTATGCTACTATTAGCTTACAAATATCCTCCTTAGGAAAAGTTTCTTCCTTAATATCTAGGTTATGATCATTAGCAACTGAAAATACTGTACCTGTTAACCAGTTTGCTGATGCTTTAGTAGCTTTTGATATATCAACTTTCTCTGAGACCATCTGAAGTAACTCTTCATAGTAAGTTGAGATATCTCTATCAGAGGTTAATACCGTAGAATCATATTCTGAAAGATTATATTGTGTAATATATCTATTCTTCTTTTCATCAGGTAATTCAATCATTTCAAGAGATATTGTATCTATATCTTCATTAGATATCTCAATTACTGGAATATCTGGTTCTGGCATATATCTGTAATCATCAGCAGTCTCTTTTGATCTTTGAAATACCGTAGCTCCCTTGTTTGCATCCCATCCTCTTGTTTGCTGAATTATTGTTTTACCATCTTCAATTTCGGTTATTAATCTATCAACTTCGAAGGTAATTGATTTTTCAACAGCAGAAATAGATCCGATATTTTTTACTTCTACCTTAGGATTTAATTTGTAATCACCTATAGGTAATATCTTTCCATCTTTGTATTCCCATTTACCTTTCTCCTGTACTGAGATATTTGGTTCGCATCGCATCTGTCCCTTTTCCATGTCAGCATCAGATATACCCAAGTATCTAGCTATTTGTCTTACCTTTGTAGCAAATTCTCTAGCTTCATATGCACTCCTAATATTTGGTTTTGTTACAA
>CAYOME010000010.1:27340-29138 GCA_964405015.1 uncultured Candidatus Saccharibacteria bacterium
TTTGTAGCAAATTCTCTAGCTTCATATGCACTCCTAATATTTGGTTTTGTTACAATCTCAATCAAAGGTACTCCTGATTTGTTGTAATCAATTAAGGAGTATTCTTGATTAGTAGAAGATTCTGTATGGTGTGTAGATTTTGCAACGTCTTCTTCTTGATGTATTCTCTCTATCTCAATCCTGTTTATATTTCCTTCCGAATCTTTTACGTCAATATATCCATCTGAACAGATTGGTCTTTTGTACTGACTAATCTGATATCCTTTTGGTAAGTCTGGGTAGAAGTAATGCTTTCTGTCAAAATGTATTTCATTTTCGATATCACAATTAGTAGCTAATCCCATTAGAATACATAGCTGTATTGCACGTTTGTTAGGTACTGGTAATGCTCCTGGTAATCCTAAGCATACTGGACATACATGGGTATTCGGTTCTTTTTGGAAGTAGTTAGTAGGACAACTACAAAACATTTTACTTTCTGTTTTGGTCTGTATATGTATCTCAAGTCCAATTATCACATCATATTTTGAAGATTCCACTGTATATTTTTAAAAAGTAATACATTGTGATGATATCAATTCTTGTTTAATATCTCAATTACGAAAATATTGTAATATCATCATCACTATTAGATATTGTATCACTTGAATCAGGGATTATGTAGTATGTACCTCTTCCTTTTCCCTTTTGTGATATATATTTTTTGTCTAACAGTTCTTGTAGATCTCTGTATGAGGTCATGAAGGATACTCCCATCATTTTTGTATATTGTTGTCTGGTAATCTTACTATTGTTATGTAGATATTCAACAACTTTTGCTTGTCTACTGTTTAAATCTTTCCCTATCATTTTTCTAATATTCATTTTTTCCTCGTATGTTTGGAAGAATTCTCTTGATACCTCTATTGTTGTAAGGGAGAGTGTATACAGTACTGCTTCTATGAATATTGTTAGATCTCTTTTACCTTTAGATATTTTGAATGCTGATTCTAGTTCCTCGCTAATTAAAAATAGGGCTTTGGAGTAGGGCACTATATTGTGTGGATTTAGATTGTATATCTTTGCCAATGCTTTAATTGTTAATATTGCAGTCATTTGGTTTCCTGCAAAGAATGGTGCCTTATCTATGAATTCATACAGTAGAATTGCTAGTTGTATTAATTTGTGTGTTCCTGATGAGGAGCTAGATATCCATGTAAAGAGTTCATTGAAATATGTTTTCATATCTATACTTGGATAGTAGTCTCTTAGTTTGTACCAGTTATCATACAGGTCATATGGTTTTTCAGAGAAGCTCTTAATTCTAGAGAGATCCCATTCTTCTACAATATTTTTCATTAAGATCTTGTTAAGATGTGTAGATAGCTCTATTGATGGTTTAAGGGCACTTTTAATTGTGTATGTGTCTAAGTAGTCTTGTGCATTTTTGAAATTAGTAAATATTCTTAGTTTGTTTCTGTATGATGGTAAGACTTGTCCTCTTTCTACGGTTAATGCTTTATTGTAACCAATTGGATATGATATCAATTCTCCCAGCTTGTCTATTTCATCTGTGTGATATTTTTCTAAGATGGTAGAGAGTGTTGGAGTAGGTACTGGTGTATTTCTAACTTTCTCTATACTTAATTCATATTTAAGTATGTAACTGAGTATTAGGTTTGTAATTGTATATTTTGGTGTATTCATATTCATTATTACAAGCTGATGGAGGGATTCGAACCTTCGACCTGTCCCTTACGAAGGGAATGCTCTACCAACTGAGCTACATCAGCAATTACGTAACGTGATTGTAACAGAG
>CAYOME010000011.1:0-13343 GCA_964405015.1 uncultured Candidatus Saccharibacteria bacterium
AGTAGTGGAGCAGTTAGTAAATATAATAAAACAACAACAACATATGCAAATGAAATCCCTGGTGAAATTATTGAATGTCCAGCATATGAGGAAGTCGAGTTATTACCAGGTGAAGAATTACCTTGGGGTGATGCAATCATACCTCCTCCATCTGGTGAAGTTTGCCCTATGGGTGCAGGTCGTTTATATTGTTCCCAAGGTTGGGTAGATATCCGTCCCGGAATTAGTCACAACAAAATGGGTGCAAATATGCCTGCAGACTTAACCAATATCTCATACATATATGCTCCACAATTTTGTGATGATGGAGATTGTAGTATTACTCGTATAGGTATTATAAATTGTAGAGATCAATCTAGAGCAGGTGGTATTGTTGAACTTACTGCAAACGATGGGAATACGACATATTTTTTCAAATTGTTACATGTTAAACCATTGGCTGGCCTAGGTGAAAAGCTTTCTTCTGGACAACCAGTTGCTGTTGTACAGACACCTCCTGAAGTTGAGACTGGACTTTGCTGGGATGGTATTCACTTACACTTTGAAGCAAGACAAAATGGTGCTGTAGTAGATCCATTGAAATTCTTGTATAGCTTTGGTTGTGATGTAACAGATACAGAGTCTGATTGTAAAGATTGGTAGTAAATTTAAATCTGCTTGATATATAATGAAAATACAAGGTAGTAAAAAGACAGCATTAATAGTATTACTCATATTTGTAGGGATACTCTCTGTTGTCCTTTTTGTAATACTTTACAAAACCTTCGCTAAGCAGTATCCAGACGAACCAATTAAAATGACAAACTTTGGATCAAGTATTCAAACTCTTGATTTAACAAATTACAAAAAAAACAATAATGTAAAAGACACACCGCTTTACTTTATTACTCCTAAAGTACATACTTCAGATGTAGAGAAAATGATAGATAACATGGGGTTATCATTAGTAAAGACAGAAATAATAAAAGATTCATATATTACTTGGAGTGATAAAGAAAACACTTTTACATATGATGCAGTAGAAGACACAGTATCTTTCGTAATCTCTAGAAGAGTATCTTTAGAAAGAGGGGAAAACTCCTTTAAAAGTTTCTTTAGTAAATATCTAGGAAGAGACTATGAATTTGTACTGGAAGAAGAAAGTAAAAATAGTGATGGAAGTATTAAATACTATGGTTCAAGAATGATCGATGAGATACCTATGCAATTTGGTATGGGATATGAATATACGGACATATTGTCTTTTAACAAAGAAGGTAATTTAGAAGGAGGAAAGATTTTGCTTACTGAGATAGAAAGATATGACTACTATCTACCAATAATTTCTGATATTGAATTAAAGAAATTTGTTAATGCTAAAACATATCCAAAAGAACATTACGTTGATACTACTGTACTCTCAACATACATAGATCTCCACTATCTTTCAGATGATTGGTTGATCATCGAAGATACCCTTTCTGAATGTAAAGCAGGAGAAGCAGAATTAATATATATGTACAAAACATCTAATCAAGGATATTTACTTCCTACATTCAAAATATATTCAAGCTGTAAAGTTACATATGAAGAAAATGAGTATACAGTACCCGCAACTTTCTATGTAAATGCAGTAGACCCTAGGTATGTATCTTTGTAAATCAATATATTGTGATACAATATTGCAATGAGACTTTTAAAAACCATTACAATATCAATATTCATATTACTTTTCTGTTCAACACTAACCTCCGCCATGGAGGTTATACCTCGTAAAGATCTAGGTTTTGATGATGCATTGGCAGAAGAGCAGATAATATATTCTCAGCCAGGAAAAATCTATGTTACTCAGATATCTACAAACAACAATGAGTTTAAAAATGATATACCTGCTTGGATCAGATCTATATATTACTACAGTATTACCAGATTAAAACTAAACGACATACCCTTTAGCTATCTAATAGATAACGGTGGGAATGTGTATGAGGTAGCTAAAGGTGGTGTAGGGGCAAATCCTGGATTACAAAATGGAGAGAACGTAATTTTGATAGGGATCTTGGATGATGGATCTTCCATTACTCCAAGAGTAAGTACTTCGCTTGCAGAGTTGTCTGAAACTCTTTCGTATAAGTATGGTATTAAGAATGGACAATGGGATTTTGTTGATTTAAAGATTGTAAAAGAAGACGGAAAGAGATCTTTCTTGATCTCACAATCATCCCAATTACCAGCACTTGAAAGTATCAAAACCTCAATGGGAATTGTTAGATGGTCAGACAAGGAGCATCTTGAATACAAAGCTAGTATTGTTGATATTACTTACTCCAAAGAATTAGAGATAAGTAAGCAGTTGGAAGTACGAGTTACAGTAAAGAATGAAAATGATTTCCCTTGGTTTGCTGATTCTTCTCAAATATATCTCTCTACAGAAGATTCAAAAGATAGTATGTTTTCTGTAAATTCTGTATGGGATAGCTTCAGTAGACCAACCCATATTCAAGACAAATATGTTAAACCAGGAGATACAACAGAGATAGTATTCAACATGTTGGGAAAGAGTAGACCGGGAGAGTATACACAGGGATATATGTTGATAAAGGATAACGGTGCGATATTTGAAGGTTCTAAGTTTAGTGTTACATTTAGCATTATTGCAGGTGAGAATAAACTTGTAGAAGTTGTTTCTCCAGAATATGGATTTGTAAACATTAGGGAATGTAGGTGGTACAGCTGTGAGAAAGTCGAAGTAGCGAACGATGGCGATGTATTCATCATGAGTAAGGAGGAAGAAGGATGGTATGAAATATTTTACTCTGGAGAAAGTAAAGGTTGGATATATCAAAAGTATATTAAGGAGCTTTAGCTTATAGTTAAAATCTCCCATATCCATATCTTATAACCCAAATTCCCTGTATATCATGTTAGATTTTAAATATAATCAAAACCGTGGCACCTCAAGACTTAATTCTCGGAAAACTTAATCCACCGCAAAGAATTGCAGTGGAGACAACAGAAGGACCTTTGCTTGTATTTGCAGGGGCAGGTTCTGGTAAAACCAGAGTAATAACAAATAGAATCGCTTACCTAATAACTCAAAAAAAGGTCCAACCCGAGAATATTCTTGCTGTTACTTTTACAAAAAAAGCAGCTGGAGAGATGCAAGAAAGAGTTACAGAATTACTTAAAGAATTAGGAGTAAGTAATAAGACTACTCCATTGATAGGTACATTCCACTCAATAGGAGCAACTTTTTTAAGACAACATGCGAAGGAAGTGGGTCTCTCTCCGAATTTTTCCATCTTCGATACCGATGATTCAGAGAGTATGATTAAGGATCTTTTGGTTGAACAAGGTCTTGATATTAAACAAATACGTCCCAAAGCTATTTCTTACTATATATCTGCAGCTAAAAATGAAATGATATCTCCTGATCAATTCCATAATCACTATGGAGGTTTTCTTGAAGATATCACAGCAGATATATATCCTTTGTATCAAAAACAACTTCTAGCACAAAACGCTGTAGATTTCGGAGATCTTTTATACCTTGCTGTTAAGTTACTCCAAGAAAACAAAGAGGTTTTAGACAAATATCAAGAACAATATCGATATATCATGATTGACGAATACCAGGATACAAACAATGCTCAATATCTTTTTGCTAGATTACTTTCAGAAAAATACAAAAACCTTTGTGTTGTAGGTGATGATGATCAGGGTATATATGCTTGGAGAGGAGCAGATATTAAAAATATTCAATCGTTTGAGAAAGATTTTGAGAATGTTATTACTGTTAAGCTTGAACAGAACTATAGATCTACAGGTAATGTCATAAATGCAGCTACAGCAGTAATAAGTCAAAACTATTCAAGAGTTGAAAAAGCTCTTTGGACTGATAAAGAGCCTGGAGAAAGCATAACTGTATATCAAGCTTTAGACCAAGACGAAGAAGCAAACTACGTAATGGAAGAGATTCAAAATTTACAAAGACACAAAATACCCCTAACTAAAGTTGCAATTCTTTACAGAACAAACTATCAATCTAGAGCTATTGAAGAAGCTCTTTTAAAAAGTGGTTTGCCTTACAAATTAGTCGGTGGTTTTAGATTTTATGAAAGAAAAGAAATTAAGGATATCCTCAGCTATCTACGTTTCATTTACAATCTTAAGGATGAATTGAGTTTAGATAGAATATTAAATGTACCCGTAAGGAAGGTTGGTCCTAAGTCTGTTGCTACAATACATGAGATATCAAGATCATGTGGTTGCACTATCGGAGAGTTACTTGTAGCTTCGTATGAAATTAATTTTAACTTAGCAAAAATACTAAACATTAGTAATACCGTGTACTCAAATATTGAAAGCAATATTTCTTTGATGAGTAAATTTACAAGCTTAGTTAATCTTTTTGGTGAAATTTATACTGATTCTAGAGGAGAAGATATATTAACGATAATTGATTTGATACTAAGAAAAACAAGATACGTAGAATGGATGGATGATGGTTCTGAAGCTGCAGAGTACAAGAAAGAAAATATTGAAGAATTAAAAAGTGTAGCAGGGTCATATGCAAGAAAACATGGGGAGAAATCTTTAGATGTATTCTTGCAAGAAATTAACCTCATTGAACAAGAACAAGACAAGAATCAAGATGGTAGTGGAGACTATGTTAACCTTATGACCATACACTCCTCTAAAGGTTTAGAATTCGAATATGTATTCATTGTTGGTATGGAAGAGGGCATATTGCCCCATTCGAGATCATTTACTGATGAGAATGGTTTGGAAGAAGAACGTAGACTCTGTTATGTTGGTATTACAAGAGCTAGAGAGAAACTTTTTCTAACATTCGCTGATAAAAGGCAAGGAAGAGAAGGTTACAACACCCAAATACCATCCAGATTCTTAGGCGAAATACCTCAAGACATTTGTGAATATTACAGTTGGCAAACCTAGTTTATTGTCTAATTTCTCTAACAAATTTTGCATGACATGCAGGCCATTGGCTGGCTCTTGTGGATTCTCCAGATCTGTATTTCTCTACTGTATGTCTAATCTGTGCATGGCCATCAAATATATTCTCGGGATATTGTTTACTCCACCAAAATGGACTCCATTGGAACAAACCTTTGTAATTACCCTTATTTGATTCTGCATTACATCCTGATTCGCAATACATGATAAACTTTAGCCAGACTTTTTCTTCTTCAGAGTAAGGCCCTGTATCTACAACCCTATGCCAATATTCACAGTTATATCCCTTAGCATCTATTCCTTCTAAAGAATACATAGCGGTACCAACCTCTAAAACTTTGGTTTGAGGATGTCTCTCAATTGTATTCTCTAATATTTGAGAATCTACTAATACACCATCTTCATAGTAATTTAATACTCTTTGCTTTCTAATACCAAGTACACCTTCCTGAGAAATATGTTCTTCTCCTTTGATATATTTATCAGTTTTTACCACTCTAGTATCAAATGGAATCTCTGTATGTACATCTTCAACAACAATATCTGTCTCAATTATCCTTACAAAACTACCGTTCTTTACATTTTGAGTACTAATGATAATCTTTTCATTCTCTTCTAGGGATATCTTGTAATCAGAAAGAATATCGTAAATATCAACCTCTTTAGTAACAACACCATATACAAAATCTCCCTTTTTA
The DNA here is from genome assembly GCA_964405015.1 of uncultured Candidatus Saccharibacteria bacterium. Taxonomy (GTDB): domain Bacteria; phylum Patescibacteriota; class Dojkabacteria; order SC72; family SC72; genus UBA5209. The sequence goes on from CAYOME010000011.1 coordinate 5,655, forward strand.
ATGGTAAGAAACTTGGGTTGTCTTGGCTCCCTATTAATATCTTTAAGTAACGCTAATACCTGCATATTAGAGTATGTATACTCTTGATCATTTGCAACTACAGTGTGATTGGAAGCATATACGTATGTAAGACCAACAACACCTAATATTACAAGAAGTATTTTAAAAATATTTGTTTTAATTGAAGTTGTATTTTCTTTTTTCATAGAGATTCTATTTCCTAGAGCACGTATTCCTAGGGATTCAGGAAAGTATAGCATGATTAGTAAAACATGTGTAAAATGAAATTGTATAGTTTAATAACCTACATATGAAAAATATATCCAAAACAATATTGTATACAGGAATTCTTCTAACATGTGGATTTCTACTATCAGGGTGTACACCTTCAAAAGAGAAAGTAGCAGAGTATGGACAGATAGTTGGGGAAGCAGATGTATTAATAGAGGGTAAAGAATATTCCTCCGCTATTGAGAAATTAAGTAAAGCTGCACAGCTCATTCCTTCTAAGCTAGATGCGTACGAAAGGATCGTAAATCTCCTTTTACTTAAGAATAGATTAGATGATGCAAAAACATTAATAGATGAATCTGCAAGTAAACTCTCTGATACAGATAGGGGGGAGTTGTATATAAGTATTGGGAAGGAATATTACAATAGAAGAGAATATGTAAAAGCACTAAATTGCTTTGAATTAGCAAATGTGGGCTTTGGAGATAACGAAACCATTTCATTGTCTACTGCAAAAATATATCTACAACAGGGAGAATTAGAAAAAGCGAAGAATCTCTTAAACAGGAATTGGGGAGAAGAAAATCTGCTAGAAGGGAAATTACTTTACTCATACGTACTTGGGATAAGTGATACAAGCAAGGCTAAGGAAACACTTGAAGGTATAGAACCATCTGACCAGTGGAATCTTGCATATTCAGATTGGAAGGGAGTATTAGATTCTCTTACAGAAGATGTGCTCTTCAATGCTGCAAAAATATCAAAAGTATATATTGATGAAGGATATCCCTACTTAGCTATACAGACTCTTTTGCCTCTCAAGGAGCAGATGGATGAGTATGTAGATGGTAAATATCTTTTAGGAAAAGCATACTTTGAGAATGGCAAATATCAAGAAAGTTTGGATACACTTGTAGGTGTTACATCATTAAGTAATCTCAACACACATCTATACTGGTTAATAGCTAGGGATTATTATCTGTTAAACGATGTGAATCAATCCTTTTCCTACTACGATAGTGCAATATCATATTCTGGAGATACACCAGAAATTAAACTGTATCAAGAGTATTTAGATCTTTTATTTGAAAACAATCAAACTACAAAGGCGGAGGAAGTATTAAGTAAAACTGCTAAGATATTTGATGAGCCATGGGTAGATCTCTACTATGTACAACTTTCATATATGGATAAACAGGATGAAAAAATATCCTACTATATGGGAAAGATAGAGTATGAGAAATTAGAAGGAGATTATAGGAAAGAATATTTATATTGGAAGACTAAAGTATCTATGGAGAATTCTAATTTGGATGAAGCTAAAAGAGCATTAGATCTATACTGGGAAATAGATAAGTATGACCCAATGTATAACCTTTTGATGGCACAGTTAAAGTATCAGGAGGGGAATTTAGAAGAGTCTAGAACCTATGCTAAGAAATCTATTGAATACGATACTCAAAGAGCAGTTACTGATGAGGCTCAAAAGCTATTGGCGAGGATTGATTAGTTTGTTATAATCGCCATTGCGTATTAAACCCTAATATCTCATTAGGCCTTAAATTTTATTATTAACTATATGCAAACGTACGATGTTAAAATGCCTTTGGAACAGATTAGAAATATTGGAATCATTGCACACATAGATGCTGGAAAGACTACAACAACTGAAAGACTTTTGTACTATACAGGCCAAATCCACAAGATGGGAGAGGTACACGATGGTGCTGCGACAACAGATTTCATGGTACAGGAAAGAGAAAGAGGTATTACTATTCAATCAGCAGCAGTAACTTGCTTCTGGGATAGAGATGGAAAGAGATATAGAATCAATATCATTGATACACCAGGGCACGTAGACTTTACAGCAGAAGTAGAAAGATCTTTAAGAGTTCTTGATGGTGCTGTCGTTATCTTTGATGGTAGAAAAGGTGTAGAGCCACAATCTGAAACAGTATGGAGACAGGCAAATAAGTATAAGGTTCCTAGAATCTGTTTTATGAATAAGATCAATCTAATCGGTGGTGATTTTGAAAAGAGTTTTGGAACTATCAAGGCAAGACTTAGCAACAAAGCTGTTGCAGTAACATTACCAATTGGAAGAGAGAGTGAATTACATGGTCATATTGACCTTCTCGAAATGAAGGCATACTCATATACTTCTGTTGATTCAGAAGAGTTATTAGAAATTGAAATTCCTGAAGAATTAAAAGCTAAAGCAGATCAATACAGAGCCGTACTTTTGGAAACATTAGTGGAATTAGATGATGAATTAATGGCTAAATATTTCGAAGGACAGGAAATAACAGTTGAGGAATTGAAAGTAGCTTTGAGGAAAGGTACATTGGAAAGTAATATATTCCCAGTATTGGGAGGAGACTCAAGATCACCAATGGCAAAAGTTCTTCTTAACTACACAACTCTTTGTCTACCATCTCCATTAGATGTACCTCCTGTACAGGGAGATCATCCAAAGACAGGTGAGGAAATTGAAAGAAAACCAAGTGATGATGAACCATTTGCAGGATTGGTATTCAAGATTGTAAATGACCCACATATTGGTAACCTTTCATACTTTAGAGTATATTCTGGAACTATTAAGTCTGGTACATATGTATTAAATACTACCAAGAATATTAGAGAGAGAGTTGGAAGATTAGTCCTTATGCATGCAGATGATAGGGAAGAAGTAGAAATGTTAAGAGCAGGAGACATTGGAGCTATTGTTGGACTTAAAGATTCTGTAACAGGAGATACTATTTGTGACGAAACACACCCAATCATTTTAGAGCAAATTACATTCGCAGAACCTGTTGTTTCTCAGGCAATTGAGCCTGCAACCAAATCTGATGAAGAGAAAATGTCTGAAGCATTAGCAAGATTAGTAAAGGAAGATCCTACATTCAAAGTAGAGACAAACCATGAGACAGGTCAAACAATTATTTCAGGAATGGGTGAGTTACATCTCGAAATTATGGTAGACAGAATGAAGAGAGAATTCAATGTTGTTGCTAACGTTGGAAAACCACAGGTAGCATATAGGGAGACAGTAAAAGGTGTATGTGAACAAGCAGAAGGAAGATATATTAAACAGTCTGGTGGTAAAGGTCAGTATGGTCACTGTTGGCTTAAGATTGAACCAAATGAGCAAGGTAAGGGCTTCGAATTTGTTGATGCTATCAAAGGTGGAACTATTCCAAAGGAATATATTCCTTCAGTAGAAAAAGGTGTTGTTGAAACTCTAAAGGCAGGTGTTGTAGCAGGATATCCAGTTGTAGATGTAAAAGTTACACTTTTTGATGGTTCATATCATGAGGTTGACTCTTCTGAGGCAGCATTTAAAGTTGCAGCATCTATGGCATTTAAGGATGGTTGTAAAAAAGCAAATCCTGTATTGTTAGAGCCAGTTATGGATGTTGCAGTTGAAGTACCTCAAGAATATATGGGAGATGTAACAGGATCTTTGAGTTCTAAGAGAGGACAAATTCAAGGAACAGAGGATATTGGAAATGGTATTACTGTTATTAATGCTTTAGTTCCACTTTCTGAGTTATTCGGATATACAAGTGAATTGAGATCTTTAACTAGTGGTAGAGGTAGTGCAAATATTGAACCTTCTCATTATGCAGAAGTTCCAAGAAATATTGCTGAAGAGCTTGGAGGAGGTAGAGTATCTTAGATTTCTAAATATATGCAAATTATTAATTAAATACTTGCATATATTAGATCTTTTTGATAATATTCAACGCAGGTTTGCTTATGTATGTAAGTAAACTTGGATAGTGATTATTAATTATATAAATTATTTATTTTATATTCATGGCGGAGTTCACAAGGTCAAAGCCTCACATGAATATCGGAACCTTAGGTCATATTGACCACGGTAAGACAACATTGGTTCGTGGTATTCTAAATGCGCACAGTACAATCTTTGGTACTGATGCAGATAAAGCAAAGATGATCGACAAATTAGATAAGGATCCTGATTCAAGAGCTAAATCTATTACTATTTCTGTAGCTCACGTAGAATTTGAAACAGATACAAGACACTATGCATTAGTAGATTGCCCAGGTCACAGAGATTACATCAAGAATATGATCACTGGTGCAGCACAAATGGATGGTGCAATATTAGTAGTATCTTCTGATGATGGTGCTATGCCTCAGACAAAAGAGCACTTACTTCTTGCAAAGCAAATTGGTGTTCCTAAGGTATTAGTATTCATCAACAAGTTTGGTGATGCAGATGAAGAGATTTTAGAACTTATCAAAGCAGACGTACAAGATCTTTTGGAAAAATATGGATTTGATTCAAATGCACCTATTATTGTAGGAAATGCACTTAAAGCTCAAAATGGTGATGAGGAAGGACTTGCATCTGCAAGAGAACTTATGAAAGCTGTTGATGAGTATATTCCAGTACCAGAAAGAGATGTTGAGAAGCCATTCTTGATGCCTATTGAAGACGTATTCTCTATTGAAGGTAGAGGTACAGTTGTAACAGGTAGAGTAGAAAGAGGTTCTATAAATCTTGCTGAAGATGTTGATGTATTAGGAATGGGAAGAAAACCACAGAAGACAGCAGTAACAGGAATCGAGATGTTCAACAAATCAATGAAAGAGTGTCAAGCAGGTGATAACGTTGGTATTTTGTTAAGAGGATTTAAGAGAACTGATGTAGAAAGAGGTCAAACTCTTTCCAAGCCAGGTTCTGCAGAAACTCATACTGAGTTCAAAGCAGAGGTATATATCTTAAGCAAAGAAGAGGGTGGAAGACATACTCCATTTGTAAGTGGATATAAGCCACAGTTCTATATCAGAACTGCTGATGTAACAGGAGAAGTAGTACTTCCAGAGGGAGTTGAAATGGTAGCTCCAGGAGACAATACTCAGTTCGTAGTTACATTAGTATCTCCAGTAGTATTGGAGAAGGGTCAAGGATTTGCTATCCGTGAGGGTGGTCAAACCGTAGGTAAGGGTATAGTAACTGAAATTGTTAAGTAAGTATTTGGTTGAGGGAGTGGGTAAGACCCACTCCCTTATCTTAAGTTTAATTTAGCTCTTTAAGATAGAATGAGTGATGCAACAGCAAAAATTCGAGTAAAGTTAAGAGGATATGATGCAGTTGTTTTAGATAGATCTGCAAAAAGTATAATTGAGTCTGCAATAAGCACTGGTGCTAAAGTTGCAGGTCCAATCCCACTACCAACAAGAAAAAGAATGGTAGCAGTTAACAGATCAACATTCATCTATAAGAGTTCAATTGAACATTTTGAGATAGGTACTCATAAAAGAGTTATCGACATTATCGATCCAACACCAAAGACAATAGATGCTCTTCAGCATTTACAAATGCCTGCAGGTGTAGAGATCGAAATTCAATAATAAATATATTAGAAAAAGAAATGAAGGCTATTTTAGGAATTAAAAAAGGAATGACAAGAATATTCGATGGAGAGAAATCCATACCCGTAACTGTCGTAGACGTTAATGGTTGTAAGGTTTCTAAAATTGAAGGTAAGAAAGTAGAACTAGGTTTAGGAAAGAAGAATAATGCAACAAAAGCATTGGAGGGTAAATATAAAGCATTAGGTTTTGTTCCTAAGTTTAGAAAATCATTCGATGATCTTTCGGTCGAAGGTATTGAAGTTGGTAAAGATGTACAAGCAGAAGATTTTGTAAAAGGTGATATTGTAAATTTGAGTGGTGTATCTAAGGGTAAGGGATTTGCTGGAGTAGTAAAGAGATGGGGTTTTAAAGGTGGTCCAAGAACACACGGTCAGTCTGATAGATTAAGAGCTCCTGGTTCAATCGGTGCTGGTGCAGATCCAGGTAGAGTATGGAAGGGTACAAGAATGGGTGGAAGAATGGGAAGTGATAACGTAACTGTTAAGAACAAGAGAATTGTGGATGTAAAAGAAACATATCTTTTAGTAAGTGGCCCTATTCCTGGTTCTAATGGAGATTTAGTTGCAATATTTAGTGAATAACTGAAATGGCTGAAAAAGAAACAAAAACAATAAAAGAAGTAACATTAAATCCTCAGGTATGGGAAGTACCATATCGTGCAGATTTGATAGCTCAAGTCCTTTATGTATTCTTTAACAATGAAAGAAAAGGTACTTCAGCTGTAAAAGGTAAGGGTGATGTAAGTGGTGGTGGAAGAAAACCATGGAAACAGAAAGGTACAGGAAGAGCTAGATCTGGTTCTACTAGATCACCTCTTTGGGTAGGTGGTGGTGTTACATTTGGTCCTAATGATAGAAACTGGAAGAGAAGTATTAACAAAAAAATGGTAAAGAAAGCTACATGTATGATTCTTTCAAAAAGAATGGCAGATGAGAATCTTTCCTTTGTTGATATAGATAGTAAGAAAGAATTGAAGGATTTGAGGGATACTCTTGCAAAGAATATTCATGACAAGACATTGATAATTGCTTCTGATGAGAATGTATCTTTAGCAGTAAGAAATATGCCAAAGATAACAGTTGTTGAACCTATGAAAGTAAATGTAAAAAATATTGTTAATGCTAAGAAGGTACTTGTAGAAAATGAATCAGTTAAGATTTTGGAAGAAAGATTAACAAATGGAAAATAAAACAATAGTATTAAAACCTATGATTTCTGAGAAGAGTTACAATCTTGCAAATGCAAGCTCAAAGTATACATTCTTAGTAGAGAGCGATGTAAATAAAATAGAGATTGGAAAAGAAGTTGAGAGTAAGTACAAAGTTACAGTTGAGGATGTAAATATAATAATAAGACCTGGGAAGATGAAAAGAGATTGGAAAACTAATAAGAAAAATAGAAAAAGTGATGTTAGAAAAGCTATAGTTACCCTTAAAAAGGGAGATAAAATTGATGAATTCTTAAATATTAAATAATGGCAGTACGATCATTTAAAGCAACAACTTCCTCAAGAAGAGGAACAAAATTAGAGGATAGATCAAATCTTGAGAAAGATTCAGGTCCTAGAAGCTTGTCAGTAGCAAAAAGAAAAATTACTGGAAGAAACAACCAAGGTAAAATTACAATAAGACACAGGGGTGGTGGTGTTAAGAGAAGAACAAGAATTGTAGATTTTAAGAGAGATAAGTTTGATATTGAGGCGAAGGTTTTAGGATTGTATTTTGATCCTAATAGAACTGCACATTTAGCACTTTTGCTGTATGCAGATGGTGAAAGAAGATATATAATAGCGCCTAAAGATCTTAAAGCAGGAGATACAGTTGTTTCTGGTGAGAAGGTTGATGTATTACCAGGTAATGCAATGAGAATTAAAAATATACCTTCTGGAACAATAGTACATTGTATTGAAAACAGGGTAGGAATGGGAGCTTCATTTGGAAGATCCGCAGGTCAAGAAATAGTAGTTCAAGGTATTGATCCAACTGGTAAGTACGTACAAATTAAACTTACTTCTGGTGAGATCAGATTAGTACCAGCAGATGCTATGGC
>CAYOME010000011.1:13443-22851 GCA_964405015.1 uncultured Candidatus Saccharibacteria bacterium
TATATAATTAAGAGAAGAAGGTCAAAGAATAGACCTTTTGCAAAGAAATAATTTATTGATTAATTGGTATGTCAAGATCGCTTAAGAAAGGACCATTTGTAGACAAAAATGTAAAGAAGAAAGTAGATCAAGCTTTGGAGAGTGGTAATAGAAAGCCTATCAAAACATGGGCAAGGGCATCCACAATAACACCAGAGATGGTAGGATTAACATTTGCAATACACAATGGTAAGAAGCATGAAGAAGTATTAATAGAAGAATCAATGATTGGTCATAGATTAGGAGAGTTTTCTCAGACTAGAAAATTTAAAGGTCATGCTAAGAAAGGAAAGTTAGCAAAGGTATACGGAAGTAGTGGAAGATTTGAAGAATAAAATAATAGATATATTTAATGGAACTTAAAAGTACAAAAGTAAAAGTAAAGAATATTGCACATTCACCACAAAAGATCAGACTTGTTGCTGATTTAATTAGGGGTAAGGATGTAGATCAAGCATTGGATATTTTACAGTTTACAAATAGGAAGGGTACAAAAGTATTAAAGGATGCTCTTTTAAGTGGAATTGCTAATGCAAGAGAGCAGTTTAGTGTAGATAAAGGACAATTAAAAATCTCACATCTATCTGTAGATGGAGCACCTTCTTTGAAAAGAGTAAGGTTCGCATCTAAGGGTAGAGTATCTAGAATTACTAAGAGAAGATCACATATTAATTTAGAGCTAACAGTAAAATAATGGGAAGAAAGGTTAACCCAAATGCAATTAGAATGGGTTTGAATAAAACATGGAATTCAGTATGGTATGCAAGGAAATCTAATTTTGCAGCTGTATTTGCTGAGGATATGAAAGTTAAAAAAATTGTAACTCAGAAGATGAAAGATGCAGGAATAGATAAGATTTGTATCAACAGAACTCTTAATAAAATAGAAATAGAATTATACGTTGCTAGACCAGGAGTCGCTATTGGAAGAGGTGGAGAAGGAATTGATATTTTACAGAAAGAGCTTTCTAGAATGACTAAAAAAGAAGTAGAGTTAAAGATTAAGGAAGTAAAGAAATCAGATATATCAGCTCACATAATTGCAAGCTCTATCGCAGAAGGAATTCAAAGAAGACAACCTTCTAAACTTTTAGTAGCAAGTGCAAAAGAAAAAGCTATGATGGCAGGAGCAAAAGGTGTAAGAATTTGGGTTTCAGGACGTATTAATAATGCAAGTCAGGCAAGAACAGTTAAAGTAACTGCAGGTTCAGTACCAGCTCAAACATTAAAAGCAGATATCGATTATGCAGAAGCAACAGCGAAGACATTAGATGCAGGATTAATGGGAATTAAGGTATGGGTATATAATGGACATAAAACAAGTATAAGTGAAGAATAATATATTGAATTAAACTACTATGTTACAGCCTAAGAAAAGAAAATACAGAAAAGATATGAGAGGAAAGATGGGTGGTATTGCTACTGTTAACAGTACAATAGCATTCGGAGAGTTTGGTCTTAAATCTTTAGATTGTGGTTGGATTAAATCAAGAGAAATAGAGGCTGCGAGAAGATCTATAACAGGATACATTAAGAGAAAAGGTAAAGTATGGATTAAGATTTTCCCTCATAAGCCATATACTCAAAAGGGAACAAACAGTAAGATGATTGCTGGAAAAGGAGAGGTAGAGGGATATGTAGCAGTAGTTAGACCAGGTACAATGCTTTTTGAAATAAGTGGTGTAGATAGAGAAACAGCAATGGAAGCTATGAGACTAGGAGCACAAAAACTCTCAGTACAAACTAAATTTGTATCTAAAAAAGAAATTTAGGCTTGAGCTATCCCCATATTATTGGTAGAATACTAGCCGTTTTACATAGATAAAATATATGAAAAAGGAAATGACAACAAAAAATCAGGAAACAGGGAAAAAGAGGGAATTGGTAGGTGTTGTTGAAAGCAATGGAATGCAAAGTACAGTAAGAGTTAGAGTAGATTCTACTCAATCTCATCCTGTATATAAAAAGGTTGTAAAGAAGAAAAAGATATTCTTTGCTCATACAGAGAATGCATTAAATATCGGAGATAAAGTAACAATTAGAGAGTCAAGACCATACTCAAAAAATGTAAAATGGGTTGTAGTTATAGAAGCATAATGATACAAAAAGAAACAATATTAACAATTGCAGATAACAGTGGAGCAAAACTAGGAAAAATAATAGGTATTCCTGGATACTCAAAAATCAGATATGCTGGCTTAGGTGATGTTGTAAAGGTTGCAACTCAAAAGGTACTTCCAAATAGTGGAGTAAAAAAACATGAGGTACTTACTGCAGTCATTATAAGAACACATAAGGAAACAAGAAGGCAGGATGGATCATATATTAGATTTGATGATAATGCAGCAGTAATAATAGATAACAAGAAAGCACCAAAGGGTTCAAGAATATTCGGACCAGTAGCAAGAGAATTGAAAGAGAAAGGTTTTGATAAGATTGTTTCTCTTGCACCAGAAGTATTGTAATTTAACGAAAATAATGATGAAGATTAAAAAGGGAGATACAGTAAGAATACTTTACGGAAAAGACTCTGGAAAACAGGGCAAGGTAGTTGTTGTAGATATTACAAATCGTAAGGTAGTAGTAGATGGACTAAATATGTTTAAAAAGAGTGTTAAAGGAGATGGTAGGACTAGAACATCTGAAATAGTTAATATTGCAAAACCAATGAATGTTTCAAAGGTAATGCTTGTATGTAATAACTGTAATAAAACAACAAGAGTTGGAATAAATAGAGAGGGTGAAACTGTAACAAGAGTATGTAAGAAATGTGGAAAGAATATCGAAATAGTAAAAGAGGTAGAAAAGAAAGAGGAGAAAAAAGAAGAAAAGAAAGTAGTAAAAAAAGTAACTAAAAAGAAAACAAGTAAATAACAATGGCAAGACTAAGAGAAGAGTATAACAATACAATAAGACAAGGAATGATGAAAGAATTTGGGTATTCCAACATAATGGAAGTACCTACTCTTAAAAAGATAGTAGTGAACGTAGGGGCTGGAGTTGCTGTAACAGAAGCAGAGGCTTTAGAAGATATAGTAGGAATTGTTACTCAGATTACAGGTCAAAAGCCAGTAGTAAATAAAGCAAGGAAAGCAATATCTGCTTTTAAGATTAGAGAAGGAATGGATGTAGGAGTTTCTGTAATCTTAAGAGGAGATAGAATGTGGGAGTTCTTTGATAAATTAGTTAATGTAGTATTCCCAAGAGTCAAAGACTTTAGAGGTTTAGATCCTAAAGGTTTTGATGGAGCAGGAAACTATTCATTAGGTATTGAAGATCACACAGTATTCCCTGAAATTGATGCTAACAATATTAGAAGAGTCAGAAGTTTACAGGTTGTAATAGTTACATCCGCAAAGGATGATAAGGGTGGAAGATTACTTTTAGATAAATTTGGGTTCCCATTCAAAAAAGATGTCAACAGAAGCTAAGGAGCACAAAGCAAGACAATTAAAGATAATGTCAAAGTTTAAAACTAGAGTCTATAACAGGTGTGAGCTTTGTGGTAGATCTAGAGGATATATGAGGCACTACGGAATATGTAGAGTATGTTTTAGGAAATTAGCAAGTGAGGGTCAAATCCCTGGTGTTAAGAAATCTATATGGTAATTTAATATATATACAAAATGAACGATTTAGTAGCAGACTTTTTAGCTAGAATGAAAAATGGAATACAGAGAAAAAGGGAAACAGTAATGGTTCCTTCTACTAAGATGAACACAGAAATATTAAGAGTATTGAAGCAAGAAGAAATGATAGAAGATTTTTATAGTACTGATGAAGGTATTGAAGTTACAGTATCATATGATGATGGTGAAGCAGTAGTTACACATTTTGAAAGAGTAAGTAGTCCTGGTCAAAGAATATATACAAATAGTAAAGAAATCGTTCCTATTATGAATGGAAGAGGTATATCAATTGTCTCTACATCAAAAGGATTGATGACTGGAGCACAGGCTAAAAGTAAGAATTTGGGTGGTGAATTAATCTGTAAAGTTTGGTAATACAAATGTCTAGAATAGGTCAAGAACCAATTACAATTGAAGAAGGTATAGAAGTAAAGATTGAAGGCAAGAAAGTAGTAGTATCTGGCTCTGGAAAAGAAACCGTCATTACTTTACCAGAACAAATAACTGTAGAAGTTAAAGATGGACAAATACTTGTAACTAGATCTAATGATGAGAAATTAAGTAAATCTTTACATGGTACATTCAGAGCTATAATCTTTAATGCTGTAAAAGGTATTAAGGAGAGCTTTGAAAAGAAATTAGAATTAGTAGGTGTAGGATACAGAGCTAGAATGGAAGGAACTACATTAGTAATGAGTTTAGGATGGAATCACCCAATAAAGGTAGAAAGTCCTGAAGGTATTACCATTGAAGTCCCTGAAGAAACAAAAGTAGTAATTAAAGGTCATGATAAGCAAAAGATTGGAGAGTTCGCAGCAAAGATTAGAGGAATTAGAAAACCAGAACCATATAAGGGTAAGGGTATTAGATATGAAGGTGAGTATGTAAGAAAAAAGAGTTCTAAATCCGGAGTAGGAGCATAATTGTAAAGACAAATATATGAAACAAACTAAAACAGAAAAAAGAGAAAGAAGAAAAATGCATATTAGGAAGAAGGTAAATGGTACTTCTGCTAAACCAAGAGTATTTGTTTTTAAAAGTAACAGATTCTTCTATGCAGGTGTTGCAGATGATGATAAGAATATTGTATTAATGAGCAAGTTAGCAAAGAAGAAGGAAGAAGAGATTGTAAAAATGGCAAAAGATTTTGCTTCTGATTTAAAGAAGAAAAAAGTAGAAGTAGCAGTCTTTGATAGAAGTGGATACCGATATCATGGATTGATAGCTTCTTTTGCAGAAGAGTTAAGAATTAATGGAATTAAGATTTAGTTTGAATAAGTAATGTTTGATCAAAGTAAAACTCAAAAAGAAAGACCAAGTTATGACAAGAAGACTGTCTCTATAAGAAGAGTTGCTAAAGTTACTAAAGGTGGTAAGAGATTAAGATTTAGTGCAATGGTTGTTGTTGGTGATCATAACGGATCTGTTGGAGTAGGATTAGGAAGAGGTGTAGATACTAAGAGTGCAGTTGAAAAAGGTGAAAGAATTGCTGCTAAGAAGATGAAAAAGATTCAATTAGCAGGAGATACTATCCCTCATGAGATTACTCAGAAGGAAGGTGCTGCTAAAGTCTTACTAAGACCTGCAAGAACAGGTACTGGTGTAATCGCAGGATCTTCAGTAAGAACAGTCTTAGAATTGGCAGGGATTGATAATGTATATGGTAAATTACTAGGTACAACAGATGCAATTGCATCAGCATATGCAACATTTGAAGCATTAAAAGCATTAAGAAACGAAAGAGTACTTTCTAGAATGAAAAATATGAGAGATAGAGTTGAAGCAAAGAAAGAAACTGACAAAGAGAGAAAGATCAAAGAAGATAAAAAGAGAGCAGCAAAAAGAGCTGAGAAAAATGAGAACAGAAGAAAAGATAGTAGACCAAGAAGAAATTTTGTAAAAAAAGAGAACTAAAGTTATTTATACAGTAATATGAACTTAGAAAGTATTCCAAGAAGAAAAAATAGAAAAGGTGATTCAAAGAGAATCGGAAGAGGATATGGATCTGGCGTAGGTGGTCACACTTCTACAAGAGGTTCAAAGGGTCAAAAATCTAGAGCAGGACACAAATCACTTCTTTTCTTCGAAGGTGGTAATGTACCATTCTTTAGAAGAATGCCTAAGAAGAAGGGTTTTAATAACTCTGGAAAGATTGAAGCTACAGCTATCAATCTAAATATTCTTGAAGAAAATTACAAAGCAGGTGAAGTAGTTACATTAGACACATTAAAAGAGAAAGCTTTAATAGCTAAGAAAACATTGTCCGTAAAAATTCTTGGATCTGGAGAAATTACTAAGAAAATCTCTGTTGAAAGTATCCCTGTATCAAACATTGCTCAAGAAAAAATATTGAAAGCAGGGGGAACAATAAAGTAACCTCTATACAAATGAACAAGTACATAGAAACGTTTCGTAGAATCCTCAAGACAGAGGAGATACGAAAAAAAATAATATTCTCACTAATCATACTTTTAGCATATAGGTTGCTAGCAGCTATTCCTGTTGCAGGTATTCCAGCAGACGCTATTAAAATGCTCTTTGAAGGAAGTAACTTCGGAGACCTACTTTCTACAGTATCTGGTGGAGTACTAGAAACAGCGTCAATTGCGGCAATTGGCTTAAGTCCATATATTAACTCCTCCATTGTATTTCAACTGCTTGGCTCTATAATCCCTAAGATAGAAGAACTTCGAAATGAAGGTCCAGAAGGTAGGAGAAAGATCAGTATGTATACAAGACTCTTAACCGTACCTTTTGCAATAATGCAATCATTTGTAATATATTCTACACTTAGAGGTTTTGGATTAATCAATGAACTTTCAATTATAGAACTCGTAGTTATGGTATCTACTCTAACTGCAGGCTCTATCATTGTCATGTGGTTTAGTGAATTAACATCAGAAAGTGGTTTAGGTGGAGGTTCTTCATATCTAATATTTTTGGGTATCATAGCTGGTATACCAGGAACCATTAGGGCTAACTTCTCTCAATTAGATATTGCAGAGAGATTGATATTCATATTGATAACCTTAGTACTTGTAGTCGCAGTAGTATATATTACTGAAGCTCAAAGGAAAGTAAAAGTTCAATATTCTAGAAGGGTAAGAGCTGGTGGCTCTATGGACAGCTATATACCAATAAAGGTCGTACAATTCGGAGTTATGCCAGTAATATTCGCTGTATCTCTACTCTCATTTCCACAATTAATAGGGAAGTTCATATTAAGTAGAGATATGAGTGATCAGATAATAGAGTTTACTACTAAGGCTATGGCGATAATTGATAATCCATATTTCAATAATATATCGACATTCTTACTAATAGTTGGCTTCGCATTCTTCTATCTAACAGTTGTATTCAAGACTGACGAATTAGCAGAGAATCTTCAAAAACAGGGTGGCTTTATACCAGGTATTAGACCAGGTAAAAACACTTCACAATATCTTCGAAAGGTAGCTTTTAGATTAGCAACCCTTGGTGCAATCTTTCTTGGACTAATATCAATATTGCCAACAGTATTAAACCCCTTACTATTCCCAAATGGTAACGTAGTCCCAATTATCACTGGTACAGGGCTCTTAATCATGGTAAACGTTGTATTAGATGTGAGAAGACAAGTAGAGTCAATGATAGTCGTTAGAGACTATGACAGATATCTCTAGCACAATGTGTGTGATATCATTGAGGATATAATATGTTTCTTTAGTACATGTATGAAAACAATACTCTTTCATGGTCCATCAGGTAGCGGAAAAGATACACAGGTAGAATTTCTTAAAGACAAATATGAGTTTGAAAGTATAGCTACGGGAGATATGTTTAGATCTATGTATAAACAAGCTGATTTAGAGGCTATAAAGGCCTATAACTACTGGTCCAAAGGCCAATGGGTACCAAATGACTTAGTATACAGTATGCTTAATAAATGGGTCTTACAGTTTGATAAAGAGAAGAATTGGGCATTTGTCTCTGTAGTAAGAGATCCAGGTCAAATCCCTATGTTTGATAGTACATTAGAATCTGTAGGTAGAAAATTAGATCACTTTGTACATTTTACTCTGTCTGAGGAAGCAGCAATTGAAAGAATGTCACTCAGATGGATATGCCCAAACTGTGATGCAACATACCATGAGAAATACAAGATTGAGAAGATAAAGGGGTACTGTGATAAGTGTGGTACAAAGCTTTTACAAAGGGAAGATGATCAACCAGATAGGATAAAAAATAGGATAAGAGAGTACAACAGAACCATCACGCCCATACTAGAAACATATAGACAGAGAGGTATTTTGATTGAAATAGATGCAAGTCCAGGCATAGAAGAAATACATAAAGAAGTAGTATTGAAACTGGGGTTGTAAAAAGTTTCTCTTTTTGATATGCTTAACTCGTCTTTGTAGAGTTTTGACCATATTTCAAAGGAAAAATAGCATTAAATCTTTGAAAAAAGCTAATACTTTTGATATAATGCTCAGGACTCTATTAATTACGAGAATGTTACATATGGCTGTAGAAACAAAGAAAGTATATGAATTTGAAGGTGAAGTTAAAGAGTGTTTACCAAATACGAAATTTCTAATAGAAATTGAAGTAAATGGAGTTAAACATGAGGTAATAGGATATCTCTCTGGAAAGATGAGAATGAATTACATTCGTATTCTAGAAGGAGATAAGGTAAGGATTGAAATGACACCATATGATAAGACACAGGGTAGAATAACATATAGAATGAAATAAAAATGAAAGTACAGGCTTCAGTAAAAAAAAGGTGTGCAGATTGCTATGTAGTTCGTAGAAAAGCTCGTGTGTATGTCTACTGTAAAAAGAATCCTAAACATAAACAGAGACAAGGTTAATATAATATATAACTGTATTTAATTAAGATACTATGGCAAGAGTCGCAGGAATAGAAATACCAAATGATAAGAGATTGTGGGTCTCTTTAATGAGTTTGTATGGAATTGGTGAGAAATCAGCAAAGGATATTTGTGAGAATGTTAAGATAGATGAAAACATGTACGCTAGAGATCTTAATGAGGCACAGTTGGATATTCTCAGAGCATATATTGATCAAAACTTCCAAGTAGAAGGTGAATTGAGACAGAAGATTTTTAGAGAGATAAAGAGATTGAAAGATATTAAGAGCTACAGAGGTATAAGGCATAAATTAGGTTTACCTGTAAGAGGTCAAAGAACAAGGCACAATGCTCATACTAGAAAAGGTAAGAGTAGGCCTGTTGGTGGTTTAAATCGTAAATTAGAAAAGACTTAGCATAAAATGGCAACAAACATTAAAAAGAAAGCAAAGAAGAGTGTATCAGCAGGTATTGTTACTGTTCAATCTACATTTAACAATACAATCATCTCTATAACAGATGCAGAAGGTGAGGTATTGGTACAGGGCAGTCCAAGTGTAGTCGGTTTTAAAGGATCAAAAAGAAGTACCGCATTTGCAGCTACAAAAGCAGCTACAGATGCAGCTGAGAAAGCAATTAAGAAATATGGATTAAGAGAAGTAAAAGTAGTTGTAAGTGGAATTGGAGCTGGTAGGAATGCCGCAGTAAAAGGTTTAGATACTGCTGGATTGAAGATAACAACATTGGTAGATAGAACACCTCTTCCACATAATGGATGTAGGCCAAGAAAATCTCCAAGAAAGTAATTAATAATATTTGTAACTAGTTTAAATGGGTAGATATACAGGACCAAAAGAAAGATTAAGTAGAAGAGAAGGTGTAGAA
>CAYOME010000012.1:0-18561 GCA_964405015.1 uncultured Candidatus Saccharibacteria bacterium
AAACCTAAAGAAAATTCTACAAACGGCTTTAATATGTTTGATAGAAAATATTTTGATGAATTCTTAGATAGATTAATATCAGAGTTAGATAGTAATTTTGATATTGATGTAAGAGAGATTGTTCAGAAGTTAAAGGTTGAATACAAAAGAGATAAACAAGATGCAATTAATACAGGTATTACTGCATATGCAGAAGAAAGAATAAAGGAATGGGTATGTCCTAGAATACCTAAGTGGGTTAATTCTGATCATTTAACTGCTCTTGGGGTATTAGCAATAATAGTTGTAGCTGTTGGATTTGTATTAGGTTTCAATGAAAGAAATTACTTAATACTTGTTGTAGTTGGTTTGTTTCTGCATTGGTTTGGAGATTCATTTGATGGTAGTTTAGCTAGATACAGAAAAAAGACTAGACCCAACTACGGTTATTATATAGATCATATGGTAGACGCTATTGCAGTAATGATATTTGCAGTAGGTTTGGGTATATCTGGTTTTGTAAGGATAGATTTGGCATTGATATTTGCAATGATGTATATGGGATTAATGATACATGTAGAGTTAGTAACATTTGTTCAAAACAAATTTAAATATTCTTTTGGATTAGTAGGTCCTACTGAAATGAGAATATTTGGAGTATTCATTACCATATATATGTACTTAGCACCTGTTAAATATACAAATATCTTTGGATATTACCTCTCTCAATATGATATTTCTTTCTTAGTAATATCCATATTAATGGGTATTGTTCTTTTGTTTAGCATATTACAAAAAGGTATTGAGTTAGACAAAAAGGACAGGGAGAAGTGGAGTAAAGAGATGTAAGTACTTTGTAATATTTTTTTCTTAAGATTAAGTATCTAAATTTAAAAGATACAAAATGCTTAAGAGAATATTACTAACGTTAGTATTAATATCCGTACCATTACCTGTCATTGCAGATGGTTTTACATCTAGTGGAGACCTAACTGAAAATAGGTATCAGGATACGCTTGGATTTGGTATTGGAGGATTACCTCAAAAGGGTATATGTCCCAACTGTGTACAATATTCAGACTCTGATTTAGTAGGTACAAACACTTCATATATATTGGGAAATGTATCAATTTCAAATGTAACAAGTCTTGATCCATCATATGGATTGATTAGAGATCCTAATACATACGCTACCCTTTCTCTACCACCATATTCATATGCAGACTTCATATATTGGTACAGAAACAATACAGGACATGATGTAAATATATCTTTGTTAAGGATATATCTTTCTAGATATTACACACATCAAGGTGATTTGAGGAATATATTGAATATTGACGGTACATATGAAAGTAATACCCTGCAAACATTTGGTTGGATATATCCAAGGAATGGAATTGTAAGAACATATGATGGTTTGGGAAATGTAAACAGTAATTCTAGTGGTGTATTAAGGCTTGAATCTGTAGTAGTAAAATCACCATTAACATTTGAAAGTTGGGAAGCGCAGATAGAGGGGGGAGTAGTGCATATGAAAATATCTGTTAGAAATATTACGGAGATATTGGAAAGAAATATTGTTTTTAATCATGGTGAATATACCTTTAAAAAAGATTTTGAACCTAATGAGGTATTTGAATATATATATGATATTCCATTTGAAGATACAGGTAGTTTTGGATTGGCAAGTATATACAACCCGAATTCAAGGAAGGAGTGTACTACCTTTGGTGAGAGCCTAGAATCCAACTATGTAGGTGACTCTGCTCCAATGTCAGGTGTAAGAGGAGAGGGTTTCAATTACATTGGTTCTCGGGTTAAACCTTGGGGGGAGGCTTTTTGTATTACAAGAATTCCAAGTACTATCTTTTCTTCAGAGATGATATATGAAAGGGAGGTTAAGGATGAAGTTGTTGAGGTAGTAGATGAGGATCCTGAAGTTTTGGGTATATCAAAATTACCTCAAACTAATTCTGGTTATACATATGTATCTCTTTTTGTTTTCCTTGTTGTTGTATTAATACTTTGGTACTATTTCTTAAGGAAGAAAAGAATATGAAAATACGATTTAAAATACCATCATATGTACAAAAAGTAGGAAGAATGCTTGCTAAAGAAGGATATGATGTATATTTAGTTGGTGGAGCTATCAGAGATATATTTACTGGTAAGATTCCACACGACTATGATTTAGCTACTAATGCTCAACCTGATGAAATGTTAGAGATATTTCCTAAGTCGGTATCTGTAGGTGCAAGGTTTGGTACTGTATTGGCATTGGTAACAGATGAGTTAGGAGAAACTAAGCAAGTTGAGGTTACAACCTTTAGGAGTGAATCTGACTATGTAGATGGTAGGTGGCCAACTAAAGTTGAATTTGTTAACGATTTAGATCTGGATCTTGGAAGGAGAGATTTTACCATTAATGCAATGGCTTTAGATCTTTCCTCCGCTATTGATGATGGTAATTTAGAAAAAGAAGAGTGGGATATATATGATCCTTTTGGTGGTATTACAGATATTAATATGAAATTAATACGTGCTGTTGGTACTCCAATTGAAAGATTTAAAGAGGATGGACTAAGAGCTTTTAAGGCTTGTAGATTGGCTTCTCAATTGGATTTTGAGATAGAGGGGGAGACCTTTCAAGCTATTAAAGAGTGCATACCTGTTGCAAAGCAGGTCTCAATGGAACGAATACGTGATGAATTTATGAAACTTCTTTTAAATTCTCCTAAGCCTTCTAAAGGTATAGAGTTGTTAAGGGAGTGTGGTCTGTTAAATATATTCTTACCAGAGCTCTCTGAAGGATATGGAGTAGAACAGAAACTCTTCCATGCTCATGACGTATATTGGCATAGCTTACATACATGTGATGTCGCAGAGGATAGTGTGAAGTTAGCTGCTCTTTTGCATGATATAGCCAAACCAAGGACAGATATGGGTAATGGCCACTTCTATGGTCATGATAAGGTAGGTGCAGATTTAGCAGAAACGGTAATGAGGAGAATGAAATTCCCAAATACAGAGATACAAAGAGTAAAGACATTAATTCAAAACCATATGTTCTACTATCCTCATCTTGATGGTGAAGTTAATCATGATGATATGGAAAAACTTTTGCTCACTCAATGGAGTGATTCCGCTGTAAGAAGATTTCTCAAAAGAGTAGGTGATGAGAATGTAGAAGATCTTTTTAAATTAAGAATTGCAGATGCTACATCTAATCCACAAACTGCATTTAAACCAAAAGAGATAGAGGAGTTACAGGAACATATCTCCAGAATAAGGCAGGAAGATATGGCTCTTAAGATTACTGATTTGGATATTGATGGAGAAGATTTGAAAAAGATTGGTGTTGAGGCTGGTCCTTTAATGGGTAAGATATTAAAGAATTTACTAGACATGGTTATTGAGGACCCATTACTAAATACAAAGGAGAAATTGTTGGATGAAGCTAAGCGTATGTTGTAATATTTAATAGTTAATTTCGATACTGCCCATATATGAAGATACAATTTTGTGGAGCTACAAGAACAGTTACTGGATCATGTTACTATGTAGATACAGGAGAATTTAAATTCTTAGTTGATTGTGGAGCATTCCAAGGAAAAGATGAAATGGAGGCTCTTAACTATGAACCATTCCCATTTAATCCAACAGATTTAGATGCAATATTTCTTACCCATGCACATTTTGATCATTGTGGAAGAATACCAGTATTAGTTAAGCAGGGATTTAGGGGAAGAATATTCTCTACGCAACCTACTAGAGATTTAGCAAAGATTGTTCTTTTGGACGCTGCTAAATTACAGCAGGAATCATATGAAAGATGGGAGGCTAAGGTTAAAGAAGAGCAAGAGTACAGAGGCTCATCCTTTGATGGTACTTTGTATGAGAAAAGGAAGCCTCTTTTTTCTGAGGAAGATGTTGAAGAAATGAGTAGACTCTTTGAGGTATATCCATATGGTACTTCTGTTAATTTGCACAATGGCGTTGAATTTAGATTAAGGGATGCAGGACACATATTAGGTTCTGCATTGATTGAATTCTGGGTTAAGACTGATGCAGGTAGAGAAAGGAAATTGGTATTTTCTGGTGACCTTGGTCAACCAGGAGCTAGAATAGTGAGAGATCCTGATTTAGTAAGAGAAGCAGACTATGTAATCTGTGAAGCTACATATGGTAACAGATTGCACAAGAACAAGGATGAAACTGTATTGGAATTGCTTTCTATCCTCAAACAGGCTCAAGAAGAGGGTGGTAATGTATTAATCCCATCTTTTGCTATAGAGAGAACACAAGAGATCTTGTATGAGATTAACTTGTTTGTAGAAAACAAACTACTCAATCCAATACCAATATATCTAGATAGCCCAATGGCTTCTAAAGCTACTGCTGTATTTAAACAGTATCCCGCCTTCTATGATGAAGATGCTAGAAGATTGCTAGACAAGGGGGATGATCCATTTAATTTCCCTGGTCTTGTTACTGTAGATTCTGCTGAGGAATCTAAGAGATTGATAACTAAAAGTGGTGTAGTAATAATTGCTGGTAGTGGAATGTGTACTGGAGGAAGAATAGTGCATCATATTAAGAATCATATCTCTAAACCTACAACACATATGATATTTGTTGGATATCAAGTAGAGGGTACGTTGGGTAGAAGATTAGTAAATGGTGATAAAGAGATTGTTGTCATGGGTCAAAATATTGAAGTAAATGCAAAGATACATACTCTTGGAGGATTCTCTGCTCATGGTGATCAAAGAGATATTAGATATTGGTTGAGAAGCTTTGGTCATACACCTAAAAAGATTTTCATAACTCACGGTGATGAAGAGATAGCGATTGGATTTGCAAGTAATATTAAAGCGGAGCTAAATATTGATACAGATGTTCCAAAATTAAATGAGATATTTGAATTAAAGTAATATGAATATTAAAAAGGTATTAGATATACAAAGGGATATAAAAGAGTTGAACATACAGGGAGCTACCAATGTAGCTATCGCTACGCTAGAGGGTATGAAGACATATATTCAATTGTCCGAAATTACTGATCCTAAGGTGTTTTACGAAGAATTGATAGCTGTGGGTAATATGTTAGCTGATGCTAGAGAGAATGAACCCTTAGCTAGAAATGGAGTCCGTTTTGTACAACATACATACGAATCTCAAAATCGTGATTTACAATCATTGGAAACCATGAAACAGAATTTAGAGGATTACTGTGAGAGATATTTAGAGTTGATTGAAAATACCAAGCACTCCATTATCGATTACTGTGTTCCCCAGGTTAAATTTCTAGAGAATGTACTTACTCATTGTCACTCATCTACTGCAGTTTCTGTAATCAAGGGTATTGCGCAAGGAAAAGACTCATTTGATGCTGTATGTACTGAAACTAGACCTCTTTTTCAAGGTCACAAAACAGCTAAAAGCCTTTTAGATGGCGGCATTTCTACTACATTGATAGCGGATAGTGCAGCAGAGTCATTTATAATTGGAAGAGGGTCAGTTCCCATTGATGGAGTATTCATTGGTTGTGATCAAATTACTCTAAAGGGTTACTGTGTAAACAAGATAGGGAGTTGGGGTATTGCAATGGCTTCTTACTACGCTAGTAAGCCTTTGTATGTTGTTTCACCACTTCTTAAGGTTGATCCTGAGATAGGGGTGGATGATTTGAAAATAGAGGTACGAGAAAGTAGAGAGCTATGGGAAGATGCACCTAAGGAACTTAAAATTTTTAATCCAGCCTTTGAGATAGTGGATGTAAATTTGATTACTGGTTTTCTGACCGAATTTGGTATACTAAAACCTAAAGAAATTGCAGGGGTTGTTAAAGCTAAATACCCATGGCTATTTTGAAATAATATAAATACCTAACTAACATGGCCCTATACCTTAAGAGTAAGAAAATTGATCTAGGAGCAGGTAAAGACCTGTTCATTGTTGTACATCAAGTTGATGCTGATGACCTTGGAATACATGAAGGAGAGATAGTTTTACTTGGTTACAAGGATGTAGAACTTTACGTAAAAGTTATAATTTCAGACTCCCAAGTAGCTATAGGAGAAGTAGGTCTGTATGAGGAGATTCCTGATGAATATCATATCCCTGATGGAGCTAAGGTCCTTGTAGATATACAAGAGCCTGGTAAGTCCCTAGAGGCAATCAAGAAGAAAATCTCTGGTAAGAGGCTAAATGAGGAGGAACTCCTCTCAATTATGGAAGATATTGGTTCAAGAAAGTTGAAAGAGACAGAGGTTGCATTCTTTGTATCTACTTTTTTCAATCCAGGTTTTAATGATGATGAAATTAGATGGATGGCGAAGGGTATGGCCGAATCAGGAGAGATATTAGATTTCAAATATATTAAAAAGAACAAAGATCTAGTTGTAGACAAGCACTCAATTGGTGGTACCGCAGGTAAAGGTATCACACCGATACTTGTACCAATATTAGCAGCAGAAGGTTTGGTAGTACCTAACAGTTCCACAAGAGCTATTACATCTCCAGCAGGTACAACAGATATCTTAGAGACTGTAATGCCAGTAGCAATAACCAAAAAACAAGTATATGAAGTAGTAGAGAAAGAGGGGGCATGTATGATATGGGGAGGGTCATTGTATCTAGCTCCTGCTGATGATGAAATCATTAATGTGGAGAGATCTCTTAAGATACAAGAATTCCAAAAGGTCTTAGTAAGTATTGTGGCAAAGAAAATCGCCATGGGTGTTACATCCGTATTAATAGATCTTCCATATGGTAAAGGTACTAAATTAGAAAGACCGGATGATTTGGAATTTCTTGAAAGAGAGTTTGAGAAACTCTTCGAACAATTCGGTATTAAGTGTGTTACATTCAGAAGAGTAGTGAAAGGTCCTGATGGCAATGGTGTTGGCCCCATATTAGAAATGAAAGACTGTCTCATGGTATTAGAGAGACATGAGAAACGACCTATTGGTATGGAAGAGACTGTTGTTAATATGGCTAGTGAAATATTTGAGAACAATGGAAAAGCAAAGAAGGGGGAGGGTAAAAAACTTACTCTTGAGATATTAGATTCTGGAAAAGCCTTGAAGAAATTCTGGGATATTGCTAAGGCTCAAGGAGCAAAAAAGATTGTTAAATCAGATGATCTTAAAGGAGGTGACCTTACATTTGATGTGATCTCAGATAGGGAGGGAACAATTAAATATATGTGGACAAGAGAGATTGTAGAAATTGCTAGAGCACTTGGTACACCAAAGATTAAAGAAGCAGGTATATATATCCACAAAATGCCAGGAGATAGTATAAAGAAGGGGGATGTATTAATGACTCTGTACGCTACTACGCAAGATAGAATGGAAGAGGGTCAAAAAGCAGTTAACCTTGATGAGCTTTACGAGCTTTAATTTTTTTAATTAGAGATGTAGTTCCAGTAAGTATAACTATCAATACTCCCAATATTACAAAGATTGGTAACATAATAACTACTGACTTTCCAAGTGTAGTTGTCTTTACTATCTTGTTCAACGTATCTTTTGTACTACCATCGTCATCTGAAACAGATTTAATATCTGAGTAATCGAGTAATGTATCTGGATTAGGTTCTTGTGATACAGCATAGATCTTTACAGAGTAGTCAGAAAAGTCTTCCTCCTCTAGGGTATCTGCAGAATATATTTTAATATTACTTAATTCATCATCAAAGAAAGTCTCCCACAATACTTTCTCGATATTTTGTCCAATTAGCATATTCTCACTCTCATATGTAGGATCAATACTTAACCAACCATATTCAGGAACCCATACTTGTACCCATTGATGTCTAGTACTACCGTCTTCATTTGTTTTTTCTAATATATCTAAGTTTGAATATCCCAAAGCAGCTCTAGAAGGTATGCCTTGAGCTCTAAGAAGAGCAATCATTGAGTCTGCATACTCCATGCATACAGAACCACCACCTTGAAGTGCAGCTTTCGCTCCAATTCTTTCATTGTTACTGTTTGCTTTACTTTCATCATATTCCAATCTCTCATTGATATATCTGTAATCATTTCTAAGTAGTTCTACAAAAGTAGTACTACTCTCATATATCTTTTTTGCCTCACCTTGAATATATGGGTCACTTACTTCCCAGAACTTAGAAGAGCTTAAATATCTATTTAAATTAATATCCTTTTTTACTAAATCGAGATATTCATTTAAAGAGTAATTAGGTAATACCGGCCTATTACCATATTCATCCTGTTTGACATATATATATCCGGAGATGGAGATGGCACTACTCTTGTTAGCAGGAACCTCAAAACTTGCAACAATATTTCCCTCACTATCCTGTGAGATCTTTGTAGGCTTGGGTATCATCTCAGATATCTTTACCTTCTGATTAGTTTCTGCAAATTCTCTAGGCAAAGAGAATTCATATATATTTGTAGAAAGAGCATTAAGTACGGACGAGTATTTCTCAGGAATGAGAGAGTCTGTTTTTGGAGTAGTATATTTAAGCTCAAACCTATATATCTGTGACGTACCAAATTCAAGGTATGGAGATACTCCATTTCTACTTTTTGAGTCAAAAGAATATATATTTATATTTTCCTTTTCCTCTTTTACAAAGGTACTGGGATATATGTTAGCAAGTGGCTGGATATTTTTGTCTGTAACAATTTGAAGGTCATATGAAAAAGAAGTTTTTGTTCCAGTAGATGCATCAGTTTGTTCAAATTGAGTATCTTCGTGTAAGGCAGGTGCAAGTAAGACTACATGATCATATATTCTTTTTACTAAGTCATGAGTCTGATATTCAAGAAATACAACATATGGATACCCATATGTTGTTTGCTTGTAATTGGGTACCTTTACATATATACCCTCGCCATATTCTAATTTCTCCGTTGTATATTTAATCTCATTACCATTGTTGTCAGTTACTTTAAGAGTATCCAACTTAAATTGTCTTTCCAATTCCAATTCATACTGTTTACTTTTGGGTAGATCAGGTATATGGAATACTTTCTCTCCTTGAGTAGAGTAGAAGTAACCATTGTTTTTTACTTCTCTAATGTATTCTGTTTTTACATTTACAATATCTTTACCTGTTGTATATTCAATTGTTGTGTTGTTTTGGATTGCGAAATCATACTCATTAGCATATACAGAGGATATTACGGTACACAGTATTACTAAAGAGACATATACCATTGTTAATATTTTCTTCATGGGAATATATTACTTTAGAAAGAATATCTTTTAAAGAGTATTTTTAGTGTATAATTGGGGCGTTTAAGATATGTATAGAAAATATGGCAGAAGTAGTAAGATCACATACACTTTCACTTGGAATCGTTGGTTTACCAAATGCAGGTAAATCTTCCTTGTTTAATGCACTTACAAAAAAGGCTGTACCAGCTGAGAATTTCCCATTTTGTACGATAGATAAAAATGTAGGGGTTGTTGAGATACCAGATAGTAAATTGGATATGATGGTAGAGTTTTTTAAAGCAGAGAAAAGAGTACCCTCAGTAATGACCTTTGTAGATATTGCAGGATTAGTTAAAGGTGCATCTAAAGGTGAGGGACTTGGTAATCAATTCTTAGCACATATTAGAGAGGTAGATGTAATAATATATGTACTGAGGTCTTTTACTAGTAGTGAGATTGTTCATGTATACAATCGTGTTGATCCTGTAGAAGATTTTGAAATTGTTCAATCAGAATTAATACTTAAAGACTTGGAAGTAGTAGAGAAGAGATTAGATACTGTTGTGAGAAATTCTAGATCTGGAGTTACTAGAGAGTTAGGTATGCAAATTGATGTATTAAAAAAAATAGTAGAGAGCTTAAATATGGGTATACCTGTAATAGATATGAGTTTTAATCAAGAAGAGAATGAGTTTGTTAAAGAATTGTACTTACTGACTTCAAAACAAAGACTTTTTCTTCTGAATTGTAAAGAAGGTTTAGATGAGGAAAAAATCTCAGAATGGGAAGACAAGTTAGCACAGATATCAAAAGATACTAAGAAAGAATATATTGTAAGAGTAGATGTAAAATTACTCTCTGATTTAGCAAGTTTAAGTGAAGAGGAACTAAATGAGTATGTAGAACTTTTGGGTAGTAAGCCTGTTACTGTTGAGGATATTATAAAGTTTGCTTACAAGAGATTAAACCTTTTAACCTTCTATACTGGTTCCAAAAAAGAATGTAATGCATGGACTATTGAAAGTGGTGCTGATGTTAAAAGTGCTGCTTCAGTTATTCATACCGATCTAGGTAAGAACTTTATTACTGCCGATGTAGTAAATGTAGAAGATATGATTAATAGTGGGGGATGGAATAGTGCAAAAGAGAAGGGTTTAGTTAAAAATCATGGTAAAGAATACATAGTGAAGGACTCCGACTATATTGTCATTCTAGCTAATGGCTAATATAATTGTAATCTAGGATTTTTTCTGATAAAATCCATTCGCATTGATATTAATTTAATAGATTGTTTTTGATGTCAACAGATAGAGTAAAAAAGATGAGAAACTATGAAATGATGGTTGCATTAAAGCCATTACTTCCTGACGATTTGAGAAAGAGTATTCATAAAGATTTTATGGATATGATGGAACAAGAGAATGGGGAAGTATTAGACGTAGATGTATGGGGAAAGAGATATCTTTCTTACAAGATAAATGGTCATAACGAGGGATATTACATTGTTTACAATTTCAAAACTAGTCCATCTGTAATTAACGAAATGAAGAGACAGTTACAATTAAGACAGGAGATCTTAAGATTCATGATTGTAGAAGTTGATCATCCTGAAGAAATTGGGACTAGAATTAAGAAAAAAGAAATTGAGGTTTAATTCAGAAATTTTTTACTTTTAAACGGTAATATTAGGTAAGTTAAATTTATAAATATACAAAAATGTCTGCAAGGTCTTTAAACAAAGTTCAATTGATTGGTAACTTAACAAGAGAACCTGAGCTTAGATATACAACAGGTGGAACACCAGTTGTAACATTTGGATTGGCTACAAACAAATCATGGAAAGATCAAGATGGCAATATGAAGGAAGTAGCAGAGTTTCATAATATTGTAGCTTGGAACAAAATGGCTGAGATATGTCAGCAATTACTTTCAAAAGGAATGAAGGTATATATAGAAGGATCTCTTACAACTAGATCATGGGAAGCAGAAGATGGTTCTACTAGATACAAGACTGAAGTAAGAGTAAATGATATGATTCTTTTGGATAACAAGGGAAAGCAAGGTAATGGAGCTTCAGAAGCACCACATAATCAAGAGGAAGTAGAAGAGATTCCTGTAGTAGAAGAGAGTACTTCTGATGAGGATCCTCTTGAGGATGCAGATTTGCCATTTTAATTTTGTAAATTAGTAAGTAATGAGTGAAATAGAAGAGAAAAAAGTAGTTGTAGCACCATTGGAAGAGGTCTTTGATGAGAAGGTTGTTACTGGCGAGGAAAATGATGATAACTATGGTGGTAAGAAGAAGGTAAGAAGAAAAAGAAAAATAATTCAGAATCTTTCATGTCCTCTTTGTGATACAGGTGTTAAGAGTATCTCTTACAAGGATGTATATCAATTAAAGAAATTTACATCTGTAAGAGGAAAAATCATCTCTACTGAGAAGTCAGGTGCTTGTCATAAGCATCAGAAACAGTTAACAGGTGCTATTAAGAGAGCAAGATATATGGCATTACTTCCATACGTAGCTAGAGAAGCATAATTGCTTTTGAACAAGAATTTTAAAGGGAGCATATGCTCCCTTTTTTGTTAATTCCCAAAATTACAATTTACTGGTAAACTGAATATTGTTATGAGTAATCTGCCCATTCTCAAGAAAAATGCATATTTAACAGTACTGATTAAAGATAACAATATCTTTGCGAATTTAGCATATACAGATTTTTCAGCTCAAAAGACATATATGCTTTCAGATAGTGTAGATCTATCCCCTTTAAAGTTTAGAATGGATGATATTGTTTTTAACAAATCTTTTTGGAGTGAATATTTTAATTCCTTAGAAAAAGAGTTTGAATGGGATATTGTAGATAGGGATTGGCAAGGAGTATTCAAAGTAAAAGAATTTCAAGATGAAGGTGTTGGGGTTGGTGGTGTTAAGATATTGGTGGATGATAATCAACCATTCTTTAATAGGATATATCTTTCTTTGAAGGAATTTTCTAAAGATATTGCACTGAGAGTTGTGGATGATCTGTACATGAGAAATTTAATAGAGGGTTTAAAGAATAGGCTGGGGTATACAGATTTAATATGGATGGATTTTGACCTGTCACATTTTTCAATATACAGATCAAAGGAGAAAATATCTTCCTCAGGAATCTTTTCTAAAGAGAGGGTTTTAGGTAGTGAATTCTTAGTGAGTAAAACTAATTGGAATAGTGAGATTGCTCTAATAGATTCAATTAAAAATTCTAAATTAGAAGCCTTTCTTTCAATTGAATCTAGTTCTGATGAGGTATTAAATAAATGGGCTAATTTTGTAGCAAGTACTCCTGAATATATATCAGATCCAATAATTGAGGATATATTAAGATCTTTTGTTACAATACAAAACTTAGCTTTGAAGGAGAACAACAAAGAAAAGTTTGAAGGTATGGGTAGAAAGGCATCAGGTGTTGTAATTACTGGTAAGTTACCAAAACTAATGAAGAAAAGAGATCTTCTTTTGTCTTTGATAGATGGTTTTGAAATGGAGGGTATATATGACATATATATGGATGTTGAAAATAGGTTGATTAGCTATGGTAGGAATCTTACATTGGCTACTGATTCTGATGAGATAATGGTAATTAAAGGTGATGTTTTGCCATCTGCACATCGGTTGCTAATACCTGAGATTAATCAAAACAAAGGTAAGAACAAAGTAATCTTTGCTGGTAAAATGATATCTCAAGATTTCCAGGAGAGGGATATCTTTGCGCTTAATCCAAATCTTGAAATCTTTAATATTCCAAAGGTTACTAACAAAGTTATTGTAGAAGGAGAACTTAAGAGTGGTTCTGTATTTACACATTATCCTTCTACGGAGATATCTTTTGTATCAACATTTGGGGGATTAAGATATGATGGGTTAGTGGTAGATTGTAGAATACGTCCAGTAATATATGGTCCTAGACCAAGGGATAACAAAGATAAATTACAGACATGGAACAATGGAAATAAGGAGTAGGATTTTTGAAAAATATAAAGATTACAAGTTTAGTATACCTCTTACTGGTAAAGAGAAGGTCTTTGTAAAGCAAGGGTCATATATTAAGGTAGGTGATAAGGTATATGAGAGTATGATAAGTGGTATTAAGAAATCTGTATATTTACCAAAGGCAATAGGGTGTAAGGTGGATGATTCATATAAATATATTACAAGAATAGATGGAGAATATATTGAGGAAGGCGAGACTATTGCACAGAGGGTATCTACAGGAGGTTTAACAATTACAGATGCAATAGCTCCTGTATCTGGAATACTAGATCTTTCTAGAATAGGGAAGGGGTATATAGATGTATTAGGTGAGGAGAGTAAATATGTATTTGAGAGTGATTTTGGTGGGTATGTACATACTGTTAATCCCAATGATGGAATAGTTATCACTTCAGATGCTGTATGTGTAGATATGGTTGCTACAACAAAGACAGAGAGTAAGTTCTTTGGTAAGTTAGAGATACTTTCTGATGGATATAGCATTGTAACTGATAAAGTCTTAGATACCGACTATACAGGCAAGATTGTTTGGGTTGGTCCATATTTGTATGATCAGGTTGCTAATCAACTTTTTGAAAGAGGTGCCGTTGCAATACTAACGTACGCAATATCATACAAGGAGTTTAGAAGTGTTACTCTCCCTATTGCAGTTTTAGGAGGTTTTGGATCTGTACACTGTGATGCACTCTTTGTAGAGAAGTTAATAGCCTTAAAGGATCATCTCGTTGTATTAGATGGTCCTGAGAATCAATTGTTTGTGATAAATAATAATGGGGAAGATAACAAAGATTGGTTTGTTGAGAAATATCCAAATGAATATGTAATATCAAGAGCACCATCAACATATGGATATATTGGAAAAATAGAAGAAATTCAGAATGATTCAGAATATGTTTTTGTAAATTTTGGTAAGAAAGGTAAGTCCTTACTACATATTGGATATTTGGATTTTGTCGATTTGTAATACAATCTCCTGGGTAATATAATTTCAGGAATACTTTACTTTAGTATCTAAATCTTGTGGAAAACGAAGGAAAACGAGCTAGAAATATATGGATATTAGTACTTTTAGTTGTGTCTTTTGCATTTGGAATATTCTTTGGTAGGAATATTTCAGTACCTAATACGGAGATATTTGATAATTCACCATCCGCTAATCAAGATCTGTTCTGGGAAGTATGGAATGTAATGAAATCTAGATATGTAGAACAGGATAAGGTCGAAGATAAGGATATGATGTATGGAGCTATAAAGGGCATGGTTGATTCATATGATGATCCTGCAACCATATTTTTAACTCCAGAAGAAACAGAGGAGTTTAATAATGCAAATGAGGGTAAATATTTTGAAGGTATTGGTGCAGAGCTTGGATATACGGATGGAGCTATTTCTATAGTATCTCCTTTGGATGGATCTCCTGCAAAAGCAGCTGGTATTAGACCTGGGGATTACATACTAGCCGTCGATGACTATGAAGTTAAAAGTGGGGATAATATCTATGATATTGTACAAAAGATTAGGGGAGAAGCAGGTACAAAGGTTGTTTTAAAGATTTTGCATAAAGGGGATTCCCAACCAGTCACTATTGAAATTACCAGAGGACAGATTACTGTTCCTAGTATGACTTTGTCATATGTAGGTAGTAAAAAAGATATTGCAATGATAGATGTTGCAAGATTTACAGATGCTTCATATCAAGATTGGATACAAAAATGGAATGATGTTGTAGATGATATTAAAAAGAGTGGAGCAAAGAAGATCATTGTAGACTTAAGAGGTAATCCTGGTGGATATTTTGATGCTGCGGTATATTCTGCATCAGAATTCTTAGAAAAGGGAACCCTTATCTCTATGCAAGAGGATGGAGAAGGTAACAGGGATAATTTTGAGGCTAGAGCTGGTGGTAAGTTAATAGGGACTTCAGTAGTTGTATTAGTAGATGAAGGTAGTGCTTCTGCTTCAGAG
Organism: uncultured Candidatus Saccharibacteria bacterium; assembly: GCA_964405015.1. GTDB lineage: Bacteria > Patescibacteriota > Dojkabacteria > SC72 > SC72 > UBA5209. The sequence continues at coordinate 15,182 of CAYOME010000012.1, forward strand.
ATATTCTCTGGTGCATTAAAACAGAATGGTGTTGCAAAGGTACTAGGTACAAAAACATATGGTAAGGGTACAGCTCAGAGTGTATTAGATTTAAATGGTGGATCTAGTTTGCATATTACAATATTGAAATGGTTGCTTCCTGATGGTACTTGGATTAACAGAGAGAATCCTGTTGTTCCTGATGTCGAAGTAGTAAATACTGCTGAAGATTTTGTAGCAGGTTTTGATAGGCAATTAGATGAAGCTATTAAATTGCTAAATAAATAATTTAATTATTTATTCTTAATATGGATAGTAAAGAGACTAAAGAGAAAAAGGTAATTAAGACAGAGGTTCTTAATGCAGTAGCATCAATAAAGAAATATAAGCATCTTAGAGTAATAGGGGTAGCTCTAGTAGTAACTGCTATGTTACTGTTGTTTTTTGTATCAGTAATATTAATGCTAAGGGTATCTCCTACTTTACAGGAATTTTTACTTTCTAAAAAAGATGAAGTAATTGAAGAAGAAAAGAATGTAAATATTACAGTTACTCAAGAAGAGAATGTCATTATCAATGTCGTTAAGAATTCTATGGAATCTGTAGTTAGTGTTGCTGTTTCTCAACTTTCTTTACAACAAGGAGAAGGATTAGTTGATAGTGTAAGTAAGATTGGTACTGGATTTGTTGTAGATAGTAATGGAATAATTATTACTAATCAACATGTTGTTTCTGATAGTACTGCTACTTACAAAGTAATAACTAGTGATGGTAAAGAACATGCCGTTGTAGAGATATTAAGAGATGATAGTAATGATATTGCTATTTTAAAAATTGATGCAAAAGATCTTAAAGCTATTGAATTAGGTGACTCATCAAATCTTTTAGTAGGACAAACTGTAATAGCAATAGGTACTCCTTTGGGTGAATATGCTGGTAGTGTAACTACTGGAATTATTAGTGGTCTTAATAGGTCTGTTACAACATCTTCCGGATGGTTTGGATCTACTACCAAGGTATATGAGGATGTATTACAAACAGATGCTGCTGTAAATCCAGGTAACTCTGGTGGTCCATTGATTAGTACAGAAGGTAAAGTAGTAGGGGTTAACTTCGCTACTAGTTCTGGTGCGGATAATATATCATTTGCATTGCCAATAGATATTGTAAAAGATAGGTTAGAGGAATATCGTACATATGGTAAGTTTATCAAACCTTACATAGGTATTTCATATCAGATGATTTCTGATTACCAAGCTATGTATTACTCAGATGTTGTTGCTGGAGCTTTAGTAGTAAACGCAGATACTAATGGCCCTGCAGCTAAAGCTGGTATCCAAAGAGGTGATATTATTACAAAGATAAATGGTGAGAAAGTAGGGAATTCATTCGCATCTTTAGTTCAGTCATTCGAGGTAGGTGAGGAGATTTCCTTAGAGGTATGGAGCAAAGGGGAGACGAAAACAGTAAAGGTTGTACTTGTAGAAGCTACTGATTCCAGTTTAATACCTTAAAGAATCTCTTTCTATTAAAACAATCTTTCTCTTGTAGAATTGTAGATCCATTGAAATATTCTTTTATTAATTCAAAAGTATTTGTATATATAGATTCTTCTGTTTCAAGGTATATGTACTTTGGTAGATACTCTCGATCCTTAATCATTGTGAACAATTCTTTGAAATATTTTAAACCATCTTCTCCACCATCAAGTGCTAGTCTTGGTTCATAATTTAAGACAGATTTATCTAAATGAAGATATTGTTGAGTTGGGATATATGGTAGATTAGCTATCAATATACAGTTTTTGTCATATGATGGAATATCCTTGATTAAATTTGTACATATCCAATTAATACCTTTTTTCTTAAGGATATTCAATTCGTTCCTTTTTGCTACATCTAATGCCTTCTTTGAGATATCTGTACCATATATACTTAAGCTATAACTATCTCCAAGAATACTGCTTATTGAAATAGGTATACAACCTGTACCTGTACCAACATCTATTAAGGTAGTTATATACTCTTCCTTAATTATTGTTGCAGCATTGTAAACAATTTGTTCGGTTTCAATTCTTGGAATAAGGGTATTTATGGTAACTAAGAAATCTAAATTACAAAACTGTGTATATCCCCTTATATATTCCCATGGTTCACCCTTTTGAAGTCTCTCTTTTACATCATTAATATCAATATGTGGATTAGAATCAAGATATTTCGATATCTCAAGAGATATCCTTTTGTAATCGGGATATTCAATATCTATGAGGAATTGCTGAAGTGAGTATATATCTTTAAGATTACTCTTCATCTTTGAGAAGTTCTAACTGTATGCCCTCTCTAATATCATCTACCATTTCATCTATTTCACCAGCTAATACTGTTTCAATATTATGCCATGATTTCTTGATCCTATGATCAGTAATTCTGTTTTGTGGGAAGTTGTATGTTCTAATCTTTTCAGCTCTCATTGCGCTTCCAATTTGTGAAGATCTAAGGTTTGATCTCTTCTCTGCCTCCTCAAGTCTTTTCTTTTCGTAAAGTCTTGATCTAAGAAGAGCCATAGCTTTTTCTTTATTTTGACTTTGATGCTTAGTCTCTTGGCAACTTACTACAATACCACTTGGAAAGTGAGTAATTCTTACTGCAGAGTCAGTTCTATTAACACATTGACCACCAGCACCTGATGCTCTCATTACATCAATTCTGATATCTTCAGGATTAATATCTATATCAATACTCTTTGCCTCAGGCAATATCGCTACAGAGGCTGTGGAGGTATGTATTCTACCTGAGGACTCTGTAACAGGTACTCTTTGTACTCTGTGTACACCACTTTCATACTTCAACTTCTTATATACATTTTTTCCATTAATCTGTGCAATTATTTCTTTATATCCACCACCTTCTGAAATATTACTTTCAATTACTTGAAGATCCCAAGCATTTTTTAAGGCAAAGTTTTTATACATTCTAAAAAGATCCGCAGCAAAAAGGGTAGCTTCATCACCACCAGCGCCAGCTCTTATTTCTAATATTGCGGATCTATTATCATCCTCATCATGGAATTTTCTTTCAATTTGGAGTAGGGCAATATCTTTTTCTAAAGAAGATATCTTTTCTTCTACTTCCTGTATCTCAATATTAGCCATCTCTGAAAGATCAGGATCTGAATTCTCAGCCAAAATCTCCTTAGCTTCTTCGTACCTATTTACTTGATTAAGCATCTGATCGATGTAGTAGGAAAGTTGGGAGTAGTAATTAAGATCTATATTTATCTGAGAGATATTTTCTCCAGTATTATGTGCATTAATTAATCGTTGCTCAAGAGCAACCTTTTCTTCATTTGCTTTGTTATTGGAATATTTCTTTTTTACAGAGGTAATGTCCATATATATGGAT
>CAYOME010000013.1:0-4609 GCA_964405015.1 uncultured Candidatus Saccharibacteria bacterium
AGGACTGGGTGTATACGTTTAATATTCTCTTTTCTTAGTTTCAGGCTTTCAAAACCACTATTAAAATCCCAAGCAGGTATCCATGCTGATTGTGTAAATGTAAATACTTCCTCTTCTATTTCTTCCTGAACTATCTCGGGTATACTTTCTTCTTGTTGTAAATCTTCCTCTTGTTCTAATGATTCACTTTGATCGATATTGGGTTGGGCTTTCTCTTTCTTTGGTAAAGAGATATATACAGCAAAGAGTAGTATTAATATTGAAAGGAGTACGCTTATTATTACTAATATATTCTCTTTTTTCATCCATAGATTATACTACAATACAAAAAGAAAAACGGGGCATATGCCCCGTTTAAGTATTCACCTAATCCCAAGTTATGATATCTCAATCTGTTTAGTTTGAGATTCTTTTGCCTTTGGTAATTCTACAGTTAATACCCCATCTTCAAATTTAGCCTTTACTTCATCAGGGTTGATTAAAGATGGTAGATTAAATCTTTGAGAGTAGGAGCAACTTTGGAAACTCTTAAGGAAGTACTTTTTACTATCTTTCTCTTCATGTGTTTCCTTGTTTTCTCCCTCTATTGTTAATATATCCCCTGTTACAGATATTTTAATATCTTCTTTCTTTATACCTGGCATTGCCATTTTTACGAAGATATTGTTGTCCTCTTCCCATATATCTGCAGAGAACTCCTCAAAGGATCTGTCCATTAATGGATAGTTAAAAAATTCATCCATTAATGATCTTACAGGTGTATAGAAGGGGTCTTGGGGTTTTTGATTTATTTTTACTATTTTCATAGTTATTTAAATTAAAATTTAAATATATATGATTAGCAAAGTATACAAAGGAGTGCTAAATTCTGTCAAGATCTAATGGATTTGATCTAAAGATTTTTGTGGCATGATGAGCTTTTTAGGCGTAAGGAGAATTAAAATTCCTGATACAATTGCAAGTACTAATCCCAAAAGAGAGAAAGATTTGTAAAATCCAAAAAGATCAAACACTAGTCCCATTAGTAGTGGTGCAATTATATATGCTAATGAATATCCAGCATTAGAAAGACCCATGAGATGTACTCCATGTTCTTCTAATCTCTTTTGTAGGTCGCTGTATACTGCATCATTTAGTGGCCATGAGAAGGAGAGAAGGAAACTTGCTGCAAATATTATAATTAGTACAAGGGGGACATTTCCTTCAAGTAAAAAGAATGGTGTTAGTACAAGACCTCCAGCTAACAGGCTTAATTGAGAGAGAAGCTTTTTTCTTCTTTGTATATTTAATTTAGAAACAATTACGGAGCCAATTAGTGTTGGTATTAAGGATATTACTAATACTCCCCAGTCCAAACCAGGTATGGAGATGAGTTCTTTTCCAAAGAGTCCACCAAATACCCAGAATGTTGCAGATACCAATTCCAAAAGGAATGCCATTACTAAAAGTGGCACTATCTTTTTGGATATTGTTTTCCAATATTTAAGTTCTTTAAAGAAGGATATATATTCCTTTACCTTACTCTTGTAGGTAACTTTTGTTGTTTGTGGATTTGTAGTTAGAAGTAGTATGGTGAATATTAAGGCTAAGATATTCATTGTGAAGGTTACTGAGGAGTAGTAGAAAGTTCCTAGAATTAGAAGAATGGAGCCAACGATTGGAGCGATAATGCTTGTCACATCGAGCATTATACTCATTATTCCCCATGTCCTGGAATAGTCATCTTTTTTAAACTCTGATACCACAAAGTGTTGTTCCGCAAACAATTCAAATTCGTAATATATTCCCCAGATTATTACTGCAAGTACAAACATTGAGAGAAGTCCGAATATATCACCGAGAGCAAGTAAAATCGGGAATAGGAGAGATACTACAATTCCTGCAATCAGAAGGAATCTCCAAGATTTGTTTGGGAATATTTGAGGTAATATGAAATCACAGATTAATCCTACTAGTGAAGAGAGTGCCATAATCCCACCTATTAGGAAATTTGAATTAAGGTGATCTTCTAAAACAATTGGGAATATATATGAGAGGATTGAATCAGAGAGTCTAAATATTGCCATTGGCAAAAGAAATATGAATATGGTTCTTGCCCTTTTTCTGTATGTTGTATGTGTCTTTAAAGTAGGTAATGTTTCCATCCATGATATGGTATCACTTTGTAATTAGTATTACTATTTTAAATGTTCTTGATTTCCTAATATTAAAAAAATATACTTAACTCAAATATGAAGTATTCAAAAAGAATTCAAAACAGAGTGAGTAGAATAGAAGGGCAAATGGGGGGTATTAAAAAAATGGTTGTAGGAGACGTTGAAGAGGAGAAACTTATGACTCAATTACAGGCTGTTATATCTTCTTTGGAGAGTCTTAAACTTGAATTAGTGAAGTTACAGATGAAAGAAACTCTTGTAGAGGATGTAAAGAAATCTCTTGGACTATCAGATTAATACAATCTGGTATACTCTAGTGTGACTGCCCAATAATATAAGTAGGTGTAGATATGAAGATAAAAAATCTCGGATGGTCAACTTTTCAATTAACAGTTGGCGATATTTCATTAATTACTGATCCTTTAGCATTAAAGGAGAGTGGTTTGAGTTTTAATAAAGTAAAGACAGATGTCGTACTTTATACTGATAGGGGGTTACTTGGTAAGGAGAATATATTAGAAGAAAACGACTTACTTAAAAAAGTTGAACCTGAGCATAGGGAATCAATTATTGAGATATCTACTCCTGGTGAATTTGAAATAGGTGGATTGATGGTAAGAAGAGATGTAGAATCTCCTTTCTATTTAATAGATGAAACCATACTTAGGGTCGTATATATGGGATTATTGGATAATAAATTCGATATATCATTAACTAAAGATTTGGGTGATGTAGACGTTTTGATTTTACCTATTGGTAATGGTTCTATGTTTGTAGACTATGACAAAATCGAAAAAGTTATTTCCAATGTTGATCCTACTGTACTACTTCCATGTGCTTACAAGGTTGATGGTTTGAAAGTAGGTAGCGATATAAAGAGTAGGGAAGACTTTATCAAGTATTTTGGATTTACAAATGTAAGGGATGAGTCATATATAAATGTATCTCCTTCGCCAGAACAGGAACAGAAAAATATGGAGGTAATATTTCTTAAATAGTTAAAATATGGAGAGGATACCACCACAAAATATTGAAGCAGAGAAATCAGTACTTGGTTCTGTACTGTTGGATAAGGATGCTTTGATAAATGTTTCTGGATGGTTACAACCAGGTCATTTCTACGATGATCGTCATGCTTTGATATATCAGAATATTCTTGAGCTATTTGAACATGGATTACCAATAGATTTGGTAACAATATCTGATAGATTAAAGAAGAAAAAGATATTGGTAAAGGTTGGTGGTAGGGCATATCTTACTGAGTTAGCATCTTTTGTTCCTACTTCTGCACATGTAGAAGAGTATGCAAATATTGTAAAAGAGACTGCTACTAGGAGAGGATTGATATCTTCTGCATCGCAGATAACTACGTTGTCTTTTGATGAGACTGTGGATGTTTCAGAGGTAGTGGATAGATCTGAGACTCTACTTTTTAATGTTGCTCAAGAGGGTGTTAGAAGTAACTTTGTTCATGTTAAGGAACTTCTTAAAGATGCATATGAGAGGGCTTCCCATGCTAAGAGCTCTGATGATTATTCTGGTATTTCTACTGGTTTTAGGGATATGGATGTATTACTTGGTGGATTTCAGAAATCTGATTTAGTAATACTTGCTGCAAGACCTTCTGTAGGTAAAACTTCATTGGCTTTGGACATGATGAGGCATGCAGCATTAGTAGAGAAGAAAAATGTTGCATTTTTTTCTTTGGAAATGTCCAATATGCAAATTATGGATAGGTTACTCGGTATGCAATCGGGTATTCCATTCTGGGAGATTAGGACTAACAAATTAAATGATGAAAAGATAGTTAAGCTAGCCAATACAATGGGTGAACTTGGTGATGCTAATATCTTTATTGATGATATGGCAGGTCAGCATATTAATCAGGTAAGGACTAAATCTAGAAGATTGGCATTAGAACAAGGAGTCGACATTATCTTTGTTGACTACCTTCAACTTATGCATGGTAGTAGCAAAGAGAGTAGAACATTAGAGGTGTCTGAAGTATCTCAGGGTTTGAAGAATTTGGCGAAGGAATTGAATGTTCCTGTAGTTGCTTTGTCACAGTTATCTCGTGCAATTGAACAAAGACAGGGAAGAAGGCCTCAACTTTCAGATCTTAGAGAATCTGGTTCTATTGAGCAGGATGCTGATGTTGTAATATTTTTGGATAGGGAAGAAACTTGGAATCCAGATACTGAAAGAAAGAGTACTGGGGATGTCTTTATAGCAAAGCACAGGAATGGACCAACGGGTACTGTTGAACTTGCATTTGTTAATGAGATCGCTAGCTTTAGAAATTTGTACAAAGAGAGTAATAAATAGTGTGTACAATATAAATATGGATAGGATATAATACATGCTGTGGTCGAGTGGTGGAACTGGCAGACACGCGGGACTCAAAATCCCGTACTAGCAATAGTATGAGGGTTCGATTCCCTCCTCGACCATAT
>CAYOME010000013.1:4709-17183 GCA_964405015.1 uncultured Candidatus Saccharibacteria bacterium
CTCAAAATCCCGTACTAGCAATAGTATGAGGGTTCGATTCCCTCCTCGACCATATTTCCTTTTCTTACTTGTAAAAATCTCATTTGCCTGAGATAATTTGTTGTACGCCCCATCATTAATTATTTACATTAAAAGTATGAATCTAGAAAACTTCGTTTTAAATTTCTTCGATTTCGTAGGTGGATTAGATTTTGATATATTTGGTACCATTTTAGGTGTTGTAGTATTAATCTTTTGGTTAGTATTGATTGGATGGGTATGGGTAGATTCAGGTGAGAGAACATCTAATATGACTGTCAGAGTAATATATCTTGTATTAGTTACACTACTAAATATCCCTGGTTTAATTATATATTTAATCATTAGACCAAGTGAGACAATTGAACAGATATATTGGGCTGATTTAGAGAGAAGATATCTTAAATATGAGACATCTGAGTTAGGAGATTGTTCAAAGTGTGGTAGCCAGTTATTTCCTGGGTATGTATATTGTACAAATTGTGGTAATGAAATTAAAAGAAAATGTCAGACCTGTGGAGTACTCATTGGTAAGTCAGCTAAGTTCTGTCAACATTGTGGATCGCAGGTAACATTGAGAACTGTAAAAGAAGAGGAATATCCATCTATGGAAGTAATGCAGCAACAGATTCTTGCTACAAAGGAAGAGGCTACTGAGACTGTAGAGTCTAATAGGTTGAAATACAAACAGAGTAATAGCTTTGTTGTTAAACTAGGTAATGCCATTATTGGTAGTTGGACAAAGTTAATTGATATGGTTAAGAGTAGGGTTGAGTCTAGTAAGGAAAGTAATGACAAAAAACAGGAAGAGAAACAAGTAGAGAATACAAATTCTCAAAAGAAGAAGAAAAACAAGAAAAGAAAGAAGAGGTAATTTCTGATAGAATAGAGTAATAACCTGTTAGGTAATATGATGTGTTTGATTGGTTAGAAACTGTTAGAACTTTTGTATCTGGTATTCATCCTTTAATATTGTTAATTATAGTTTTCTTTTTTGGTCTGTATGTATTTTGGAGAGGATGTGCAGAATCTAGAAAAAACAGATCATCTGTTTTTGATATGTTCTTGATTTCCGGAATATTTAGTTCAATAGTGGGTAGGGTGTCATATGTAATTATCGAATGGGAACAATTCTCATCCTACATCTGGTATTGGATACCATATGAGAAATATGGAGACAAGATATATTTGTTTAGGTTACTTCCTTGGAGATTTCTAAGTATCTGGGATGGTGGTTTAGTTATACTTTGTATGTTTGTAGCTATTCTTCTGTCTATGACATTCTATACCCTTGTTATAAAGAAATGGAGATGGAAACATATGTTCTTTCCTATATATTTCTCTGCTACTACAATGTTGGGGGTAGCTTTTGTATTAACAGGTTTTGTTGGTGATTTTAATGAGTGGATATACAAAGGTCTGATATTAATAGCCTTAATAGCTATCTTCTATCTCCTCTTCCGATTTATTACCTTTGTAGTAAAAGATACCCTTAAAGAAAAATATTCTTTTGGATATCTTGGCCTATTACTTGTATGGATATCTTCTGGGTATATTGCATATATATATCTTTCTGATGATTTTTCGATAATAGAGGATATCTGTGTAATACTCTTTGTCCTTTGGTCTATCATCATGGGCTTGAGCTTCTTGTTCGATTTGAGAAAGGCAAGGGTAAGTATACAAACAAGATCTACGGTTCGTTCTGTTAAAACAAACTAATATGAAGAAATTCCTCTCCATACTTTCGGTTCTCTCTGTAATAGGGCATATTCTTTGGGTGAGACGTTTTTCATCTGAATGTGACCTTAATTCAGGTATAGCTTTTGGAGTAGATATCCAATATGTTGAATATATTACAATTGTATTGATATTGTTGCTTTTCATATTTTCTCTGTATATCAAAGGGGTAAGAGGGGGTGTACTAGCTAGTATTGCAATATTTGGTTTCGGTAATTGGATTAACAGAATATATACAGGGCATATTTGTGACTATATATCTCTTTTTGATATATCATTTAATATCTTAGATACAGGGATATTGATAATGGTTGTTGTTGGTATAATTTCATTTATAAGGCATGATGATACAAACAATTCAAATACAAGATGAGGGGAAGAGATTAGATACTTTTTTGTATGAGATTCTTTTAAATGAAGGATTTACAAAATTAACACGAACTCTTGTTCAAAAATATATGGATGAAGGATGTTCGGTTAATGGTAAGAGTGAGAAAAAATCATACAAGCTTAGGATGGATGATGTTGTTGAAATTCCTGTGCAATATTGGGAGAAGATAGAGGGTAGTGTTGATTTAAGTGAAGATATTCAACCAGAGGAAGGAGTGTTGGATATTAGGTATGAGGATACAGATTTAATGGTCATATACAAACCGAAAGGTGTTGTTGTTCATCCAGGAGTTGGTAATACTTCTGGGACTATTGCAAACTTTGTAAGAGATTACTTAGAAAAGAAAGGTGAGTACGATCCAATGGTTGATCGTTGTGGTATTGTTCATAGACTGGATAGGGGGGTGTCGGGATTAATGGTGATAGCTAAGAGAAAAGAGTCTCAAGAATACCTTAAATCACAATTTCAGGAAAGAAAGGTTGTAAAGATATATCATGCAATTGTAGAGAAATATAAGGAGAGTGGGGTACCATCGTTTGAAGAATTTGAACAGGCTGATGAGATTAAAAAGGTGTTGGAAAATATGGATATATCTTTTGAACCTTGGAAAAGGTGGTATGAAGTGAGAGGATATATTGGTAGATCTACAAAGAACAAATACAAAATGGAATTTAGACCATATGAGTTCGGTGGATCAAAATTCGCTCAAAGCTATATATTGCTAAATACCAATCAAGCATTAATCAAGATTGAAACTGGTAGGATGCATCAAATACGTGCTTCTTTGGAATACCTAGGTTTTCATATACAGGGTGATAACTTGTATGGAAAGAGTAGTAGTAATATTGTTAGTAACAATATTGAATTGGAATCAGTCCTTTTAAGTTTCATAGATATGAAAGGTAACACTTTAATTTTTAAGATTTAAAAATGGTAAGGGGTCGGGGAAAATACAAATCAGCTGAGATGAAGAAGATACCAAAGGTAAAGTTTAATTGGTTTAAACTCATATTAATTTTCGTCGGAATATCGTTTTTTGCATATATTGGATATACATATGTAAATTTTTTGAATATAAAAACAGAAGATCCACTCGATGGAACAAGTGGAGAGAAATATCTCATTTCTAAAAATTCTGGATCTTTTAAGAAGACATTGATAGTTTTTGAATCAGAGTATGAGGGTAAGCAGAAAATTGAGAAGGTATATTTGTATGCAGAGAACAAAGAAAAGGGGGCATCTATCTTAATATATTTACCTAGTTGGGTAATGTATAGGGGGTTAGAGAGTGATTTCGGTAATGCAGTGGCGGTTTCAGGGTTTAGATATGCAGGTGATTTTATAAAGCCTGGAAAGGGCATTGAGTATGCTATTTGGCAATTAGAAGAAGTATTGGGATTAAAGATTGATGACTATATATGGTTTGATGCTAAGACGTACGAGAGTATTAGGGATGTGCTAGGAGAAGTAATTACAGACACCGTATATTCGCAATACTATGAAAACGGGAATGAAATATCTGAGGAGGTGTTTTTTCTTAATGGTTTTGTATCTAGGTTGGGATGGGTAAATCTTTTGGTTTCGGGTAATAGGTTGGAGTCAAATGGCTCTGTTTTGTATTCTTCATTTAATACCTTACCTTCTGCTATTGTTCAACTTAAGTCTATACACAAGAGTATATTGTCTTTGAAACCATATGTGATTGATTTTAGTCAAAGTAAGTATCTCTTACAAGAAGAGTCAGATGCTGGTGCTGGTATCTCTAGCTATATTAAAACAAATGAATTTGATATCCAATGGAGAGAGAAAACAGTGAGGATGATAGATAAAGGGTTAGAAAAAGAGAGGGTTAGAGTTGAAGTATACAATGCTAGTGGTATTGCAGGTAAGGCATCTTCGTATGCCAGAAGGATAGCTAATTCTGGATGTGAAGTAGTAAGGTTTGATAATGCGCCTAATAATCAGGAAAAAACTCAGTTTCATGTCCCAAATGAAGAAGAGTTTAAAGTGTCTTTGGGTGTAGTAGGTGAGTTGTTTCCAGGAGTCTATGAGATACTTTCTACTAGGCCATCCTTTATGACAACTGGCGATATTGTTATTATCTTAGGTGAAGATATTTCAAAAATATATTCTTTTTAGTATTGTTTAAAATATATCTATTCTCATGTAGAATATTTGTACTATGTCAATGGTAATATTAATTGGATTTGCACTTGTACTCTCAGTAGGCTTTCTTTTCTTTATCTTTTTCTTTGTAAACAACAAGGGTGTAGAGAAATTTGATATCTTAGAAGAGGTCAGAGATCCATTGGTAATGCAGATATTGGTTCCAAGAGAAAATGATAGGACGCCATTGGCTGCGGAACAGATGTTTGCTTCCATACACGGTATTTTGGGGGACTCCATTAAGGCTAATGATGTAATTAGTTTTGAGATAGCTTCTAGTGGGGAAGAAGGTATTAAGTTCTTTGTTGTCATTTCAAAGCATTTAGCAAAGTTTGTAGAAGGGCAGATCTATGCACAGTATCCTAATGCAGATATTAGATATGTAAGTGACTATACACAAAGAAGAGTCGAGGGAATGAAGTTGTTTGTTACAACTGGAGAAGTAGAACTTGAGAAAGATTTCATATTTCCAATTAAGACATTTAGAAATTTTGAAGTAGATCCTTTAGCTGCAATAACTGGGGCAATATCAGATTTAAAGGTTGGCCACTATGCATGGATACAGATAATTGTAAGACCTGTCGCTAATTACTGGCAGGGTAGCTCAAAGAAATATATTACTTCAATTAGAGAAGGTAAGAATCCATATGGTGATTCCTTCATGGATAAGGTGTCTGCATTAATTGGAGCTATCGGTAAAAACCTCTCTAATATGGGCTCTGAATCAGAACCTCAAAGGAAAGAGGTTGTAAAATTAGAGCCTGGTCAAGAAGAAGAGCTTTCAGAAATCGAAAACAAGATGCTTAAATTAGGCTTTGAGTTTGGTGTTCGTGTTGTAACTAAGGCTCCTACACAAGTAGAATCTGAGCAAATACTTAGAGATATTGTAGCTAGTTTTAAACAGTTCACTACAGCCCATTTGAACAATTTTATACACAGTGCACCTACAAAGAATGGGCAAGAGATATATTCTGATTATGTAAGAAGATATCTTTCTTCTGGTGTTGTGGATATTCTAAATATAGAGGAGTTAGCTTCTCTTTTCCATTTACCAAATATCTCTGTTGAAACACCAAATATAGCGTGGAGTAGATCTAAAAAATTAGAACCTCCTATGAATTTACCAAAGAGTAATGAAGATGGTGTTACTGTCTTTGCTGAGACAGATTACAGAGGTTCCAGATTTGATTTCGGTATTAAGAGAGAAGACAGAAGGAAGCATTTCTATATATTAGGTAAAACAGGTGTTGGTAAATCTACAGTATTTAAGAATATGTTTATCTCAGATATCTTACGTGGTGATGGTGCATGTATTGTGGATCCTCACGGTGATACTGTAGAAGAGCTTTTAGATTTCATACCTCCAGAGAGAGTAGAGGATGTAATATATTTCAATCCTACTGATACTCAATGTCCAATTGGTTTTAATCTTTTAGAACTTAAGGACAAATCTCAAAGAGATTTGATAGCAGATGGTGTAGTCGAGGTCTTTATCAAGCAATTTGGTACTTCATGGGGTCCTAGATTACAATATATTCTTACAAATACCATAGCGACTGCACTGGAAGCACAAGGTACTACCTTACTTTCAGTAACTAGGTTACTCTTGGACAAGAATTACAGGAAATTCATATTAAAACAGGTTAAAGATCCAATATTGTTGAAATTCTGGGAAGATGAATTTGCTCAGATGTCACAAAATCAAAAACTTCTTTCAGAGTCAGTATCTCCAATTCAAAATAAAGTAGGTAGGTTCAATTCTTCTGCTGTTACCAGAAATATCATAGGACAGGTAAAGTCCACTATAGATTTAAGAGACATTATGGATAATCAAAAGATTCTTTTGGTTAACCTTGCTCAGGGTAGGTTAGGTGAAGAGACAGCATCATTACTTGGTGGTATGCTCATTACTCGTTTACAAGCTACGGCGATGGAAAGAGTTGATATGCCTATCGATGAGAGAAAAGATTTCTTCTTGTATGTTGATGAATTCCAAAATTTTGCAACTGATTCTTTTGCAAAGATTTTGTCTGAGGCTAGAAAATTCCGTTTAGATTTGTGTATGACTAATCAATATATTGATCAATTACCTTTAACAGTAAGGCAAGCCATCTTTGGTAATGTTGGTACTTTAGGTTCATTTGTAGTAAGTCAGGCTGATGCATCAATATTGGAGAAGGAGTTTGCTCCCAATGTTAGCTCTGCAGACTTAGTATCTCTAGATGCCCATTCTATGTATATTAAACTTTGTATTGATGGTATGACATCTAATACATTTAGTGGAAGGTCTCTACCTCCAAGATTTGAACCTTTTGGATTAAAAGAAAAAGTAATAGCTCGTTCTCGTGAGAAATACGGTACTCCTAAAGAGATTATAGAAGACAAAATTACAAGATGGAGTAATCAGGTATACAGTGAAAAGGGTAATAGGTCCGTTGGTAATACTTCATCTGATGCTAAGAGTGAGAACATCAATACATTAGCTTCTTCTGTTGAGGAAGAGTAACTTCACGATATTGTTCTAAAGTGGTAAAATCCTTTTAATATATATTTTTCTGAACATCTAAAAATATGTCAGGACATTCTAAGTGGTCAACAATTAAACACAAAAAGGCAGCTAATGATGCTAAAAAGGGTAAGGTCTTTTCTAAGCTCTCTGCTCAAATTACTCAAGCAGCAAGACAAGGTGGTGGTGATAGGGAGATGAATCCTACTTTGAGGTTGTATATAGATAAGGCAAAGAGTGCAGGTTTCCCTGTAGATAGAATTGAGAAAGCAATATCTAAAGGAACTGGAGAGGGAGCAAATGGTGTAAGGTATGAGGAGGCTACATATGAAGGTTTTGGTCCTGGAGGTATTCAAATATTAGTTGATACTCTAACTGACAATAAAAATAGAACGGTATCTGATTTAAGACAGATGTTTGATGAGATTGGTGGGAATTTAGGAGATAGTGGGGCTGTATCTTGGAATTTTGAAACGAAGGGTTTAATACTTGTAAAAGCAGGTAAGATGAAAAAGTCAGAAAAATTTGGTCAAGAAGATGAATTTGAACCAGTAGAAAGAGAAGATGTGATGATGGAATTAATGGAAATTACAGGCATTATGGATATGTCTGAAGTAGATTTAGAAGGTATCGATGGTATTGAGATATATACTGAATACAATAATCTAGCTAAAGTTAGAGACAGTATACTTGCTTTAGGATATGTACTTGATGAAGCAAGGATAATTAAGGAGGCGAAGATGTTGAAGACGTTAAGTGATGCCGAAATAGAGAAAGCACAATTGGCTATTGAACGTATTGAAGAATTAGATGATGTGCAAGATGTTTGGAGTGATCTAGAATAACTTGTAAACTCCTGTTTAATGAGAATTCTTGGTATTGATCCAGGTTTAGCCATCGTAGGGTGGTCTATTGTCGATTTTGATATTAACGGTAAACCTACTGCTGTAGATTATGGCGCTATTCTAACAGAGAAAGGTTTAACTGTTTCTGCACGTCTTAAAGAAATATATACAGATATGAGAAATATAATCGGGGAGTATAATCCTGAGGTTGCTGGTATTGAGACATTACTTTTTTACAACAATGCAAAAACTGCGATAGTAGTAGGTGAGGCTAGGGGAGTAGTTCTTCTTACGCTTGAGGAAGCAAACTTACCTATACTAGAATTTACCCCACTTCAAGTAAAAAGTAGTATATCTGGATATGGAAAGGCTAATAAAAAACAGGTACAGGAAAATGTTAAAATGATATGTAATCTTGAAGAGATTCCTAAGCCTGATGATGTTGCAGATGCTATCGCTATTGCTATTGCTTGTTTTGATAGGTATAGGATGGAAAAGTTTGTTAAATAATATGGTATGATCTGTTTAATATGATTTCATATATTTCAGGTAAAGTATTTAAGAACAATATTGGTAAGAACCCATTTGTAGAGGTATTACTGGGTAATGGTTTAGCTTACAGAGTATATGTAATTACTAGATTTGTATTTCAAGAAAAGAATTCAGATATATCTCTTTTTACTAGCTTTCAGGTAAGGGAAGATAGTCAAACCTTGTATGGGTTTCTGTCTGAAATAGAGAGAGATTTTTTTGAACAGCTATTAACAATCTCTGGTGTAGGACCTAAAGTAGCTATCTCTGTCCTCTCTACATATGAATTAGAAAAGTTAAGAGATATTGTATTGGATGGTGATTCTAAACTACTTAGTAAGGTACCGGGTTTAGGTTCTAAGGGTGCTCAGAAGATAATATTGGAGTTGAGGGGTAAGATAGATTTTGACAAAGAGGATAAGGTGGATCTAAATAGCGAAAAGCTTAAGGAATTGAAAGAGGCTTTAAGGTCTTTGGGATATTCTGGTAAATCGCTTGAGGAGAGTATATCTAAAGGTTCTAGTATATTAGATGAAAGAGATTTAGATATTGAAGAATTAATTAGAGAAGTACTATCTCAGTAATATGATTAAATCTAGTAAGAGTACAGAAGAAAAAAACAAGTTAAAAAACAGTAAGGTTGTTGTTTCAAGTACAGAGGTTGAAGAGACTGAGCAGAATATCCGTCCTAGTAAAATTGATGAGATTGTCGGTAGAAAGCAGGAGAAAGAAACTATTAAGATGATGATAGATTCTGCTAAAAAGAGAGATGAGGTAATAGATCATATACTCTTTTACGGTCCTCCAGGTCTTGGTAAGACTACATTTGCATTAGCTATTGCTAATGAGATTGGTAGTTCCATACGTATTACTTCTGGTCCTGCAATTGAAAGACAAGGAGATCTTGCTGCTATACTTACCAATTTAAAAAAGAATGATGTCCTTTTTATTGATGAAATACATAGGCTATCTAGAGTAGTTGAGGAAATTTTGTACCCAGCCATGGAAGATAGAGCATTGGATATTGTAATGGGTAAGGGTGCTTCTGCTAAAACAATACGTCTTAATCTAGAACCGTTTACATTGATAGGGGCTACTACACAAATAGGGAAGATTAGTTCTCCAATGAGAGATAGGTTTGGATTAATCCAGAGATTAGATTTCTTTGAGGACGAGGATATGATTGAAATACTTAGAAGAGCTTCTAAGCTTTGGAATATTGAAATAGAGGAAGATGCTCTTAGGGCTGTATCTGTTGGTTCAAGAGGTACTGCAAGAGTAGGGCTTAGACTTTTGAGAAGGGTTAGAGATTATGTTCAAAATAGTAATATTGAGGTTATCAACAAACAGAGTGTATACAAAACTATGGATTTACTAGGTGTAGATGATTTAGGTTTAGAGAATATAGATAGGGAGATCCTTCGAATTATGTATTTTAACTTTGAGGGAGGTCCTGTAGGTCTTTCTACTTTGAGTGCATCGGTATCAGAGGATATCTCTACAATAACTGATGTACATGAGCCATTCCTAATGAAATGTGGTTTAATAAAGAGGACTTCAAGGGGTAGGGTACTTACTCCTAAAGGTATAAAATATGTAGAAGATATATGGCAACATTAGAGAAGGTTGTGAATACAAATGAAGATTCTGTAAAAAGGGGAAAGCTTCTTTCGTTATCCTTACTCATTGCTCTTAGCATCTTTGTTCAAACAATATTGAAAGTAAATGATGGAGATATCATTCGTACAATTTTAACGGCAGGTATATATCTTGTTGTATCTACAATGGGTTTGATATGGGCATTTAACTTTCGTGTAAAGATAAAGTCATTACCGTTTTTAATTCACTCTGGTTTGTTTGTAGCTTCTGAATATCTCTTTGTTCAGTTATTCTTCATTCAAAGATTCAGTCGTATATATGAAGGTATCTTGTTACTTGTATTAGTAGGTATTTTATTTGTAGGTACATATGTATCCTTTTTAATGGCCAATGTATTTAATGTAAATCTTTACAAAAATATTCCTCTTGTTAATGTAGCTAGAACTACTTCATATATAATATCTACATTCTCTCTTTTCTTTCTTCTGTTTGGTCTATTAGCCCTTCAGGTACCTGTATATGTATTACTTCTTGGTGTGATACTTGTTTCGAGTTTTCTTTCATATATTCACCTACGTAATCTAGGATATGAGGGTATGTTGTTATCTAGAAAAACCATAATGGTGACTTTAATTGTTGTATTTATGTTCCTATCTTCATTTTTAGCAGGGGTTATCCACGAGGTTTCAGTTTTGAGTCCAGTAGTAGGGTACTTTATAGGTATTGGTGTAGCCAATATTAAAGACACTACTAAGAACAAGAATTTGGAATTGTTTATTTATATATTTATATTAATAGCAATTACTTTACTCAATTTGAGATTCAATATTTTTGTTTAATATTTAAGAGTAGGGGTGGGGGACCTATAACCATAGGGAGCCCATAGTTTCACATATCCTATAGTTAATATCAATGTGGATAACCTATTGCTAATACTCTCTCAGTTCAAGGTACATATTTAGGGTAGAATATACTTTTTATTTTTCATCTTTCTTTCGATCTACTAAGTAGTGGAGTATATACCTATTCCCCATTGAAATATGTTATGATTATCTGCAATATACTACCGAGTATAATCATCCTTATATGCGGTCGTGTATATATGTGACTTGGGGGAGTACTTATTTAAGTTCTAAATATAATCGTTTTATATATTTCTATATGTACATTAATATCTTTTTTTTATTTTCTATATTATCCATTTTCATTTCCTTAATCATTTCTCTTTGTTACCCCTTTTATATTTTTTTGATCCCCTACTTTGATTTAATATTTTTTTAAGCTTAATATATACATATATGAACAGAAAGAAAGAAATACTAGCTAAGATACCGAAGTTACCTGAACAGGATAAGTATTTGTTGGATTTACAAAACAACGGATATAGCTTTTTAACTATCCTTAGCTATGCAAGAGATTTAGCAATATTTAGTGTATATCTACACTTTAATGGAATATCTTTTTTAAAGACTTCTAAGGAAGACATTTCTAATTACAAAGGGTATCTAAAAAGTGGTAATCATTTGAAAGATTTGGATAGGATTAGGAAGGAATACTTAAATGATGGCTTATGTACAATACAAACTGGTGACGAAGCCACTAGGGCCTCTACAAGCCCTATGAAAAAGATTGAGGGTGTGATTACACCTGAAGATAATCTTCAAAATGAGAAAGGTGCCTTGGATGAGACAGACGAGGTGTATGAGGATGACTTCCTAACCAAGGTCTACAGCAAGGTGTATGGTTCCCTAGGTATACTTGAGAGACCTCTTAATTCTAGATCTAGGAGTGTGAATGGTTTGGATGAAAGAAGTATAAATAGGATGTTGAGTGCGTTAAGATCTTTTCTTAAATTTAGAATTGGTTGGGATCTAGAAATACCTTTACCTCCAGATGCCATTGGTATGGTTAAAGCTGAAAAGAAATTAAAGAAGGTTGCATCCTTTGATGATCTTGTTAGGTTGATAGAGTCTCCTATGGAATTTGAGAAAGATGAAAAGGTAGCTTTAAGAAATAGATGTATGCTTGAGGTCTTGTTTGCATCTGGTATGCGTATTTCAGAGTTAATTAGTCTTAATATGGATCAATTGAATTTAGAAGGTAAGATATATATTACTGGTAAGGGTCGTAAGGAAAGATCTATATATTTAACTCCAAGAGCTTTGGGATGGATAAATAAGTATTTGAAGTTAAGGTTGGAATATGCGTTTTCAGATAGGGTTAAAAGTGAGCAACCTGGTATTGTTGATAGTTTGTATCATGATTTGGGTATTGAGAAGGAAGATAAAAATATGAAACTGCGTGAAACATCGGAAGGTAATATTTCTGAGGGTTTGAATTTAGAAGTTTTTGATACAGATAATCGTAAATATCTCTCCTTGGTTATGAACTATAGACAGAATAGGTTTTTGGAAAAATTTGATTCCCCTGCCCTATTCATACCTTTTGCTGGATTAAGAAGAAGAAAACCTAATATGAGGATATCTACCAACTATTTTCAAGAGAAGATTGCTGAGTACAGAAGGAGATTGGGTATTCAAATACCTACTTCTGCGCATAGTTTAAGGCATGGTTTTGCTACATATTTAGCTCAACAAGGTGCTAGTCCTGCTGCTTTACAGGTTCTTCTTGGTCATGAGAGTTTAGATACAACAACAAGATATGTTCATGCTAGTGAA
>CAYOME010000014.1:0-4694 GCA_964405015.1 uncultured Candidatus Saccharibacteria bacterium
TATTACCCAATACCCTATCTACCCTATATTTGTGTGTATTAATAATCTTACCTCTCAGTGGTAATACAGCTTGAGTATGTCTATCTCGACCCTGTTTGGCACTACCACCTGCAGAATCTCCCTCAACTATATACAATTCACTATCTGCAGGATTGTTACTAATACAATCTGCTAATTTACCAGGTAACGTTGTACTCTCTAAGGCACTCTTTCTGATAACTGCATCTCTTGCAGCTTTAGCAGCAGCTTTTGCTTTGTAAGAAAGAACTGCTTTGTCGATAATGGCTTTAGCTTCTTTAGGATGCTCTTCAAAATATACAAGTAACTCATCTCTAATTACCTTTGCTACAGCAGTCTTTACTTCAGGATTGTTTAATTTAATCTTAGTTTGACCTTCAAACTGTGGATTAGCAACCTTAACAGAAATAACTGCAGTAAGACCCTCTCTTACATCATCACCACTAAGTGAAGTAGTAAGACCCTTGAGTAGATCTGACTTTTGAGCATATGTATTGATAGCACTTGTAAGTGCAGTTCTAAAACCAGCTAAATGTGTACCACCCTCTGGATTGATAATGTTGTTGGTATAGCATTTAACATTCTCATCCATCGCATTGGTATATTGAATAGCTGCTTCTACTAAAACATCATCTTGTTCTTTCTTAACATAGAAAGGTTGTTCGTTTACGAATTTCTCATCTATGTTCATAAAGAGAACATAGGACTTAATACCATCCTCAAAGTAAAGATCAAAAAGAAGAGGCTCTTTACCTTCCTCTACTCTTTCATCTTTAACAGAAATTCTTAAACCAGCTGTAAGGTATGCATGCTGTCTACACTTTTTGACAATCTCTTTAAAATCAAATTCAACCTCAGAAAAAATCTCATCATCAGGAAGGAATCTATGTTCGGTACCAGTTAAATCTGAAGCCCCTATCTTTTTTACAGAACCCTGTGGAATACCTCTTTTGTATTCTTGTTGAAACTTCCCACCATCTCTTTGAACAGTAGTAATCATCCACTGTGAAAGAGCATTGGTACATTTCATACCAACACCATGTAAACCACCAGAAACTTTGTAAGCACCCTCTTCAAATTTACCACCAGCGTGAAGATTAGTCATAACGGTTTCTAAGGTAGATACCTTTGTTTGAGAATGAATTTCAACTGGAATACCCCTACCATTATCTCTTACAGAAAGAGAACCATCCTCATGTAATGTAACCCATATTCTTGTACAGTATCCTGCAATAGCTTCATCAACAGAGTTATCTAAAATCTCAGTAAAGATATGATGTAAACCATTCCTATCTGTAGAACCAATGTACATAGCAGGTCTTTTTCTAACCGCTTCTAGACCTTGTAGTACTTGTATATTAGATGCTTGATAGTCACTCTTACTTGGCATTATATTTATTTCTTAAATTACTCTTTTTCTAAAAACCCAAAACTGTACAAGTCCTATTCTATATATTATAGGGCGAAATGTTAAGTGGGTAACCTACCTTACCAAATGTATGAACAGATTTTCAAGAACCAACCTTTTATTCCCATTTGCATTGATTCTTTTTTGTGCAATTAATACCTGCTCAATGTTTGATTTATCCTTAATTATACCTCTTTTTTCATTTAAATTCCTCTTTAATACACTCTGAAAATATATCTCTAAGTCTCTTAAAAAGGTAATAGTAGAATCTTTCTCTTTTGATATTTCTTCAATCTTTTGAAAAGCAGAAGATATATCTAAATTAAGAAAATCTACAATATCAGAATTAACCTCAGACATATTACCATATTCCTTTGTATACAGTTTCAAGCACCTAGACAATACCGTAGGAAGAAGATACTTCTCTTGACCAGTGATTAATATATATGCAGTATTTTTACCACTCTCCTCTAAGGTCTTTAGAAGGGAATTCTGAGCCTGTAAAGTTAACTTCTGGGCATTCAAGATATATGCAACTTGAACAGCCTCTTTAAAAGGTGAAAACATCATCTCTTTTTGCAAATCCTTAATATCCTCTATACCAATACTGTTTAATGTACTACCATCGAGGATATGTATATCAGGATTCCTTACATCCAAAACCTCATCATCAGAAAGCTCTCTTCGCCAAAGTTTGCTAATTAATGGAGTGAGTATCTTGTATATATTTTTTCTTTCATTGCCTACAATTAAGTATGTCATTGTGGTAGATTGTAACATATATGAATCAGAGTAAATTAAAACTAATGTAAAAATGGACTTGAAAGTAGGAGAAATATCAGATTCTTTTTTGTGGGATGAATTTGTAAAATCCTCACCTAACTGTAATTTTATGCAATCTTGGAATTGGTCTCTTTTTCAAGAAGTCGGGCTCTCAAGAAAAACATACAGGTTGGGTTTTTGGAATGAACAAGGTGAATTAGTTGCTGTTGCAGCAGGTTATGAAATGGTTCAAACATTTGGTAAATATATATATTTCTCAAGAGGTCCAATATTAAGTGATTTAAATCCTGAACTTTACAAAAGAGTTCTGAAATCAATTGTGGAAAAATTTAAAGACTCTGACTATGTATTTGTAAAGATTGATCCTGAGATTGAAGTACAAAACCGTTCATCATTGATACCATTTGGTATGGGTTTTAAAAAATGTATTAACTATGTACAACCAGAAACACCTTGGATGATAGATTTGGTAGGAAACAATGAAGAAGAATTAATGCAATGGTGTCAAGATCACGGTATGAGTAAAAACTACCCTACGTATATTAGGAAAGGGAAAAAGTTAGGATTGGAAGTAACCTTTTCTAAAGAGTTGCCCGATTGGAAACTCTTTACCCACTATCTTAGTAAAAGCTCTGAGGTAAAAGAATTCGCAATTAGAACCTCAGACTACTACCTTAAACAGCTTAAATATTTAGGAGAACAAGATGAAATGAGATTAGGTATTGTTTCGCATCTTGATGAACCAGTCGCTATGCTTGTACTCTCTTTCTTTGGTGATGAAGTCTCATGCTTGTATAGCTGTCAGACAGGGATACATAGGAAAGTAAGAGGCCCAATGTTTTTAAGATGGGAGTGTATGTTGCAAGCACAGAAAGAAGGTTTTAAATATTTCAATTCATGGGATGTACTCCCTGATGAAAAATATAGTCCAAAGAGTAAGAGGTATGGGTATTCAAATTTTAAAAGAGGTTTCGGTGGGTACCTACTTCGATATCAAAGAACTGCAGACTATCCTCTTAAAAAAGGGAAATATCTTCTTGTACAGCTATTAGATCTTTACAGAAGCATCCGCTTCTATTCGGACAGGTAGATTCCTTGTCTTTTTTTTCATATTTCTATACACTGTATACAACTGTAAATTGTATATCTGCCCAAGTGTCTAAAGAAACTTTACTACAGCACTTACAAAACAAAGGTCTAATCAGTCAAGCTGATGCTACTCGTGTACAAATTGAAAGGACTAGAAGTCCTAAGAGTGAAGAAGCATTGATTAGGGAGATGGGTCTTGCAGATAATATTGCAATAGCTCAAGCTAAATCAGAAATTTTTAATATCCCCTTTGTAGATTTAACACAGATATCTGTACCAGAGAGTGTAATTGCAGAAGTACCAATAGACAACTTGAAAAAATATAGGGCTGTACCTTTCGAGAGAGGTAATACCTTTGTTAAGTTTGCAATGCTTGATCCATTTGATGTACAAGCAACTCAAGCACTTCAAAGAAGATATCCTCCTAATACACAAATACAAGTAAATATTACAACAGAGGAAAGTATAAACTTCATACTAGATAGAAGGATCGGAGATGTAATGAGTACAGAAGTTACCGAAGCATTGGAAGATGTTGATGTGCCAGTACAAGATATATCTGCTGAAGATCCCAATTTGATAAATAGTAGTGATTTAAAGAATGCTCCTGTTGCCAGAATTGTTAACTCCATTATGCAATATGCTGTTACATCAAAAAGCTCAGATGTACATGTTGAACCTATGGAAAATAGATTAAGAGTTAGGTTTAGAATCCATGGAATCATGACAGAAAGACTTACTCTTCCTAAAACATTAGGACCAGCTGTAGTATCTCGTCTCAAGATTATGTCTAATCTAAAAATAGATGAAAAAAGAGTTCCCCAAGATGGTAGATTCCAAGTCAAAATGAGTAATCAAAAGGTAGATATTCGTGTTTCTGTAATGCCCACTATCTTTGGTGAAAAGGTGGTTATGCGTCTTTTAGAATCTGACACAACAGGTATTACATTAGAGTCTACTGGTTTAAGAGGTAATGCTTACAAGATATATCTTGATGCATTAAGTGTAACAAATGGAATCATCCTAGTTACTGGACCAACTGGTAGTGGTAAAACTAGAACATTAGCATGTTCCCTCATCAAGGTTAATGATCCTAAGGTGAATATAATATCATTAGAAAACCCAGTAGAAATCCGAATACCAGGAGTATCTCAAGTACAGATAAATCCTGATGTAGGACTTACATTTGCAACAGGGCTTAGATCTGTACTTAGACAAGACCCAGATATAGTAATGGTTGGAGAAATCCGTGATGAAGAAACTGCAGATCTTGCTGTACAAGCATCCCTAACGGGTCACTTAGTACTTTCTACTTTGCATACCAACAGTGCAGCTGCTGCCATACCAAGACTTTTAGATATGGGAATTGAGTCTTACCTACTCGCTTCCACAATAA
>CAYOME010000014.1:4794-15783 GCA_964405015.1 uncultured Candidatus Saccharibacteria bacterium
ATACCAAGACTTTTAGATATGGGAATTGAGTCTTACCTACTCGCTTCCACAATAAGGGTAATAGCTGCTCAACGTTTGCCAAGAAAGATATGTACACACTGTATACAAGCATATCCTGCAGTACCTGAGGTTGTAGACAATATAAAGAAGGTTCTTTCTGGTATTAAAGATTTTGAATTAGTTCAATATCTAAACAGAATTGTAGCTACTAAAAAACAGAGAGCCGAAGAAGGTTCTGCTGTATTAAAAGCACCTGAAATTGGTCCAGATGGCCAACAGGTAATATATCTTTACAAAGGTGCAGGTTGTGATAGGTGTGGAGGTTCTGGATATTCAGGACGTATAGGTATATATGAAGTATTAGATGTAAATGAAAAGATAAGTAGGATGGTGATGGATAATGTTACAGCTCAGGATATAGATGCGGAGGCAAGGAGTAATGGAATGATAACAATGATCCAAGATGGTTACCTTAAGGTACTTGAAGGTGTTACCAGTATTGAAGAAGTACTTAGGGTCTCCAAAGAATAATTTTAGGATATATAATGAAAATATATGGATAACAATACTGCCCCAAACAATGGAATAACATATCCTGATTTAGCAGGAAGTCCACCAACAAGCCCTGTTGCTAGTACTCCTGTTGTTGCACCAACTAATGATGATCAAATATTAAGTGACTTAGCAAATCAACTTAAACAAATCCAACAAACAGATACGCCTGTTGTTAGTACTGCTCCTACTCAAGTAACTCCACCACCAGTAGTACAACCTGTTTTACCTCAACAACCAGTTGTCCAACCCACTCCTCAAGTACAACCTACTCCTGTGGTAGTTCCTGTACCTGAAGTAAGTCCCGTTGTAGAACCTCCAAAATATGATTTACCAACAGAACCTGTTCCTGCTCCTACAGCACTCATGACAGAAAATACAATTGGTGTTGTGAGAGCGAGTTTAGAAGATATTATCCCTGGTACAAAAGTACCAAAGGCTTTACAAAGAGATCCGAAAGAAAACAATCTAGCAAAGCCAATTAAACCAGAAGAGGTTATTCCCACTATTAGAAAAGATCAAGCAGCTAGTACTCCAGTGCAGATATTGGATGAAACCCCAAGACAAAACAACATAGATGAGTATTTAAGAATTGCAGTAGAAAGAGGAGCATCCGACTTACATCTAAGTGTCGGATATCCCCCTATGCTTAGAATTGATGGAGTATTGAAAAATATAAATGAGAATATTATTACTCCTCAAGATGCTCAAGATCTAATCCTTTCCATCCTCTCAGATGAGAAGAAAGAGTTGCTAGAAGTAAACAGGGAAATAGATTTCGCGTACTTCTATCAAGGTGAACAATCAGCAAGGTTTAGAGTCAATGCATATTTCACAATGAAAAACCTAGCAGCAGCATTTAGGTTGATTCCTTCCAGAGTAAAGACATTAGAAGAGTTACTACTTCCTCAGATATATAATAGGTTTGCACAATTGAAACAAGGTTTAATCTTGGTTACTGGACCAACGGGACACGGTAAGAGTACAACTCTTGCTGCAATTATAGAAGAGGTAAATAGAACTAGGTTTAGCCATGTAGTTACAATTGAAGATCCAATTGAATATGTATTTGAGGGTAAAAGAGCACTCATCGATCAAAGAGAAATGAATGATGATACTCACTCTTGGAATATTGCACTTAGAAGTGCACTAAGACAAGATCCTGATGTAATACTTGTTGGAGAAATGAGAGACTATGAAACAATAGCGGCTGCAATTACATTAGCAGAAACAGGTCACCTTGTATTTGCAACCTTACATACCAACAACACTGCACAAACAATAGATAGAATCATTGATGTATTCCCAGAAAATCAACAACCTCAGATAAGGTCGCAGCTTTCTAATATCCTTGAAGCAGTTGTAGCTCAAAGATTAGTACCACTAGATAAGGGTGGAAGAAGAGCCGTATCTGAAATATTGATAGCAAATCCTGCAGTGCGTAATCTAATCAGAGAGGGTAAAACTCATCAGATAGATAATGTTATTAGAACGAGTTCTGATATTGGTATGGTATCTCTTGAAAGATCTTTAGTAAATCTTGTAAGAGAAGGAGTAATATCCGTACAAAAAGCTCAGGAGTATTCAATATACCCAGAGGAAGTATTAAGATTATTAAAGAGTTAATAGATGAAAAAATTTAGATATTCAGCAAGAGATAATAGCGGTAAAGAGGTAAGTGGAAAAATTGAAGCTAGAGATGTCGAAGCTGTAACTGAAATACTTCATGACCGAGGATTGTTAGTTGTTAATATTAAGGATGAATTCGCTATAGATTTCGAAGAACTTGCACAGATAAATATTGGTGGAATACCAATGAAAGAAAAGGTTGTCTTTATGAGACAGATGGCTACTATGGTAGGTGCAGGTTTGCCACTTACCCGTGCATTAGAAATAATGGAACAACAGATTCAAAATCCTGCATTTAAGAAAATTACTACTCAGGTTAAGGTCAATGTAGAATCTGGTATAAGTCTGTCTGCTTCATTTAGACAAGCAGGAGAGGTATTTGATGATGTATCTTTAAACCTAATTGAAGCTGGTGAATCTAGTGGTAATTTAGATGTAATTCTTTCTAAATTAGCAATTGAGTTAGAAGAAAGTAAAAAATTAGGAGATAAACTTAGAGGTGCATTAATATATCCGGTTATCATCCTTGTAGTTATTGTTGCGGTTATTGCCCTGCTCATGTTCATTCTTGTACCATCTATGGCTGAAATATATTCAGAATTCGGTGCAGATTTACCATGGGTTACTACATTCCTAATCAATATGAGTAACTTTACTCTTAAATTCTGGTGGGCAATATTAGTTATTCTGTTTGTTATTATCTTCGGTACTAAAGCCTTTATAGATACACCTAGTGGAAAGAGAACAAAAGACAAGTTAATGATTAAGATGCCAATAATTGGTTCAATCGTATCTAAGATGCAATTAGCACAATTTACTAGACTACTTGCATTACTCTTAGGAAGCGGACTGTCAATAATCAGAGCATTAGAATTAACAGCACAATCCCTAAGTAACGAAATGTATAAAGAAGTAGTAATGGAATCTAGAAATGATGTAGAAAAGGGAGGCTCTCTTGCATTACCAATCGCAAGGAGTGAATACTTCCCACTACTTGTTAGCAGTATGATTGCTGTAGGTGAAGAGACCGGAGAATTAGATGGTGTATTAAACAAAGTAGCTGAGTATTACAAAGATGAGGTAGATGTTGCTACTTCAAATATGTCTACTCTTTTAGAGCCTGTCTTCCTTATTGTAATGGGTCTTGTTATTGCATTTATAGCTTTAGCAGTATATATGCCTATGTTCCAATTGTCAGATGTAATGACTATGGTTGTTGACATTGTTAGTTTGATTGTGTAACTTTTGTATAGAAATTATTTAGCAATAATTTAAATAAATTATTTAAAAATATTTACCTAATATGGAGAGAAAATATTCAGCATTCACTCTTGTAGAAATGCTTATTGTTATGGGTATCCTTATTATCCTTATGGCTGTAGGTATTACTGCAGGTAGATTTGCTATCAATAGAGCAAACGATGTAGCACATCAAAATGCAGCAGATCAAATCTATACAGCAATGCAAGCTTACTATACAGATAACAGAGAATATCCAGATTTAGATGCAATGCCTGACTTTGGAACAGGTATGGCTTCTGGTACAACACCAGGAGTTCTGAACAAATATATGGGAGATGGAGAATTTACAGGTGGTACTGATGCAACATTCTACTACTGGATAGATGATCTAGGTCAGTCAGTATTAGTATGTGTATCAAAGGGTGGTCAAGGTGATGAAACACTTAGAGGTTTTTATTGCACAGGTAATGCATTCGGAGCTACAGCATCAACTATTGAGACTAAAGAAGTAGATCCTAATGAGCAACCAGATGGTACACCAGGTGGTGTTACATTTGATATGCAACAGGACTGGGATGGTACTGCTAAGGAATGGGAAGCAGGATCAGCAGGATCAGGTGTTTAAAGATTTAATAAATATGTGATTTTTAACCCCCTCTTTTGAGGGGGTTTTCTTTTTAAAGAATGAATATATAATGGAGATATGCATATATACTTTACAGTCGTTTTGTTTGTAATAGGTACTACAATAGCAAGCTTTTTAAATGCTCTGTTGTATAGAATAGATAACGGATATAAATATCCAGATATATATATAAAAGGATCACACTGTGAGAAATGTAATAAACAATTAAAGTGGTATGAACTAATACCAATACTCTCATATGTATTCTTTAGGGGAAAATGTAAACAGTGTGGATATAAAATACCAATATATTACCCGATATCTGAACTCTTTTTAGGAATATCACTCTCTTCTACTTTCTACTTCAATCTAAATTGGAGTATATATATCCTCATACTCTTTCTCTTTATCTTTTCTTACTACGACAGAATATACAAAGGAATACAAAAAGATATTGTACATACTTTCCTAATCTTCTCTTTAGTATCCTTTGTAATAAATACGGCAGTAAGTGGGGATATACAACCAAATTCAATATTAATATCCCTAGTACTGTGTCTATTCATATTCATACTAACCAAGATTCTTAAAAAGCCATTCGGTATGGGAGACCTACTCATCTTACTAGGTATGGGATTCATATTGCCCCCATACCTGTATATTGGTTTTGTATATATATTCCTCTTTGTATCTCTAATATCTGCCTTAGTATTGATATGTTTAAAAAAGGGTACTTTTAAAACATCCTTACCCCTACTCCCATTCATGTATATATCCTTTGGAATTACAATATTACTAAGTGAATACGTGGAGATAATTTTAGAAAGTATTAACCTAATATGAAGTACAAAGGATTTACATTAATAGAAGTACTAATAGTCATGGGAATACTAATAATCCTTATCGCAATAGGTGTAGGAGTAGGAAGATTTGCAATAGAAAGAGCAAATGAAGTAAAACATCAAGACGCTGCTGATCAGCTCTTTACTGCATTAGTAAAATATAAATTAGATAACAAGGTATATCCACAAGTAGGAACATGTAGTACATGTATAGATGAACAATTCTTTGCAGAAGCAGTGGGATACAAAGGGGTAAATGCTCTTCTAAAAAACTACTTAGAAGATGGAGCCTTTGATGGTGGCACAGATGCCTCCTATTACTACTATGTAGATCCAGTTACCAAGTCATTTGCCATAGTATGTGTATCCTTAGGTGGAATCGACGATGAAGAGAACAAAGGGTATTACTGTACAGGAGATGGTCTTGGTACTCAACCCGTAGGCAACCCTATCCCAAGAAGTGAGATAGGTTCTGTAGAAACTGAAGATGCCTCATATGTTCAAATTATCCGTGGTTTTGATGTATCAGATTGGGTAAACAAAAGTGGTTTCGCTCCATAGTCCATATTGTTTCTATACCCTCTTTCTGTTAAATTTAAATAGATTACTTTTTAATCAAAAAAGGATGATAAACAAATCTGCCATCTATCTGGGCTATACATTAGCCGAAATCTTAGTAGTTTTAATGATCGTTATCATATTAGGTGGATTAGGAGCATACTCCTTTTCTGGTTTAAGAGATACTGTTTTAGTAAAACAAAATATTGAAGAGATAAAACAAGATCTTCAATTAGTTCAACAAAAAGCAATG
This sequence comes from uncultured Candidatus Saccharibacteria bacterium, assembly GCA_964405015.1. Taxonomy (GTDB): domain Bacteria; phylum Patescibacteriota; class Dojkabacteria; order SC72; family SC72; genus UBA5209. The sequence continues at coordinate 10,496 of CAYOME010000014.1, forward strand.
TTACTTGAAAAGAAATCCGATGAATATTGGATATATGGAGTTGGTATTGATTTTGGAGGTATTAAAGATGGTAAATATACATATTTTAAATGGTGTTCACCATTTGCAGCTTTTGGAGACCCTATGACTAGATCAGAGATAATTGGGTACAGTTCAGAAATAGGTAATGGTAAGATAGGATATTTAACTCCAAATAACGGAGCAAATGGATTACTTCCAGTAGATTCTCAATATCTAAATCAAAGCTTCTGTGATACCGCAAATAGTAAATCTCTTGTAAGTTTCCCAGGTATGGAAGAAGGGAAAATAAACGCAGGTTTTGAAATGGGATTAATTAATGACGCAAGATATGTAGTATTTGAATCTGTAACTGGAAGAGTTTTCTTGTACAAAGATGATGGATGGCCAATCAACTATGATGAGAATGGAACATATAATCCTGAGTATGTCTTAGGTTTGGCAATTGTAAGAAATAGAGGGCAAGTTGCTGATATAATTAAGATTAGTTCACTCTCTGGAGCTGTTAAACAATACTCTATAAATGATAGAGAAAATGCAGAATTTTTGAGTCAAATTAGGACAATATTAAATGCTCAACCTAAAGTGAATGAGAATCCTAACTCAAATCCAGTAGTAGATCCAATAGGGGATGAAACAAACCCAGTAGCGGATCCAGTAGTAGATCAAACAAATCCTCATTTACCAAAACCAGTAGATACTAGTGATCCAAATATTATTTGGGTATTACCAGGTGATATAAAAAATAAAGTAATATTACCCTACCCTCCGGATACCCAAACAGAATAATGAAGAAAAAAACATTGACACAATATGAAGCATTGGGTTTTGTAGAAGCATTAATAGCTATAATGGTATCTGGTATTGTTGCTACGGTATTAATAAATATTGCAGCATCTGCTATGAAAGAGTTAGTAAGGTTAGATGTTGAAGATGCTCAGGCACATCATGCAAGATCTACGGCAGTAATAGTTCAAAATATTGCTAATAGAGAAAGAGTCCAAGACGATGACTATCATGTATTTACTGATTTAGAGAAAAATTACTGTTACAGACTGGAAGTTGATGGTAGTGAATATAGGTTTGCTACTGTAGCCGAAGATATTGATGATACCTTAGTATCATATTCAATAAGTGATAGAGAACAATACAAAACAGAAGCCGTTATTTCTGAAGATCTAGATCAATTAGATTCAGATTTTTTTAGAATAGTATGTATAGAAGACAATACAAGAAGTGATGAAGATCAAACCAATGATACAAACAAGGTATTTGTAAAAATTATAATAGGATTTAACAAAGTATCTGGTACTTACACTACTACAACAGATTTTGCAGATTATAAATATTACGCATTGATAAACCTATGAAAACAACCATTAAAAAGTATAAAGGATTTAGTTTAGTAGAAATGCTACTCACAATAGGTATTTTAGGAATCATTACATTACTAGTAGCAAGTACATTAACGACATTAATAAAGGTCTCAATGGTATCAAATGCAAAAAGTCAGGCAAGAAATGACGTTAATTTCATAACAGAATTAATGCAAAGATCATTAGGTAACTCTAATGTCGGAGATATTAGCATGTATAACTCTTCTACAGTTCGATTTTTTGATAGGGAGAATATGGTAATAGTAGAAGAACCAGGAGGGGTTGGAACAACATATCAAAACCCTACTCTCCTAGCGAATATAGAATCGAACGAGATTCATGTTAGATCATATGGATATGATGTATGGAGTTGTATTGGGTATTTTAAGGACTATGATGCTGAGAGAAGAGATACTTATGGATATTTACTTAAAACTTCTAGATTTTCAATGGGAGATCATTCTGAGTGTTTTTCTCCTACTGTAGACGATTCATATATATCCGTATTACATAGTTATGAGGTAAATATTAGTGATTTCAATGTAGAATATTTAGTTGTAGGTGATGATAACGATAATATGTTTATCATAAATACAGTGGCTCAGCCTATTTTCTGGCCTCAATCTTTTAAAGTTCCAGTTAACAGAGATATTACTAGACAAACAACAGTATCAACACAAGGTTTGACTTGGTATTAGTAAATTGTTAATTTTTATATATGATCAATATTAAAAACACCTACCCTGCACAAGCTATCGCTATTGTAATGGTAATACTTGTTGTTGCTACAGTATTAGGGGCTTCCTTGTATTCAAGAACACTTAAAAACAGAGAAGCTGCAGTAAATACAAAAGACTCCATGCAAGCAATAGAGCAAGCGGATACTCTCCTTGATCTTTTTGTTAGAGCAGATTACCAATTCTTACAAGATATGTATGCTAAGATTCAAGAAGGTCAATACGAAACATTTTCAGATATTGCTTCTCTAAGAACCTTCCTTCAAAAATATGGAATAAATGTTGGGCTTCTAGACCAAGAAGTAGCATGGTGTGAAGATACAAGTAAGGGATCATCTATAAAATTGACAATCAGTGAGGCAGAGCCTGCGGATTTCGTAGATATAAGGGTAGGATCTGCGAGAGTTTTTAATATTCAAGAAAGCCAAGTTGATCTTTCAACTGCTTCTTGTGGAATCATTTTGACATTTGAAGCAAGGGATAATGCTCCTACAATATTCGCTGTAAAGAAAGTATTTGGAGATGAAAATCACATAGAGGAATATGTTAATGATGGTTCTACTGATGATATAGTTGCATACTGTTTTCAACCAGATGGAAGTGCTTGTGAAAGTGTTTCAGGTATAGCTGCTCCAATGGATTCTTTTGAAAGTCTCAGTCTTAATAAGCAACTTACAATAAATTTCAAAGAACAAAGGAATGGATATCCTCTTTCACAGGTAAGAATAATTCCATTAAATTTGACCCTTGGGGTCTCACATACACCAACTGGAGATTGCGGAAATAACAAGTTTACATATATGAAAGTTAACGCAGCTGTAAACTGCTATGGATCCTTTAGAGAAAAGCAAATTATGGTACCTGGCGCAGATAGTCTTGGATATTCTTCTCTTTTTGACTATACTATCTACAACATTGGTACCTTAAGACCTAATAACTAATTTAAATATTCGATTGTATGGCAAACCCAATTAAAAAGATCTTGATAGTAGAAGATGAGGCATCTCTACTCGATTCATATGCAGAGTTAGTAGAAGCTGCAAACTTTGTTGCTTTAAAGGCTTTGGATGGGTATCAGGGTTTAGATATACTCTCAAACAACCTTGGACAGATAGATCTTGTACTCTTAGATTTAATGATGCCAGGGGTTGATGGTTTGGAAGTAATAAAAACCGTAAAAGCTAATGAAGAAAAATATGGAGATATGCCAATTGTAATTCTCACAAATATGACTAGTGAATCTGTAGTCAAAGAAGCTTTTAATATCGGTGCTTCTTCATATCTTGTTAAAACAGATTTGGACTATGAAGGTCTTATGAAAGAATTAGACAAATTCTTGGGTTAATCCAGATATTTTTGATTAAGAAAATTGTAGAACTCTTCATACTTTCATGTAATAATGGATGAATGGATTTAAGAGTGTAATTTGTTAAAAACTATTAAATGCTGCCTTTTAAGAAATCAATCCTTGTCTTTCTTTCTGTTTTGTTAGGTATATTGGTAATATTTTTTGCATATACCTACTACTTAATGCAAACATCAAATGGAACACATTTGATAATGTTGGTTAATACAAAAAAAGAATTAATAGGTGAAAAGATAAAGAGTGATTTCCCTGTACATGAAGAGAATGGTATTACATACAAATTTCCAGTTGTATTTGAAAAGGTTTTAGAAACAGATTCTGAATATAGGTTTACAATCTCCCCTACTGTCTTTCCAAGAGATCAAGTAAGAGGTGATAAGTTTGAATATGCACTTTCAAAGGATACATACAGCGGAGATATTACACTTAAAGATATTGAGGTAGGTTCAAAGATAAATATTAATCTAAGATATGACCTCACTAAGAATTTAAGATATTTCTTAGAATATACCCTTTGTACTGTTAAGAAAGCTTACTCAGATCTTTTTAAGTTAGATACCTCATGTGGAAGAGGAGATTGTGATGTAAACAGAGATATAGAAAGTTGGGATGTTGATATGATATCCAGTGATATCAATGGTAAGTTAGAATATTTTGATAGTGTAAATAAAGAGGAACTTAAGAAAAAGCTAATAAATTTTTTCCTAACAGATGATTTCGGATATTTTAATCCTAATGCTTTTAGATATGTATCTACTCAAGTATCAAAAGATGATGGTACTTTCAGTTTTACAACAGAGACAGTAAATAGTGAAGAAACAGGTAAAAATTCAACGCCTTCAATATTTTGGCTTCTTGCAGGTGTATCTAAAGATATTCAGAGAGAAGATATTAATGTAGAAGGATATATGTCTACAATCTCAGGATATTTAAACAAGGAAACATATGGTGATGCATATTTCTTAAACTGTACCGCTTCTACATATATTGTTAACAATCTTTCTGAATGTACTTCTTCCGAGTGTACAGAGGTAAAAGAGAAAGCTTTTAAATATTGTGAAGAAACACTGGGTAAAGCTATCGAAAAGTATGATACAACAGCTACTTCATTTACCAGATACACAACGAAATCAATATTAAGAGGATATCTCTTTGGTATATCTTCGGAGATGATTAAATACAATCAACTAGCAGAGAAGTTGAACAGTGCACCGAAGTATTCACAATCTGATATTGTTTCTATGTATACCAAAGGCAAAAATCTTTTGGGTGATTCAGAAATGATTGTACCTCTTTGCTATCAATTGAGATCAGCAAAAGATATTAACAGTGAATATCCTAATACATCGGTCCTTTCAGATATGGATACTCTCTCCGCGAAGATATCTACCTTACCTACTCTTTGTGAGAAAAATTCTAGGAATACATATTGTGAAGTCTCTATCTCTGAGCAATTGCTTTGTGTTGATGCATTAATTGATTACAAAGATACTGAAGCAAAAAATATCTTAAGTGACATTTTCTTTAGATATTACTTTGAGAGCCCGGGTACTACAGAGATAGTTACATATGAGAATTTTAGACATTCAGTATTAAGTAATGAAAATCCTAATAAATATTTGAAATTAGAAGAATATGGATATTTTAATCATAGGGCAGAAAAGGATGGCTTCATTGCTAATTCTGCACAATTAACTGATTCTTACTTTTTTGTAAATTTATTAGATCTTTTTAACAATGATTAAACTAAAAACATATATAAAAGCTTTTAGTATTCTTCTACTATCAATC
>CAYOME010000015.1:0-15240 GCA_964405015.1 uncultured Candidatus Saccharibacteria bacterium
TCATCTCAAGTGCATTACTCTTACCAATATATCTGTAATGCCAACTCTCATACTTATAACCTGTTACACTCTCATACCCCTTCGGAAACGATATTACAAAACCATACTTATATGCATTCTCTACCAACCAATTACTAGCCTTCGTATTCCCAAAACTATCCCCCAATGCATCCCCTATCTCACTACTACTAAAATCTATTACTGTACCTAACTGATGTTGACTATGTCCAGGTCTTGCAGAAAATGTATCTACATATTCAACATCATTGTTGTTTTTACTTAACCAATAGTTGTACGTACTTACCTGAGTATTGTACGACCTATATCCACTTACAATACTCAAATCTATACCACCCTCCTTCGCACTCAATATCATATCCTTTAAATCAGATATTAAGATTGATCTAAGATAGTAGCTCTCACCTCTTCTAATGCCACTGTTACTAGCCTTTACTAAATCTCCAGGAGCATATGTACTAGGTAATTTGTATTCCTTGTTTACTAATACAAGCAAATCGTTACCATTCCTCTTACATTCATATATTACATCTGGATATTTCCACCAATCATTACTAACCGGTATATCTTTTTTAACAACAGGTACCTTCTCTGCCTTACTTGTATCTGTAATATCTTCTACTTGAAATACTTTACTCTCTTCTACTGTCTTTTCTTCTTGTATTTCTGTTAATTCAGATATTGATAGTTGTTTAGGAAAGAAGAAAAAGGATATTACTATTAATATTGTAATACATATCTTAAAGATATATTGCTTCATACAATGAGAATATCATATATGCGTAAGAGAAAAATATACCTCCCTATGGAATTGCGAAACAGTGACAGCTTACGCTAGTCAAAAGTTTCTCCATAGGGAGGTCTTTTCCTCATCTTACTGAAGCAAGATGAGGAGTAGGATAGCGATCACGCTGATGGCAATTAGCCCCCAGAATGACAACAATACTCGAAGGATCGCCATGATAATTTCGGCAATAGCCGAAATTAGGGCCGCGAAAAGATAGATCGCTCCCATTTTATCACCTCCTTTTGTGATTGGCAGATTATACTATATCTTCTCTTTAAGATAAATACTATCGGCTATCCCAACCCTTCTACTCTATCTAGTGAAAATGACTAACAAAAAGACATCTCTAAATAGAGATACACAGATATTGAAAAATATTTAGAAAATATACCTCCCTATGGAATTGCGAAACAAGTGACAGCTTACGCTAGTCAAAAGTTTCTCCATAGGGAGGTTGGAGAAGGGATCATTTGGATACAAACTTAATGATCCCAATTATTATTCCCACCACGAGGATGGGGATAAAGTACTCGAGCAATAGTTCGAGTACTAAAATGATTAATGGGATCAAAAAGTACGACAGTACCAATACTGCCGCAATGATCCCTAAGCTATAGAGACCCTTCATATTCACCTCCTTGTGAATACATAATTATACTACTTCCTATTAACCAAATAAATACTATCGGCCCTCCCCTGTTTACTCTCTTCGCCTTTGGTATTAGCCAGATACATTGAACAACTATAATTACTATGAGATAATATATGCATTCAAATTGTTAACAAATATAAATGGGAGATTTAAGAGACATAAGGCAAAATAATCAGAACTTAGAAGACAACAGTCTATTTAATCAAGAACTAGTACCCGAATTAACCACCAATATTCAAAATGTATTAAACGAAGACGAACCAACACAAGAAGATTTGGCTTTCTATATTGATCAATATCTTGAAAAAGCAGAAATTAATGATAAACAACTCGAAGAATATCTTGAAGCAATATACCCCAACCTTGAAAAAGCACCATTAATAATATCCGATCCTAGACTCTATGTATTAGTTGAAATATTTTCCAGAACTGAGGAAGGCATCGAGTTATTAGCTTCAATTCAACAATTTGAAATATATCCTACACCTGAACTTCAAACTGTGGTATACGATATTTTTAAAAAAAGAATTTTAGACTGTACAGGAGAGTTAAAATCAGAACCAACTGATGGATTGTCAGATAAACAAAGGGAAAAGAACAGAGTTAAAAGGCTTCTCGCATTTGTTGAAGACAAAAATGATGAATATGGTGATGATTATCTTCTTACTAAGTTAGCAGAGAGAGATTTGTTGTCATATCCTCAGAGATTTATACTTTTTGTAACAGCATACAACCTATTACCAATAAAGGGATTAAATGAAAATGTAATTGGAAATATGGGATGGATGATGCATTCTCACACATATAGCCCAGCTACGCAAAATTTAGAAGAAATGATATCCACTGGTTCACATAGATTAGGAATTGAATATCTTAATGCAATTATGTCCTGTCCAATGATAAGGACATTTGAGCTTGATAAAAGAGATATTTATAATTTCTATGCAGATCGTTATGCTCAAGAAATAAATCAGATAACGGAGACTAAAGGTGTAAAAGATGCAGAGGCATATTTAGATAGCATTAAGGAACTACTTGAATATCCACTAGTAGGCATTGTTGGGGAGAAACTATCAATTTACCTCCCCTACACTCTTATCTCTTTATTCAAAGAGGGAAAATATGAAATGCTTGATTCTGTAGTTAGGGATCTTCAATCTACTTCCTTGTTCCCTGGTATGGTACATCGTGAGGCATTAGTCTCAGGGATTGTTACTATCGTTTGTGATTCATATGTAGAAGCAATGTTTAAGAATGAATCATATGAAGAATTATCAAATTTGTTAACTCAAATTGAAAATTTAGAAACTCTACATTTATTAGAACCAAGAGACTCTGCTTTCAAGATAGTGTATAGAGAGATATCAAATTCTTTAAGAAATGGTTTCTTGAGAGAAACTCTTTCCATTATTAAAAATATCGAACAGTATAAGATATTAAATGAAGAAGATCTCGTTACTTTGAAAGAAATGTATGACAGTTATACATATCGAGAATGTGAGGCAAATATTCTTGATAAATTAGAGGATGGTGATTACAACGGAATAAAGACTCTTTTAGAAGAAGATCCATACATTCAAGATCTTGAATTATCCGATTCTCAGAGAATGAATTTAAGAGCCTATGTACATGGTCAAATAGTTATCAAATGCCAGATGCTTATTTCAGAAGGAAAATCTCGTGATGCATTTGAACTACTTAAAACTACAAAGACCTTAGGTCTATATATAGATATTGATGAAGAATTAAAGAAAGCTGCATTTAATTAGTATCGACTATTGAACTATCGGACTATTTCATAAGCTCGTGGCATCTTCTAAAGAGTTTGTATAGACTGCGTTGTCTATTGTATCCCCTATTTAGTTATGGGATAATTAGCCACCAAATTTATTCTTTAATGCACATGAGTGATAGTAAGGATGATAAATTCAAAAGAGACCAAGAAACTACCCAAGAAGAAACACGTACTAGAATTCTTCTAGAATTAGAAACATATATTACAAATGTATTACAGAAACTTTCGGAAGAAAAGATTGAAGTTGGAGATGCAAGACTCTCAATTATAGGTAAAATTGGTGTTGCAGATACTGAACTCTGTGAACTTGCAGAGGAAGTAATCCCCGAAGCTGACTATACCCTAGATCAAGAAATAATAGATATGGTAGGAGATATGGCATATAACTCTCTCCTTGGTGGTAATCACCAACACGTCATTAATCTAAACAAGGTTCTAACACATGAAGTTCTTAAGAATTCTCTTAATCAAGGTATATGTGAAGCTCTTTCTGATATAGTTGAGGGTACAGATAGATCAGAATACGAAATAGAAAGGATATTAAGAGATCCCCAAATTTGTGAAATTCTTTCCGCTGATCAATTATCATACTTGAAAATTCAATTTTCAATCCTAAGATCTTCAAGAATAATGAAGACTCTCTTTGAAAAGAAATTCTATCCAAAAGAAGATAAATCTGCACGAGATTGTATGTTAGAAGAAATTAAAAACCTCTTTGAAAATACCCCTTTAGTTGGAGATGATATAGATATTCTTAGTCTAAGAATATATCAAGTATTTGGAAAGAAAATTCGTTGTGACATATGGAATCCAGATCTTTTGGCATTCCTAAGTGACTATGAAAAACTCGAAGATCTTGTATCTTTAGGTATATTCCCAATTGAAGATAAGGAAAGTATTCTAGAAGATTCTAAAAAAGCACTTTTTGAAAAAATATTAGAACTCTCACCAAGCAACTTCAGATTAATATCCCGAATAAGGGGAAATACTCATTTGAAAAAGATATTTACAGAAGAAGAGATGGATAATATCGTCTATAACGCATATCAATATAAAATATCAACTACCCCCGACTATAAATTAATAAAAAATATATTAACTAAATACTCAGACATTGCAGCCAAAAAAGGGTTGATAACAGAGCAACAAAGAGAAGAAATATTTAATAATGCCGTATTAACATTGCCTAAGGTATTAGTAAATACCCTAGATGAGGGAGTAAGTAATAGATATTCTAGCCTAAGAGATATTGTTAGACATGATCTTGCAGAAGAAGACAAGACACTAACTCCAGAACAGAAAAGCACAGTAATAGAATCTCTCTATGGCCTACTCTACTCAAGAGCAAAGCAGGTATATGCTAATAGTGATTTCCTTGATCCAAAAGAGTTACATGGAAGAATTGATACACGATTTAGGATTGATGAACTAGTAGAATTCTTGGAATTCTCATCATTCGTATTAGAAATTGCTGAAGAAGGTAATACTGATTTGTGGTCTCAGCTAAAATTTCAAAGAGGTTTTTCAAAACATTACAGAGATTACACAGGTATATTAAGACAAGCATATGAAAATAAAAGAGATACATCAGATTACAACAAATCAACTTTGCTTGTATTAGAAAAATGTGGGCACTTGCTTAAGAATATAGAAGAGACAGAAATATACGATAAGCTCTTGGAACAGATAGAAAATGATGCAAAGGGTGGTCGATATGAGCAAGCAGCCGCAAAATTTAAAGCTGCAAGCAAGGGAACTCTCTTTAGTGAAGATCGAAAAGCTCAGCTTGAGGTTGATTTTGCCCAAAGCTTAGTTGATGCTCTCCTACCAACCTACTACTACCAAGGACCGTGGGATACGGATAGAATTCTTTTGGATTTAAACAAAAGAAAGATCCTTCCTTATTCTGTCCTTATCAAAGTCCAGAAAGAACTTTTCAATGGTATGGAGGAACATATAAAGGAGCTTGTTTTAAATCGTCAGTACTTACAAATCTCTTCCATCTTCGATTATTTACGTAATCGCACTCCATATTGTTCTGAAGAAGAATATGAGAAGTTGCACTACTTTGCATTTGAAAGATTCTTTGAAGAGACTATCTCTGAACATATTAAAGGAGGTAGATATTCAGATATCTCTGAGATTTTGAAAATATTAAATAGGCAAGGTATAGAGGAAGGAGAAAAATTTAAAGAAAGGGCCTTTGTTTTACTTTACAATCATTTTAAGAATCTTCTTCAAGAAGGGAAATTTGAGGAAGTATATAAAAACATTGAAATAATTAAATCCGAAAGAATGTTCTATGCTGATGATAAGGATCGCATATATACATTAGATAACCTACTACATTCTCATACATATGGAATGTATGAAAAAAATATTGAAGAGGATTTAGAAAGAGGATCCTTGGAAAATATTCAGTTATTGCTTTCTGGAAAGAGTATTCACGACCTTCACTTAAGGGAAGAAGGAGTAAAGAGACTAAGACAATTCGCAAGTGAACGTATCTCTAGAAAAGCTCAAAAGTATTTTGATATGGGAGAAGCAGAAAAGGCAATGGAATTAATAAGGAAAGCAAAGGAATTCGGTTTGTATATAGATATCGAACAACAGATAAGGACTGCATCAAAAAAAAGAAATGCCCAAAGAAAAGGAACTAAATTACTATAATTTTTAATATGGATAGTCAAGATCCAAAATTAATTACTCCCCAAGAAGAATTGGAGAACTCATTAAGAGGCCTCCTAACAAAAATAACCTCAGAAGAGGAAATATCAGAAGAAGAAAGACAATCGCTATTAGATGAAAAGGATGAAGCAATACTCTTATATAGAATTTCTCAATGGGGTTTGTCTGCAGAGAATCCAGAGAATGAGGATGAAGAATCTAAATTACATCAGATCTTTTTCAATGAGTTAGATACATATCTTACTGCTGGAGATTACGCAACAGCAGTTTGGATAGCTACATGTAAAGATGAGGAATTGGCAAAGGCCTTAAAAACAAGACTTGCTGAACATTTCATACATGAGTCTTTAGAAAATCTAAGATATGAAGAAATGGGTAGAATTCTTTACGAGAATCGTGATATTTATAGATTCTTGGGACATGAAGGAGAAAATTATATTTACTCAAGAGTATATCCAGAATTAAAAGCTAAACTAACAAATAGTATTACCATATCTGAAGATGGTGAAGGTATCTCTTCAGAAGAATCTTTAGAGAACGTTAGGACACTATTGAATTTAGCCAGAAATGTTAGATTAATCAGTGATGAGCAATATAATCAGGTTATGCAAGATGTCCAACAGCTATATATTGCCAATATCATCAATGCAACAGATCTTTCCACTGCTATTACTCAATTAGAAAGTGTTCATTTCCTAACAGAGAAATGTTTGTTAACCGAAGGTGTTGAGAAACAGGTAAAGAAAGCTTTACTTGGAAAGGTATATTCTGAGATTATTTCCCTTTCTTCAACTCTTGATTTTGACCAAATAAGAGAAATATTAAAGAATGACAGATTGAAATCCCTATTCCCAAATGAAGATGCAGAGGATATTGTCTATAAAGCATACACATATAATGTTGAAAATGCCCAATCAATATACGATCTCTGGAGAATCTTTAGTATTGACATATTTGAAGCGAAGATTAGTGGATTACTTTCAAAAGATCAATATGAGGAAATATATGGGAAATGTTTAGAAGTACTTCCTCAAAAATTAATTGACCTATTAACTGGGGAAGAGGAATTTAAAATCGCAATACTAAAAAGATTTATAAATATTAATTTATATAAGGTAAAGTCCATAATCCCAGACGAAGAAAGAGGACCTCTACTTCGTACTTTCTATACCCTACTAACTGAAAAGATCTCAGGATTAACATCCGTAGAGTTCTTCCCAGAGGTAGGTACACTTGACGAAAATTTTTTTATAGGAACAACATATTTCTATGAAATAAACAAATTAATTAATTTCTACAGCAATGTTGAAAAGATAAGAGAGCTTGGTGATACTGTAAACCCAAAAGACTTTATTCATAACAACAATATACAAACATATCTTGAAGACGAGAATGCATTAGCTTACTTAGATGTAATAAAAAGAGAAGTAGAAGGTAAATTCATTAGTAGTACCCTTAACCCATTAGAATTAACACAATGGTCTGAAACCTTGTACACCGATATCTATCCTATGATTCTAGTTGCATTAAATGTAGACAGATTGATGAGAATGGAAGAAAAGGATCGTGCTCAAGCTTTGAGTGCCTTAGATAATAGCAATGTACTTCCTGTTAAAATAAAAGAAGATATCATTGTTGGCGTTGGTAGAGCAATTGAAAATAGACGATCTAAATAATAAATATTTAAACATGAACCATTTGTATTAATAATGCCAGATCAAAAAGATAAAGCAAATAAAGAACCATTTGATACACTTAAAGAAGAAATGATTCTTCTACTTACTGAGATATCATCAAATGAAGACCTTACACGAGAAGAGTTAGAAGGACTAAAGGATAGAAAGAATCATGCAATTAGTTTATATCTTGCTCAGGTATATGCCTCACATACTGAAGATGACGAAGAAGTCTTCTCTCCATACTTTGAATTGTTTTCAGAGGCAACAGTAAGATATTTAAACTGGGAAAATTTCCGTGTAGTTAGTTGGATTGTAGATTGTGAAGACCCTCAACTCTCAAGTGTATTGAGAAGAAGAGTATCAGATTACTATCTTGATAAATATCTACCGACAGGTCAATACGAAGCGTTGGGTAATACACTCTCAAATACTAGAGAAATGAGAGATATTCTTTCTGAAGAAGAAAGAGGATATATAAGTCAACAGATATATTTTCAATTAACATCAGATTTAAAATTGCTAATACAACCGTTAGAACCAATAGATACATCAGATCGTATTGAAAAGATAATAAACATATTACATATCTCTCATGATCATTCCATATTGTCAGACTCAAATTATCGTCAATTAATGAGCGATGTTCATAACTACTACTTTCAAAATATTTTTAATGATTTCAATGGTTATAACTTTAAACACGCAGCAAAAACATATTCAGAAATAAAGGCTCTTGTAGAAGAAGGATATCTTGATCAAAGATTGGAAGAGGAAATCTTCGATAGTATGAAAAGAAAAATATATTCAGAGATCATGGATAAAACTAAAAAAGGTAACTATCAAGGAATTGAAATATTGCTTAATAAGGAAGGACTAAAAGATATTTTCTCTGAAGAAGAATTAAAAAACTTCGTATATGACACATATTCATTTGTAGTAACAAATGCTAAATCCCCATTTGATGTTTGGGAGATCTTAACCCTGTATTCACCCAAAGCAAGTGAAAATGGACTTTTAACAAAGAGAGAATTGCAGGAATTAAGAAAAAGATCTTTAGAGGTATTACCACAGAAACTAATAGAGCTATTAGTAGGAGATGAGGCAGACAAATATGTACAGATAAGTAGATTTTTTACAAAACATATCTATGGACTTAGTACAATACTTCCTAAACATGAAAAAATACTGCTCCTTCGTACATTCTATACACTCCTTTGCAAAGAGATATCTACAAGAACTACATATAAAATTTTTAAAGATGCAAAAGAGCTTCCAGATATATTTTTTGAGAGATATGACTTTTCTCCATATACAAGCGAATTAATCCTATACCTTGGAGAATCAGAGGATATAGTTGATATCGTTGACAAAGTTAAACCTAAAGATTTCCTTACTAAAGAAACAATTACCCAATATTTAGAGTATTCAAATGCAATTGCATACCTCGATGTTATATCATTAGCAGTACAAAAAAAATTAGGAAGTAAACTCCTAACCAAAGAAGAATTTACTCAATGGTCTATTGTCTTAGATCAAATCTCCAGAAAGAGAACAGTCTTCGTAATCGTCGATGAATTAATTAAGAAAGAAGGAGATGAGGGTAATATGACGGCAGTAAAGATGTTAAATGATAAATCATTCCCAAGGGATATCCTCGACGAGATAATTGATGAGTATGCAAAGGCATTAGAGAGAAACTCTCATTAACAAAAAATTACAAGCTCAACCCTATGTCTATATAGGTCAGGAAGTATATATTCATACCTGATATATTTAAATATCCCCAATACTAGAGATCTTTCCCCCTACTACAGTGGTATTTAAATTTTAAATATATATACATATGTCTTTAACAAAAGAGGATCTAAAAAATATTAAAGACCTATTTAAAGAGAAGTTCGAGAATATTGATAATAGATTTCTTAATTTTGATAAAAGATTTGAAAACCTAGAAGAAATATTGGCTAATAATTTCGAATTAATAGCTAATCATTTTAAAACAATTGAAGAAGATATTGAATATCTTAAAGAAAAAGGAAATTTGTATGAACTTTCATTTAACAAAATGAATGAAAGACTGGATTGTATAGATAGGAATGTCTTGGAATTAAGAGCAAGAGAGAATTTGAATAGGGATAGGTTGGATAGGGTTGAAATAAATATTGATGATGTTAGGAGAGTAACTCTTAACACAGATCTAATATCTTCTAAGCTTTGTGATAAAGAAAAGAGAAAAGAATATTCTAAATAAATTTAGTATTTAGGAAATATGAATACATCAGAGATAGAAATAAAAGAGATACTAAATAGATTAGAAATGTATGAAAAGATATTGCATGAAATACTTAAGAATACATCGAATACTAAGGTAAGAAACAAAAAGAAAACAAATAATGAAGATGAATATAAAATACATCTAAGCTTTTCGGGATTAAATAGAGTATCTGCTAGTGAGAAATTTAAATAGTGTGTTCTAAAAACCTAGGTCTGGTAAGGACGAGATAGTCTGCTCACCAGACCTAGGAACTAACCGAATAAAGACATGACAACCGCAATTGCGGTTGCCAAAAGAAGTAATTGGAAGAGGATTAACCACCCCTTCCTTTCCCACTTTTCAAGTGGGTTTCGGATCTTCATTCTCTTTCCTCCTATCTAAGATTTTTAAAGTATCAATTCCTTGATCCTTTATTCAATCCTAGATAGATAGAACACACTATTTATTAAGTATGTAAATGAAATAAAATCGTTATTACATACATTAAAAAAGAACCGCAGATTATACTTTCCTTTTGAGTTATATACAAGAGATCTTTTATCAGTGTCTATTTATTTCTCCTTCACACTTTCAGTAAGAATTTCTTTCTGTTTAATAAAAAATTCTTCATTTAGAACATTATTTAAATATTTCTGCCAGACATCATATTGTGAGATCCTAAATTTCCCCACAACTTTATCATTAGGAAATAGAATCTCCTTTCCAAAGATATTAGAATAGAATACCGGTACTAATAAATTTGAAACACTATTAATTTCATTTGTAACAACCGTATCAGGAAAGACATCATAGAGATATCTACTATTACTTAACTCTTCATTGAAGAAACTTAACAAATCCTGATTCAGATATATCTGGGGATAGAAGCTTTTAAGTATCATTAATCTGTAAACTCTTGTCGGACGTAAGATAACTCTTGTAAAAGTATCAACATTTTTATCTAAGAGAGAAGATAAAGGATTTTTTCTAAGGAGTATCTTTTGAACAGTATCGCGAAAGCCATTTACTATTTTATCTAAATATTCATTTGGCTTAACATCAGACCCTTTTAATACTGGAATATTATCATATTTTCCTAAAGAGGGAACTTTCCATTTTATTTGTGGATTACCATCTTTAATGTAGATTATTGGTTTCAGGTAACTGTTTTTTATTCCAATTCCACCGGATATTACACTACTATCATCTGTTTCTGTTAATTTAATTATCCCTGTATTTTTAATACTGTACTTCTCTATGCTGGGCTCAAACTCTCCTGAAAATATTGATTCCAAATCAAAGAATATTGGGTATGGTAAATTGACTATTACATTCTCAGCATTTATATCAATTGCTCTTAGAAGTAAAAGAATTGGAATGAATCTGCCAAGATTATAATAATATTCACGGATTATATTCTCATCGTTTGTTTCTTTCTTAATATCAATATATTCCCGTAGAATAAAATCTCCCGGTTCTCTAGTGATACTTGGGAGGTATTTCTTATAATCAGGTATTATCTCGTGGATAAGATTTGTTAAATTATCATAATAATCAGGATATTTTCTATATTTAACTTTCCCTTTTGTAAGAAACTTCGTCGAGAAGTAAGGATGTATATCTCCTAGAACTTTCTCCGCATTTGTAATACCCTCATTTAAAATAGTATTGAGAAAATTCTCAACTCTTTTAGTTACGTTTAAATACTCTGCTGAACCAAGGTCTATGTTTAGTAGATATTGTTTAAAATCTTTTTGATTTGATTGGAGATAGAAATATACAAGCGAAGGCCAGAAATAATCCTCTACTGTATATATTAAATCTTTAGTGGTGGAAGAAGAAGAAGGTAATTGAAAAAGAGACTCAATCTTCGTTCTAAGAATATTTCTTAATTCCTTATCGTCTTTATGAACAGGTTCCTGTTGCACAACAAGTCGTGGTTTCCGAGTTTAATCCTACTTTTGCTAATTCATTCTCAACTACTTTTAGTTCATCAAGCCCAGTTAATTCGTTAATCATATATTATTAACTTAAATTAATTCTATACCTAGTTAAAATTGCTTCACTATCTAAACCCTCGAGAAGTTTAGTGATAGTTGTATCATTGAAGAGTACTTCAAGTTGCACCCTCTTTATCTGCATATTTTTAAAATATGTTAGAGAGTATTCAAAAAGTAACTTCCTAATATTTTCATCTTCCCCTATTATCATTGTTATACTTCCACTTTCGAATTCGTCAATCATTAGGTTGACAAAACCAAGGGAGTTTCCATTGTCATCTTCTGCTATGAAATATGTATGTCCTGAATCTTCAGAAGAAAGTCTCTTTGTAATATGTTTATGCATTAGCTCTCTATCATCCTTGTATTTAGGATATCCGAATCCGGTATTGGCATTACTGAAGTAATTTGCAAGTTCGTTACTAATGTATTCAGCATGATCGATATTTGCCGGAACAATTTGCATATATTTACGACTTCAAATTATTTAAGATGATAATACTACTAAGATTAGTTGTCAATCCAACATATCTAAAGAATAGCCATAGTAGCTACCCTATCATCATCTCCAATCTTCATAACCTTAACACCACTAGTTTGTCTACCAAGAGTAGGAATAGCATCTATAGAAGATCTAATAACCTTACTCTTTTCAGAAATAACTACAATCTCAGCTTTAGGATGATCAAGTACCCTAGCTACAGATATCTTACCTGTTTTAGCAGTTACTCTAAAAGTAAAGATACCAGTACCACCTCTCTTTTGAATAGCGTATTCCTTAAGAGAAGTCATCTTACCATAGCCCTTCTCTGAAAGAGTAAACAACCTGTTCTCATTAGCTCTTACTACACCCATACCAACAATATGATCTGTATCAGATTTAAATTTCATAGCTGTAACACCTCTTGTACTTCTACCTAAAGGTCTCACATCCTTTTCACTAAATCTAATAGATTTACCATCTGCAGTGACAAGAATTATTTCATCCTCACCTGTTGTTGGTTTTACCCATATTAGTTCATCATTCATCTCAAGTTTAATAGCCGTTAAACCATTCGAACGAATCTTCGCAAATTCACTCAAGTTAGTCTTTTTAATAACTCCACCCTTAGTAACCATTAAGAAATATTTAAAATCTTTTCTCTCTACAACAACCTCATCCTGACCCTCTTGAACCTCTTCAGAACCCATAACTCCACCCTTAGGATCTCTAGTTAGAATAGAGGTAATTATTTCATTTTGATCTAACTGTACAAGATTAATCAAAGGAATACCCTTTGCAGTTCTACCATATTCAGGGATTTCAAATATCCTTGTATAGAAGACTCTTCCCTTATTAGTGAAAAGAAGTAGTTCATCGTGAGTATTACAAAGTAATACATGCTCAATGAAATCACCTTCCTTAGTTTCTCCTCCAGATACTCCCTTACCACCTCTTTTTTGTGTCTGATATGTAGAAGGTGGAAGCCTCTTAACATATCCAGAGTGAGTAATGGTTATCAAGGTCTCTTCTTGAGCTATCATATCTTCTTCAGATATATCATCAATCTTACCCTTTACAACCTTAGTCCTTCTCTTATCTCCATACTTTTCCTTAATTTCTTCTAAATCCTTACTAATGATCTCCAATATCCTATCTTGACTATCTAATACCTCATTGTATTCAATTATCTTTGCTTTTGTCTCTTTGTAATCATTTTGTAATTTCATTCTTTCCAATGCAGCTAACCTTCTAAGTTGCATATCCAAGATTGCTTGAGCTTGAACATCCGTAAATTTGAATTTGTCCATTAAGTTTGTCTTAGCACTCTCTTGTGTTTTAGAACCTCTAATTGTTGCAATTACCTCATCCAATACATCCAAAGCTTTTAACAAACCCTCTAAGATATGTGCATGATATCTAGCCTCTGCTAGATCATACTCATACCTTCTGACTGTAACTGTGATTCTAAAAGAAAGGAATAACTCTAACATTCTCTTTAGTGAAAGAGTGATAGGTTCTTGATCTACTAATGCAATCATATTTGCATTAAAGGTCTTTTGCATCTCTGTATATTTATACAGCTTGTTTAATACAGCCTTAGGTTGGGCATCCTTTTTAAGAATTATTACTACCCTAATTCCATCTTTGTTAGACTCATCTCTAATATCTGCAATACCAGTAATCTTTTTATCTCTAACTAAATCAGCTATCTTTTCAATCATAAAGGCCTTGTTTACCTGGTATGGAATCTCTGTAACAACAATCTGATATTTACCCTGTTTACCCTCTACTATAGAAGCTTGCGCTCTTTGTAAGATCTTACCTCTACCTGTTGCATATGCATTCAATATCTCATCTCTGTCATATATTGTTCCTCCTGTAGGGAAATCAGGTCCAGGAATTATCTTTATTAACTCCTCCGGGGATATTTCAGATTTAAAATCAGGATACAAGACCTCACCCTTCTCTTCTAATCTACTCCTTATTTCCTCTATTGCTTTTGAATATTCTAAATCGTTGGTATTTACATAGCTTTCAAGGTAATCTTCAGGTTTGGAACTTAGGGTCTGTGGAATAACCTCCTTAGACTCTTTTGCTTTCCTAAGTTCATTGTATATTGCAGTACCTTCCCATCTATTCTTCCTTGAGATCATCTCTTGAAGAGCATCTATTAACTCACCAAGGTTATGTGGAGGTATTTGTGTTGCCATACCTACAGCTATACCCTGACTACCATTTGCTAACAGGTTTGGGAAAAGAGCAGGTAATATTGTAGGTTCTAATCTTGTACCATCATAGTTTTGGATATATGTAACGGTACCTTTGTTTAAGTCTTTTAAAAGCTCTGGAGTAATTTTACCCATTCTAGCCTCTGTATATCTCATTGCAGCTGCAGGATCACCATCAATACTTCCGAAGTTACCTTGACCATCTACTAGTAAATATCTAGTAGAGAAGTCTTGAGCTAATTTTACTAATGTAGGATATACAACACTCTCTCCATGTGGATGATAGTTACCAGAAGTATCACCAGCAATCTTTGCACATTTTCTGTAATGAGCTGTAGGAGAAAGAGCTAGATCATTCATTGCAACTAAGATTCTTCTTTGAGATGGCTTTAATCCATCTTTTACTTCAGGAAGAGCACGAGCAACAATGACAGACATAGAGTAATCAATATAGTTGGATTTCATTTCATCAACAATGGAACGAGGCATTACCTCTCCAGGTTTGAATGAAATATCAAAATCCAAATCACTATCTTCTTGTAACACAGAAGGTACTTCTGATGTTGAATCTGCATTCTCAGTTTCAATATCCTCTTGAGCTTTCTTTATTAATTCATCTTTATCTGACATTTGTATATTTCAATTATGTTATCTT
>CAYOME010000016.1:0-2203 GCA_964405015.1 uncultured Candidatus Saccharibacteria bacterium
GGGAAACCATTCTCAATGTAGTATGAAATAGCTGCCTCAGGATCTTTTCTCTTACTTAGTTTTCTCTTCCCGCCCCCATCCATTTTCATAAGGGGAGATAGATGAGCATATTGAATTTGCTTGAAACCTAAAGCTTCGAATATTTCCATATGCAATGCTTGTGATGCAAACCACTCATCACCCCTGATGACATATGAGATATCCATCAAAATATCATCGATTGGATGAGCAAAATGATATGTAGGTATCCCATTAGATTTAAGTAATACCGTATCCATATCATTTTCAGAAATAGTCACTCCACCTTTAATAAGGTCTTTACATGTAATCTTGTTTTCAATATTACCAGTAGACCTTAATCTAATTACAAAAGATTTGCCATCATCTAAAGCATTCTTAATATCTTCAAAAGATGCATCTCTCCATTTCGCATACATGCCGTAGTAACCAGTACGTACACCTTTCTCATTCTGTTCATTTCTAATTTGCTCCAACTCTTCCTCAGTTGCAAAACATGGATATGCACTACCCTTCTCTACAAGATCTTTAGCGAAGACTTTGTATATATCAACCCTTTGACTCTGAACATATGGGCCATACTCCCCCTTACTCTTGTCATCGTCAACCATACCTTCATCAAAATGAATATCAAATCCCTTCATTGCCTCAACTATCTGTGATATCCCATTTTCTACTTCTCTTTTCTTGTCTGTATCCTCAATCCTAAGAATGAACACTCCTGATGATTTTTTTGCCAATAAATACCCTATTAAGCAAGCATATACATTTCCTAATTGAATAAAGCCAGTAGGACTAGGTGCGAATCTTAGAACTAACTGATTCTCATCTAAATTTCTCTTTGGGTATTTTTTGAATACATCTTCTACAGTCTCCTTTACTTCAGGAAAAAGTAAACTAGCTATTTGAATATTTTCCTGCTCTGTTCTCATTCTAAAGAAAGTGGTATAAAATTAGGTTGATATAACATATATACACTGTTATGATTATACCATGACATTAACTGAAGCAGCATTCTGGACTAAAAGATTTGGAGTAATAGCATTAATTGCAATTGGCTTTTTTGTTTTAGTCTTGTGGATTCTCTTTTCTTCAAAAGAAACAACCCTACCTCCTGAATATTTAACCGCGAATTTTGCATGTACAGAAAAAAGAGAGGAGTTCTTAGAGAATAAATTAGTAATACCCTCAATTGAGGTTAATCCTGATTCAGAAATGATATTTGAATTACAAACAGATAGTGGAAAAGTAGATAGTCTTCCTAATATTGTTAATGTATACAAATATCCAAACTTAGGACAGATTATTAACTCTCAAGCAGAAGCAAAGATTTTAGCTAAGAAATTAGGCTTTGATCCTGAGAAAGTAGTTCGACAGGGAACAACTGGATATATATGGGTAGATAACGAGACAAAAAGGAGTTTAAACATTAGAGCTAGGGATTTGAATTTCACTCTTAAGACTGATTACGAGAAAATTCGAAATCTTAGAAGAGAGGTTGATCTACCTACCGAGAAAGAAGCTCCTGCAATGGCTACAAATGCCCTAAGAAGCTTAGGAGTATTAGATCAAGTATATACTGATGTTCCTCCAACGGTTCATCTTGTAGATATTAATCCTGATGGTTCATTCTCTCAAGCAGAATCATTGATAAATGCCGAGCTCATAAGGATAGATTTCTTACGTAAAGTCCCAATGATTTCCATTGCTACAAATCTTGAAGGTGCAGACAAGATGGTTGATAGTTTAACATCTAAGAATCTTACTTACGAAACAGGAGAAACTATTATCAATGATGAAAGAGTTGATGTTTACAATTTTAGTACCTTAATGACATATCAAAATCCTGTTAAAACAAATATCTCAGTATATGTAGGACCAAAGGACAATGTAACTAAGGTTTTGCCAAATATATATCAGATTGAATATGCTACTTGGCCAGTAGAGATTGAAGGCTGTGGTACATATGAATTACTTTCACCATCATTAGCCTTACAAAAAATACAAGAAGGTGAAGGAAGTTTAGTTTACTTAAATAGCACCGGAGATGAAGTTACTCAATATACTCCACAAACAGTTAACAAGTTTAGAGTAGACAATATGTATATTACTTACTACGAAGGACAAACAGAACAACCTTTCTTACAACCAGTATATATGGTAGAAGGACAAGCAGAATTGAAAG
>CAYOME010000016.1:2303-8126 GCA_964405015.1 uncultured Candidatus Saccharibacteria bacterium
GAACAACCTTTCTTACAACCAGTATATATGGTAGAAGGACAAGCAGAATTGAAAGGTGGAGAAAGGGCTGATTTCTTTATTTATTACCCAGCGATTAACTACGGTATCGTTCAAGACAAGATCGAATTACCTCCTGCTCCAATCAAAGAGAGTAGTCTCTTATCTTTCTAGTATATCCCTACTTAGTCTTTCTAAGTTCTGAGTATCTGTAAATCTATCTTGAGAGTTAAGAACTACTGTAACAAGCTTCTTTTCATTCGAATATACAAAATATCCTACAAAGCATTGTCCTGCTAAATCTGTTATACCTGTTTTCAATCCTCTTACATATTTATTTACTCCATACAATTGATTAGTTGAAGATATTGTTTCATCTTTCAACTCCTCTCCTTCATACCACGATATACTTGTACTACCTTTATTAACCATCTCTAATATATATTCCTTGTTTAAAGAAGCCCTAGCTAAAAGAGCTACATCATATGCTGTAGAGATATTGTTTTCGCTATCAAGTCCTGCAGGGTTATCAAACTTACTATCTACCATTCGAAGTTGAAATGCCTTCACATTCATAGCTTCTACAAAACCTTTGTACCCACCATTGGGATATGCATTCGCAAGAATATATGCTGTATCATTGTAAGAACTAATCAGCATTGATTTGAGTAAATAGTCAACCTTAATACGATCACCAGCCTCCAGACCTAAAGTCCAACTTAGATCCTCAGGAATATTTGAAGTATCTACTTCTATGACCTCTTCTAAATCATACGTATCCAATGCAACCAATACCGAAAGTAATTTTGTAATACTAGCTATTTGTCTTTTAGTATGAATATCCTTTTCATATATAATATATCCATTCTCTGGGTTATATACCAAAGCACTTAAAGCGGAGATGTTTTTTGGAGATATGTCTAAATATGTCTCATCTGTAGAGACCTCATATTCAACAGTATCATAGGTAAGACTTCTAGGAATTTCTAATGATTCTGTATATTCTATTTTCTCTTTCCTTAAAGAAAGTAGAAGATATATTCCTACAGAAACTAAAAGTATTGAAAAGAAAGATATAAAGATTCTCATTAAGAGATTTCTTTTCTTTTTTTTCTTTTCCATTTCCTTAGCTTCTAGACCAGCTTTATATGCTTGTTTAAAAAGCTTTTCATCATATCTCTCCTGCGAAAGAACCTTTTCTTTGTTTACTGAAAGTAGTGTATTAGACATGAAAATATCTGGAAATATTACTCTCTGATATTATCATATATTAAACACTTTTTTCTTACTTTCTAGCAAGCAATTTCCCTAATCTATTTGGAGTATTTGGTAGATATGTTGTCTCTAGTACACTAGAAAAACCTAGCATTTTCATAAGGAGTCTCTCTGTACCAATTGCAAAACCTCCATGAGGTGGACAACCATATTTAAAATATTCAAAGTAATCAGACAATGATTCCTCTCCAATGCCTCTTTCTTTTGCATTCTCCATAAGATTTTCCAATCTGTGTTCTCTTTGAGCACCAGTTGTAATCTCTAATCCCTTCCAGAAAAGATCAAAACCTTCTGCTAATGTAGAATCATTTTCATTTTTCATATGATAAAAAGCTCTTCTAGCATGAGGGTAATCTATCATGAATACGAACTCAGAACCTGTCTCTTTCTCTATTATTTCCCCTATTGCCTTCTCTTCTTCTGGAGAGAAATCTCCCGTATCCTTACTTGGAATACCAGCTTTAGCTAATTTTTCTTTAGCTTCCTTTACTGTAAGATAAGGGAAATCTCCTTGAGGAACTTTAACCTCAATACCTAAAATCCTTTTAATATCATCACCATGTTTCTCTTTTACATCATTAATCATTTTCTTAAGCATCTCTTGTTCAAATATACAGACATCTTTATATGAATCTATATATCCCATCTCTACATCAAAGCTTGTATACTCAGTTAAATGACGAGTAGTAAATGATTTCTCTGCTCTAAATACAGGACCCATATTGAATACCCTTTCAAGGTCAGATGCTATTCCCATCTGTTTATGAAACTGTGGTGATTGAGCTAGGTATGCTTTTTTATCAAAATATTTAACCTCAAATACATTAGCACCTGATTCACTAGCTGCTCTAATTATTCTTGGAGCTTGAATCTCTTTAAAATTGTTCTCTATACAGTATGTCCTTAGAGAGTGACCCATTGTAGTAGCGACATCCATCATAAGGGAGTTCTTTTCGCTTCTTAAATCTATCCATCTGTAATCTAATCTCCTATCTAGAGCAGATATATTATTTGTATATGCTTCTTCTATGACAATTGGTAATGGTGTTAAAGAGACAGAATCAATCTTTAATGATTTAATCCCTATTTCATATCCACTTGCAACTTGTTTTGCTTCTTTAACCTCTCCCTGAATATCTATTACAGATTCGTGTATTAATGTTTTTGCAGTTTTAAAGACCTCTTCATCACCATGCCATGCAACAGTTTGTACTTTTCCTGTTCTATCTCGAAGTATTACAAATATTATCTTTCCTTGATCTCTAATGGTATCTACCCTACCCCTTACTCTTACTTCCTTACCTATGTATTCTTTTAGATCTTTTACTAATGTTCTTTCCATGATTGTGATGTAAATAATTAAATAAAAAATCCCCTCTCCATTAAAGATACATATATCTTCACTGGAAAGGGGACGATATCTCTACCGCGGTGCCACCCCGATTGTCTTGTGGACCTCTTTATACATTTTGCACTGTCACATTCTCATTATACTTTAAATCTCCACTCCTTTACAAGGAATTGTATTTCTTGATTACCATTCCATGTATTTATACCTACCCCTCCTATTACATCAATCTTGCTATCTACTAATATCTCTTCGATATCCTCTGTACAGTTAAACATTACTAGGGTAATCAAATCTATACCTTCTCCTTTGCATATTAATTTCATATGATTTCCTAATTTCCCCATTATCTGTTTTTTGAATACGACTAGATCTGTTAGTGCTATTAATGGCTTTGTATTACCATTCCCATATGGTTTCATTTTGTCTAATGTCTTTGCTAATTCAACAGAGATATCATCTGTTTTAAGGTTTAAATCTATGTAAATATTTTTTGTAAGTTGTTCTTCAGATATTTCTTTTTCAGATATTTCATGAATACAATTGGCAAATTCTTTCTCCATACCATTTTTTACGGTAAATCCAGCAGCTTGTTCATGACCCCCATACCGATCTAAATATTCACTACATCTAGAGAGTGCATCAGTCACATTAAACCCCTCTATACTCCTTGCAGAACCACGAATACCTTCGTCTGTTCTTGTGCCAACAAGTACTGGTCTATGATATTTTTCATTAAGCTTACCAGCAACCAATCCAACTATTCCTTCATGCCAGTTATCACCAACTACAAAGAGTAATTTCTGAGTATTATCTTCAGATATCATACCCTCGGCTTCTTCTATACTGCTTTGAGTCATATATTGTCTTTGGAAATTAGTTTCATTAAGTATGTTAGCTATCTTGCTACACACCCCAGGTTTGTCACTTACCAGCATCTTTACGGCATCTAATGGAGACCCTATTCTACCTGCGGCATTGATTCTTGGCCCTAATATATATCCAAGGTGATAGCTGTCTAGTTCTGAGGATTCTATACCTGAAACTTTGACTAACTCATTTAACCCAATACGTGATCCCCTTTGAATTTGCTTAATACCATATGTTACCACTGCTCTGTTACACCCCATTAATGGCATAATATCAGTAACAGTTGCTAGAGCTACTAGATCTAAGCCTCTTGTATCCTCACGAATACTAGAATCAACCCCAACCTCTTCTTTAATTGCCTGTACAAGCATGAAAGTAACGAATGCTCCACATACTGATTGATATTCATATTCTTTACCTGGATACATAGGGTGAACTACTGTGTAATCTAGATCATTAAGTAAATCTTCTGGCGGTTGATGATGATCAGTTATTAAAAATTCCAACCCCTTACTCTTGGTATATTCCCTAATCAACTCCTTATCCCTAATACCACAATCTACAGAAATTATTAATTGTGCCCCAATACCAACCATGTCCTCTATTGAGGATTTTGTTAATCCATATCCTTGATCTACTCTACTTGGTATGTAAGGTACTACATCTACTTTCATATCTATATATTCAGGTAATTCTTTAAAAAGGAATTCCCAAAGTAAACTAACAGAAGATATCCCATCAGCATCAAAGTCTCCATGAATTACTATCTTCTTACCACACTTGATTGCTTCTAGAATTTTCTTTGCAGCAGTAGATGTATCATACATAGAATTAAAAGATGGTACATCAGAAAGGGATGGAGAAAGAAAACTCTCTTCATCTGAGATTTCCCTCTTTTTAAGAAGAAAACTTAATACATTCTCTAATTCAATTTTTTCTGGTAAATTCCAATTACTTTTACTCTTTAGAGTCATCTTGTTCTAGCTTTTCAATTAAGTCCCACGAGAATCCCTTACGAAGTAAATATCCAACCATTTTACTATCTCTTCTATCAAATTTCTTTTCTTTGAAACGTTTTTGATATGTTCTTAACAAAAGAGAATATTCATCCTCAACCTCTTCTTCACATACTCCCTCTGCTATCTCTTTGTTTACTCCTTTAGAAAGTAATTCTCCTATTAATACACTCTTACCTCTAGGTTTAAGTCTTAATCTACTTTGTACAAACAATCGAGCATAGTTTTCATCGTCAATGTATTTGTATTTAGTTAATTGAGTTAATATTCTTTCGAACATATCTTCCCACTCAATATCTATATTTTCTGTAAACCAAATATCTTTCTTTTTGAATCTTAGATCATGAAGATATTTCTTTATTTGGAATTCTGTTTTAGGAGATCTAGCTATGTAATCTACACATCTTGTTAGGAATCTCTGATACAGTTCTGAATTAGTAATACGGTTTAAGTCATCACTTTCTAACTTCAGACCCTCATAGAGGGATTCTCTTGCTAATGTATCTATGGATATTCCACAAAAGAATTTACCATCAATAAACAAAGATACCCTCTGAGGATCATTCTTTTGATATTCAATCTTAGTAATTACCATTACTTCATTGTAGCACGGACTCCCTTTTCAAGAGCATCTCTCAATTTTGAATCCTCTTTCATGAGAGCTACTGTTGCATCCTTACCTTGGGCTAATTGTTGATCTCCATATTTAAACCATGCACCACTCTTTTGAACAATATCTAACTGTAGTGCAGCATCTAAAATACTACTCTCTTTATCTATTCCTCTTGGATATATCATATCGAATGTCGCCTCTTTGAATGGAGGAGCCATTTTATTTTTTACAACCTTTACTACTCTAGAATGTCCTATTAGGTTACCATCTTTCATGATTTTATCTCTTTGCCTTATATCCATACGAACAGAAGCGTAGAATTTAAGGGCATTACCACCAGTTGTAGTTTCAGGATTACCGAACATAACTCCAATTTTCATACGTAACTGATTCAAGAAGATTATTGTTGTTCCTGATTTTCCAGAAATAGCGGTTAGCTTTCTTAATGCTTGAGACATCAATCTAGCTTGTAATCCCATATGACTATCACCCATCTCTCCTTCTATTTCAGCCCTAGGTGTAAGTGCCGCAACTGAGTCTACAACGATTACTCCAAATGCAGATGATCTTACTAATGTTTCTAATATTTCTAATGCTTGCTCACCAAAATCTGGTTGAGATATATACAATTCATCAATATTTAAACCAATATTTTTTGCATATACAGGATCAAATGCATGCTCAGCATCGATAAAGGCAACAGC
>CAYOME010000016.1:8226-15097 GCA_964405015.1 uncultured Candidatus Saccharibacteria bacterium
TATTTTTTGCATATACAGGATCAAATGCATGCTCAGCATCGATAAAGGCAACAGCATCTCCTTTCTTCTGGGCTTCTGCAAGAATATGAATAGAGAGGGTGGTTTTACCTGAAGATTCAGGACCATATATTTCAATGATTCTTCCCTTTGGAATTCCACCAATACCTAAAGCCATATCAAGAGAAAGTGCACCTGTTGGTATTACATCTATTGCTACTCTTTCCTTACTTCCAAGCTTCATAATGGAGCCTTTTCCAAATTGCTTTTCTATTTGTGCTACCGCAATCTCTATTGCTTTGTTTTTTGGACTAGCTACAACTATTTCCTTCTCTTCTTTTTTTACAGTGTTCATAGTAAATGACTATATTAAAGTTATATATACAGGATATCAAAGGAGACAACCAACGTCAAAAAAGACTCAATATATTAATGAATATTAACTTCTTAAAAGCTCAGACAAATTCTCAATGAAGGTATTTCTTAAAAGAGGTTTCTCACGAATATATCTAGCCACTTCAATCTGTATAGCGGGTACTCTAAGCTTAGAAGCCACAAATTCACCCAAAGTTTCTTGCCCATTATCATCAAATCTAAATATACAATTATTTGATCCCCCCAATACCCCTTTATCCAATGCTTTGTTAACATCTTGTGCAAGATATATTGATTTAAGGAATCTAGAAGTGTAGTAAATACCAATATCAATACCTTGTTCATCACTTAATCCATGAATATCTACAAATTTCTTTATATTACCTTCCTCTATTATTTCAGCTACTGCTCTTTTGTATATGTTGTCCTCTAAGCTATGGAAGTTAGCATCAAAATCAGTCTCTTCTGTTAACACTATTCCCCATGCACCAGTATTTGCACATACTTCCTCTACAATATTATCAGTCCAAGGTTCTCCTAACTTGTATGAAAGCATTAGTGATGGTCTTCTATGACTAAAGACATGTGGAGCTGAGAGTAATACTGGATTGGTACCTTTAATTATTTTGTATGGTTTGTTATCAGGCATTAGTAAAGGTTAACATATGTTTGAAAATTTTTACAATTAAATGTATATTTAGCGGTATATAACTTAAATATTAATACAATGGTAGAAGCAGATTCACTTGAGTACCTTTTTACGATATTAATCTATTTACTCTTTTACATCTTTCTCTTTGGTACATATTACTTAGTTAATGCAATATCTCTTTACAAAATTGCACAAAAATTTGGAAGAACAGATGCATGGAAAGCATGGATACCCTTTATACAAGGAGCATATCAACTTCAACTAGGAGATTTCTCCCCCTATCTATATTTCCTTATTCTAATCCCTGTATTTGGCTTGATACCTGTAATAGTATTGGGGATCATTTCATGGATAAAGATTACTGAAAAGAGAGGTTTTCCTCTATGGATAGGATTAATGGCCGCATTAAGCTGGACTTTTATATATGGGGGTATGATTGCTACTTATGTAACTCAGCTATATATAGCTTTCAGTGAATACAAGAAAAAAGATATTGAAGTACAATCTTAGAGATGATACTCTCTACATGTAAATTATATATATAACTTTATTTTATTTTTTAATGAGTAAGATCAAACTCTTAGCAATATCATTGCTAGCCCTTTTACTTATGCCCTTCGGTTTTGTGGCAGCACAAGAGGAAGAATCTACAACAGTAGTAGATGATTCAGTAATCTATGAAACCCAAGACTATGACTATGGTTGGGAAGACGACTATAACCCCGTTTATTATGATGACTTTGATGATGCCTTAACAGATGATGGCTATGGAGAAATAGAAGATGCAATCGCTATCTTATTGGGTAATTTAGTTCTCTTTGGAGTTTTCGGTCTACCTTTCTACATATTCAGTTCAATAGCTATGTCTAAAGTAGCTAAAGAGTTAGGACATGAGAATCCATGGTTTGCATGGGTACCAGTATTAAATAGTATTCAGTTATTCCAATTAGGTGGATTCAATCCATTACTTCTTCTTTTGGTATTCATACCTGCAATTGGTGCATTAGCTATATTGATAATATCTATTATTGCTCTTGCAAATATCTTTGAAAAGAGAGGGTATGACAAGTTACTAATACTTGTATATGCATTCATACCTTTTGGAGCATTGGTATTACTCTACTTAATAGCTTGGAAACCAAAGAGTGTAGTTGAAACTACAACTCCAGTACAACCAACTGTTTAGTTAAGAGCCTGAGTTTGAATTGAAAGGGGGATGTACATCCCCCTTTTTGTTTCTTAAAGTAATGTACCCTGATTAGAACTCCTTGGCGTAGTTGGTAATGAAACTATTTCACTAATAGCTGGATCAGGATTTGTTGTAGTACCACCTTCAAGTTTAACTAGATCCATTTTCCTTTTCATCTGATTTACTCTAGTAGTACTTACATCAGAATATTGTTTTTGTAATTGTTGTATTCTAATCCCCACCTTATCAAACTCCTCATTAAACTTGTCAAATTCCTTCTCTACAGATTGAACATGACCTACAATCTTGTATATATTCTCTTGTATTCTAAAATTCTCATATGCTTGTTTTACCATTCTTAATATTGCAGTAAAACTGAAAGGACCAGCTAGAACAACTTTCTTTTGCATCGCGTCTTGCCATATACTTGGCATCTTGTCATATATGAATGAAAATATCATTTCATTAGGTATAAACAGTATTACAAAATCAACAGTCCTATCCTCAGGATTAATATATTCCCTAGTAGTAACCTGTTTAATCTTCTCCTTAACATCTATTTCAAACTGTCTCATATGCTTACTCTTCATATCGGTATCGTCTGTTTCAGTCATCTTTTGTAAAGAAGAATATGGGAACTTAGCATCTACATTTATCTTAGTCCTATCTGGAAAGTAAATTGTAAAATCTGGCCTACTACCACCCTCACCCTCTTGTCTTGTATATGTCTCACCAGGTACAAAACCTGCCATCTTAAGCAAATCTTCTGCTACCTGCTCACCGAATTGACCTCTTAATTGATTATTTGAAAGAACCTTCTTTAAATTTTCAGTACTTACAGAAAGTTGTTCCGTAATTTTTTTGTACTCATCTAAAGAATTTTTCAATGCAGAAAAGGAATTAATTCTTTCCTTCTCTGAAGTCTCCAACTCTTTCTTACTATCCTTTAAATCCTCTTGGATTACTTTTACCAATCTCTCTATCTCAGATCTCTTATTCTCTAAATCTATACGTGTTTTGTTAGACTCTGCACCTAATTTCTGATCAGCCATTCTTACTAAGCTCTCATTTGCTTGACTCAAAATATTTGGCATTATCTCATTTAATTTCTGAGATATTGTTTCAGATATTTCATCTTGTTGTTTTTTATTCCCTTTGAAGAAAAAGTAAAACAAACCTATACCTAATACAAGTCCACCAACTAGTGCGATTATGATTTCCATATTGGAAAAGTTATTAAAATTATCGTATTCTTTCTATTATATATATAAAAAGCAAATACAGTATACAACATGAATCTTAGTAAATACTTCAGTGGAGAGAAAACATTTTTAAAGAACGTGTTAATAACTATAGTAGTAGGAGCTTTTGTAAGTTTTCTTAACTACCTTTTTAATATTTACTTAGCTAGAAATTTACAAGATACTGATTTTGGTATGTACAACGCAGCTTTAGGAATTATCTACCTTGTACAAATACCTGCAGTAGCAATACAAACAGCAATTACTAAAAAGGTTGCAGAGAAAAAAGATTTTAATCTAGAGAAATTTAAAATACAAAGTATTCTTCAATTAAGTCTTGTAGCAGTAATACTCTCAGTTACCTTTATCTTACTTGGTGAGCATATTGCATCAATTGCTAATATACCTGAGAAATATATCTTACCGTTAGGTATAGCTCTTTTTGGATCTTTGATATCACCAATACCAAAGGGGTTCCTTCTTGGTATAGAGAGAATAACTACTTTAAATGTAATACTGCTTTTAGAAACTATTCTCAAATTCATAATGGGATACTATGCAATATCTATGAGTATGGATATTACAATCCCAATATTAGCAAATGTCATACCTGCTTTAATCACTCTCCTAGTTATTATGCCTTTTGTAAAAACAGGTAAAGAAGAAATACCTCAAACAAAAGTAACCATTCCTTACAAAGGAGTTGCTCTACTCTTTTTAACCTTCTTACTTCTTAATACACCATTTACACTAGATCTGATTCTTGTAAATCCAGAAGTAAGAGCACAATATGGAGCTCTTTCATTGGTAGGTAAGATCGTATATTTTGCGTCTATCACAATTGCTGGTGTAATGATCTCTAGATTAGCAAATCAAAGGGATGAAGAGAGAAAAAAGACATTACTAATATCCTTGGGTATTACTGCATTAACTGGTTTAAGTATATCTTTTGTATATCTGTTATTACCTGAATATATAGTACATATTGTGTTTGGAGGTATGTATACTGAAATAATTCCTTACATTGGCATGTATGGAGTTGCTATGACCCTCTTTTCTGTCTCTTACATGGTTATTAACTCCCTACTTATCAAAGATTCATATATTCATATATATTTCCTTTCTTTCTTATTAGTTTTACAACTCCTGTTATACAAACTTCACAATATTACGTTGTATGATGCCTTTATCAATCAATTGATAATATATGGTGTTCTTTTCATATTTATATCTTTCATATTAATTTTTTACTTTTTCAAAAAGAATGGAGATAAAAAAGAGTATTAAGGGTGAGTGGGAAGGGTTTAAGGATTTTGCACTTAAGGATAATGCAATGACATTGGCAGTAGGAGTAATAATTGGTGTAGCATTTAAAGATCTTGTAGATTCTGTAGTTAAGAATATATTTACTCCACCTATTGGTTTTTTAACTGCGAAGATAGACTTCTCAGAACTTTTCTTTACTCTTGGCAAAAAACAATATGATACATTGGCATTAGCACAAGAAGCAGGTGCTGTCGTAATTCAATATGGATTAGTATTAAATGCTTTAATTTCGTTCTTAATAACAGCATTTGTTCTGTACATAATCATTAGAGCTATGAAAAAGGCTACAGAAAAAGAAGTAAAGGCTGAAGCTAAAAAGAACAAACAGTGTCCATACTGTTTATCTGATATACCTCTCAACGCAAAGAAATGCGCCTTCTGTACTAGCCCCGTTAAGTAGAGAATGGACAATAGTAGATTCGAACTACTGACCCCTACAATGTGAATGTAGTGCTCTAACCAGCTGAGCTAATTGTCCTTAGGTGGTTCTTCTTTCTTTGCTGAGTTAAAGAAATTCCAAAGTATATATGCAAGTGATCCTAATACTGCAAAACCTAAACCAGCTAGTATGTTTCTTGATATAATTGATATTACAATACCTACTAACAAACATCCTCCCCCTACTATTAAATATTTTACGAGATCCATGTGATATATATTCTTAATTTACATATGTATATATATAAATATATTACATAGTTTAAAACATCACAATTGGGGAAGATACCTACTTCTTCTTCCTCTTTTTGAATGCAAAGAAAAGAATAAATGGTGTAATAATAAATACAAACAAAAGAATATATAGATATACAATTGAAGACTTTGACCTATCTACCGTAATAGTTATATGTAGCCCTAAGTATTACATCAATACCGTCCATCTTGTTAATATTTCTTCTTGCTATATGTACATGGGAATCAGGACACCCTACATTAGATGTTGTTGTCCATCCTGAGATATCGCCTGTATACCATCTGTTGGTTTGATTACACAAAGATGCTGGTTGATATTGTAAATTCCACCCCCTATTGTTGTTTGGAGATGATGAATACAATACAATCCAGAAATCTCCATTAATATCTAAATGCTTAGAACCTACAGTACCATCAGAATTTGTAGCAATTGGTACAATCCTATGACCTGAATTTACACTGTGTGTATGATGATATGTTGAACTTTTAGTTAATGTTCCAACTAATTCTACCGATTCATTTTCAAACCAAGTAGAGTTAAATGTTGTAATATCTAAACTCTT
Organism: uncultured Candidatus Saccharibacteria bacterium; assembly: GCA_964405015.1. Lineage (GTDB taxonomy): Bacteria > Patescibacteriota > Dojkabacteria > SC72 > SC72 > UBA5209. The sequence continues at coordinate 14,263 of CAYOME010000016.1, forward strand.
TTCGACTAAATATATTTGTAAATCTGCAGAGTTTACGGTAGACACAGGGTATGCATTAAACTCAATGTAAAAATACATATCTCCTACCATAGTAAATGGATTCTTAAAATTCATAATATGATAGGCATTTCTTCGAAGTGGAGTAGACAAAGGTTGATTAGCCCAAGTAACTTGAGAATTAGCAAAATATATCTCTGGATATATATTACCTGTACTCCATACACCACTCGTAAGAGTCATTGGTTTAGTTACATTGGTAGATCCACAAGTACCATCTACATAGTAGTCCCAACATGTACCACCATCACCATTTTACCAGATATTTCTACAGATACCTCTGAAGGTGTTCCTGGTATTTCATTGGTAGTAAGTACATATGGTAAGAATCTAGATATATTTAAATCTGGAACAATATCTAAACTTGGATTTGTTTGAAATGAGTTTGTTGTTAATCCTAAAACTTTTCCTTTATCATCATCGAATGTTTTAAGTAGGAGAAATGAAAGCGGTATTATTGCTAATATCAAACAACGATATACAACCTTTTTAAGTTATTCATTTATTCAAATATACAGGAGTTTTGTAATTTTTGCATATGTAAACCTCTACAGGATATATACACGAGACTGTTTTGATATATACTGTAGTATGAGTTTGATAACCGTGATGACAATATCTTTATTAGGAATTTGTATTTTAGGTAGTTTACTTCACTTTACTCATTCTATATTTAAAAGAGGTATTCTTTTACATGTTTTTTCAGCCATAAATGAGAGTACTTGGGAACATATGAAACTACTTGTTGCTCCTACTTTGTTAGTAATATTGTTTCAAT
>CAYOME010000017.1:0-1677 GCA_964405015.1 uncultured Candidatus Saccharibacteria bacterium
TCTTCTTGGTCATGAGAGTTTAGATACAACAACAAGATATGTTCATGCTAGTGAAAAGTTTGCAGAAGAGACTGTAAGAAAGAATCATCCATTACAGTAATATCTATTCTTGATTCATTATGCTTTTGTAAGTATCTGATTCCATTGCAGTATCTAATAACTTCTTGGCATCAGGATCTCCGTTTTGAGCTTTTTCAAGTAATGCTTTTGCATCTTCAATGTTTTTTTTCATTGCTGCTACCAAATCAAGATACATATTGTTTATATCTTGGGAGGCATTCTCTCCATATGTGGTTATAGCTAATTCCTGAATTATTGTCTCGTAATGTTCTGCAGATTTTGCTTCTTTTATTCTGTTTTCAATTACTTGTAATTCTTCGTCAGTTAATTTGTCAGCAAGATCTTCAAAAAGTAAGTCAAGTACATTTTCAGAGAGTAATTCATAGAAATTCTCAACCTCTTCTTGAGGTATACCGGCATCTTTTATTTTTTGAACTATTTCTTCTTTCATTTGTATATATATTTAAATAATCTAATTCTTCAATAAGACTTTGGCTGCTTCTGGGTTTAAACCTTCAAGTACTTTTGCAAGATCAGGACTTGTATTTCCAGAAAGTATTTCTGAAACATACCTATTAAGTAATTGATGTACTCCACTTGTCCCTAGATTATCAAGTAATTCGGGTTTAGTTATACCTGCACCTACTAAATCATGATCAAGTTTGAATGGTGCCATTTGTTGCACACTTCCAGCGTAATTTGAGAAGTTCTCTGCTCCGCCAGGTAGGGTTGTTTGGTCTGGACCACTAGCCCAGTTTCCATCCCATGCACTGCCAGGTAGATCTACTTTACCATCTTTAACAATTACTGAATCTGTAGGTTCAACTTCTGGGCTACCTCCTATCTTGTGTCCACCTCCGCTATTGGGATTTTCTCTGTAATTATCTCCACCATTTGCATTCCCTTCTGAACCACCTGCTTTGCCAACTCTAATACCACCATCCTCATTGTTCATACCTATGTGGAGATCTTTACCAATTAATCCTTCAAAAAGAGATCCAATTGCGTATCCAGTTACTCCTCCTGTTAGTGCAGCTCCTGCTTCACCTAGTCTATTAGCCCACCATTCTTTCCTTTTTTGCTTTCCATCCATTTCTTGTAATTCTGCTAATGTTTTGCCTCTTCTCGATTCATACTTCATTTCATTTGAAGAAGTTCTTAACTTGTTACCCCATGATTGTAGGGCTTTACCTGCAATTTTTCCACCCAAGGTTATACCTACAATTGCGGCTACTCCTAATGCTGGTGTTGCAAATGCTACTCCTATACCTACTGCAGCTGCTCCAATCTTAATCCATTTTTCTTTTTTCTTTCTAGCTTTTTCCTTCTCCTCATTTAATGTTTTTAATTCTCTATCTATATTTCTTTTTGCAGTACTTAATTCAATGTATCTAGCTCTCTCTTCGTTAGTGATTGTACCATCTGCTAACCTTTGTTCTAATTCCTCCAATTGTCTTCCTAATTCTGCAGATTGTTGTTCTGGAGTATTTTCACCTCTCAAATCTCTTAATTGATCTTCTAATGCATTTAGTCTAGCTGTGTCTCCAGCTTGAGGTGGTAAAGGTGTTGCTGGGTTAGTTGGGTTTGCTGGGTTAGCTGGGTTAGCTGGGTTAGCTG
>CAYOME010000017.1:1777-12543 GCA_964405015.1 uncultured Candidatus Saccharibacteria bacterium
GTGTTGCTGGTGTTGCTGGTGTTGCTGGTGTTGCTGGTGTTGCTGGTGTTGCTGGTGTTGCTGGGTTTGTTGGGTTTGTTGGGTTTGTTGGGTTTGTTGGGTTTGCTTGTGCTAATGTTACTGCTGCAGTCAAATTACTAATTTGAGCCAGTAATTGTTGCATTTGAATATCAGATAACCTTCTGTAAATATCGTTAGATTCTGTAGTTAGAGAAACTAATTGCAGAAGTTGCTCATTTGTAAGATTTCCTTGCTCTGTTAAAGTCCTAATTTGCTCACTTATTTCATTGAGACGAAGTTCTAACTGTTCAGGAGCCCCATCTACTACTGCTGCAGGTTGTTCATCCACTACTGCTGCAGGTTGTCCATCCACCACTGCTGCAGGTTGTCCATCCACCACTGAAGCTATTCTTTCTTCTTCATCTCTTGCTAATCTAAAATCATATGCGAGATTATCATATCCAGTCTGTTCAAAATATCTATCCATGTTAGAGATTGGTTTAGCAAATGTGGATGCTAAAATAAATACTCGTGGTAATAGCTTGTCTGCATTTTCCTTTCTAATATAGAATTCCTCATCTCTCTCTCTTTCCATCAGACTGTACCCTCTTATTGAGAGAGGGCGAAGTGCTAAGACTTCAACAATGTCTTCTGGTATTCCCCTTTCCTTCCCAATTTCTATTAATTTCTCTACTTCGGATTTATCTAAATTTCTATTATGAATATTGGCCCCTTGGACTACTACAAGAATATCCTCAATAGTATCCTCAACAGCCTTAACATTCTTTGTTGGGTCAGAAGAGAAGAATTCCCAACAATGAGCCTCAAACATTTCACGATCCCTTAAGTCAGTATTTTGATCTCCTGAAAAATTTGTGTTCTCAAAAGGATCTTGACCAGTATCTTCTAAGTAATTTAGGATAGCATAATACTGTGCGAGTAACCTATCTGAATCCTCTCTGTCTATAAGATATTTCTCAAAAGATTCTGCTCTAATACGTTGAGCATCAAGGGCTGTTTTCCCGATAACTTCAGGCGTAGCTGAATTTGAATTATCTTTTTCTGAAACTACCTCTCCTTGAAGGGAATCATTAGAAAAGAAATTCTTAGCATTTTCTGAGACTGGAGAAGTGGGATGAATACCTTCATTAGCCTTTTTATTAATATCTAAAGCATTATCATGTTTTCTTTGTTGTTCAACGGCATTCTTAAAGGCATTGAATTGACCTTCAGACAACAACAATACTTGTTTATAAGCAGGTCTCATTTCACCATCGATAAGAACTTTTTGTCCGCTAAGATATGGCACATAATAACTTTTATCTGGTAATTGAACAGCATTCTCTATTCCTACTGAGATTTCATCATATCCAAATCTAATTGAGTTATCTCTTCCGAATGGTCTAAACATCTTTCTCTTACCAGAGTCAAATGGAGATATTTCCTCAGTTATTGCTGGATCTACAGGTAAATAACCCTCTAGGGTAAGGTCAATTGGCCCTTTAGTAGGTACTGGATCAAGAAAGCCTTCTTTATATTGAATCTCATCTTTTAATCCGTAAGACATTTGATCAAACATTTCTAAAGCTTTTGTTAATGTAATTTTCTCCTCCTCAGTATTTTCAGTTGCCTTGGGTTCAAAAGATGGTAATTCAGAGAAAACTTCATCAGTCGTTGATACTTGTTCAATTACATCAGGGGTGGGATTCTCAGATCTCAATTGATTGGAAATTTCATCGAATCTTCCTAGGGAAGCAGTCAATTCGGGAGAAATTCTGTTAGTAGGCCCAAAATAAGGATTATTTGAATTTTCTTGCTTCTTATAATCTTTGTCACTCATACCCTTGTCTTTGTCCCATGGTTCTCTTTTTGAGCTAGGACGGTCAGCACCCATATTCTTTGGCTTTTCAGTAATGGTATCCATTTGTTCAGTTTTAGGAGGCATATTTATTTAGGCTAATATTATTTTACTGCCTAATTATTAATAAATATTGGGCAGATTATTACTTACATACAGATTAATATTTTGGATACCGGTTGTCAAATTAATTACCTAGTGAACGACGATATCTGGTGTGAAAGATATGCGAAACAATTCTCATCTAAAAGTAAATTGATATCTTTTGGAGAAGGTTCAATAGCTATTTGTTCATCAATACGGGAATACATAGGATGTCCCTACATACTATGGGCTCCGTATGGTATAATATTGGCATAGATCTCTAGATTAATTTAATAAAATAATATAGAGAATGAAAAATAATAAAACTTTATCAATAGTAATTCCTGCATACAATGAGGAAAAAAGAATTCCTCATACATTGGAATCTGTTGGTGAGTATTTTAATACAAATAAAGAAATAGATGTTGAGGTATTAATTGTTGTTAATAATACTAAGGATAAAACCGTAGACGTTATTAAGCAATACCAATCTAAATACCCATTTATTAAATATACCAACATCAAAAAAGCCATAGGTAAAGGTGGTGCACTTTCTGTTGGACTTAGAAAAGCTTCAGGTGAGTATATTGCCTTTATGGATGCCGATGGTGCTGCTTCTGTAGCTCAACTAACAAAGCTCTATAGATACATATCTTCTAGAAATGATTTAGATGTAGTAATTGCTAACAGGTATATGAAGGGTTCTAGAATAAACAACTTACCTTTGTATAGGAAAATTCTTTCTAGAATGTTTAATCTTGTTACAAGATTTGTATTTACACTTCCCTACTCAGATACACAATGTGGTTTAAAAATTTTTAGAAGGGATGTTGCTAGAGATATATCTAAAAAGATCATATCTAAAAAATGGACTATTGACTTAAATATACTCCTACTTTGTAAGTATCTTAACTACTCTGTAAATTCTGTTCCTATTATTTGGACTGAGAAGGGTAACTCTACCCTTAAGGTTAAGAAAGCTTTTAAAGAGGTTGGTAAAGAGTTGCTTACTTTAAAGTTATATGAGTTATCTTATGTAATTAATATCGATAAGAAGTTAGTATCTTCTGATAACTGTTATTCATATAAGGCTATGATATTGTAACCCATAGTATTGACTAATGGGCCGTATGTGTGCTATAATGTAGTTAGAAAAATTAAAGAATCTGCTCTTTAAAATAAACAAAAGTAATTCAATAAATAGAAATGATATGTGAGGGAATATGTATATTCTTTTAAATATCTTTTCTATTATTAGAAGAGATAAGTTCTTTAAAAAGTAGTTTATATCATTGTAATGAGTATATATTTATTTATATCTCAATATTACTAATGTATAAACTCACCGGTGTGTGGAAGAAGCAAATGGTCATTCATTTTAAGAAGCATATTACTTCACCCTTATTAGTATTTCATTAATAGTATATGGAATATTTATATGGGTGAAGCAGCAATGCTTTTAAAAACTTTTCTCTTGAAAGGAGATATGAAATGAAGACAATTCTTGCAGTATTAGGTTATGTTGTAATAGGAATCTTCGTAGGAAGCCTGATCGTCGGAGTGATCTTTTTCGACGAAATCGCATCCCTCGTCGGGTACTACCGTCCACTGGAAAAGAATTCCATCGCAATAGTCAGCGGCTATGGTTCGCAAGAATCATACGGGGATTCAATTGTCGGTCGGAAGGTCATTGTTAGGGATGATATCTCTGCCAATGAAAATGGTTGGTTCCGGCGGGAAATTTACCCTATCTCTTCTCTTTCCGATCTAGGAATTGATGCCAAGTTTCAGGCAGATTTTCCTGTCGAATATGAGAGGGATTGGTCCGCAAGCAATAAAGCCTATGTGCCATACTTCACGATGAACGTAAGCCCAACTGTTGATATTCTTCGCCTGCAGGCCTTTCTCAAAAATAACCCAGAGGTTATTGCGACTACGGTTGTAATACGCCTTGATGGTGAAAATCGAGAACAGGAATGCAGCTTAGAGGGTTTGCAAGTTGGGGCTGTTCGCTTCGTGTTGTACTCTGGTGAGGGAGTAACCTATCAGGTTTGTAATCCTGACTGGACTGCTCCTAAGTAGCTTCACCCACCCCGGTTGACGGAGGTCCCTTTGTGTTCGCCCTTTAAAAGGCTAAAAAAACAAAGAGACCTCCGTACGACCCCCTAAATACAAAAAATTCCCTAAAACAATAAAAAATATATATAATGAGATATGACTATCTCATTATTTTTGTTTAAAAATAAAAACAAACTACTAATATACCTATTAGGATTAACAGTAATACTCTCTTTACTCATATTCTTTGTACTAAGACATAGAGGATATATATATTACTGGGATTTAAGTGGAGCATTCGATTTTAGAGATCCATTTAGTCAATATTTTAATATATACACACCATGGGATGGAAATAATGTTGGAGTAAGAAATAGATTACCGATAGTATCTATAATATATTTGTTATCCCAACCATTTCTTTTATTAGGTTTTAGCAATGAGATAGTAATAAAGATAGCTGTAACCCTACTCTTTGTAGGAGGATACACAGTTATGTATTATCTAGCCCCTAAATTAGTAAAAATATTTGCTAAAACAGAAGTAGAAAAACAATCAGGAATATATATATGGGCATTACTAATAGCACTACTCTACTCTTTCATACCTTTCTATGTATACAGAGTATCTCAACTACATCTTTTCTACATGAGTATATTCTATCCAATACATATATATCTCTTTATTAAGCTTTTTGAGTCTCCAAAGATTAGTAGAAAATATATCTCTTTGTTTGTACTTAGTATGTTTTTTGGATTAACATCTCCTAATATAATTGTATTTGATATATTCTCTTTTGGAATAATAGGTCTATTTCTTTTAATCACTAAGATTAAGGAAAGAGGTAGTCTTAAATCTACTCTTTACAACCTATTAATAGCTGGAATATTTGTATTGATAACAAATATATATTGGATATTTCCATACTTTGTACAAGGCTCTCCATCTCCTGGGTATGTAATTAACTCTATGATGATTGATCTACTTTCTCAGGGTGTTACATTAGGGAATTTTTTACTTGGTCAAGCTGATTGGTTTGTAAACCAATCTAATTTAGGAGTACTTGAAACTAAAGACGAAGCAGTTTCCCTATTACAGATCTTTGGCGTTATTGTGTTCTATACGGTCTCTTTGTTTGGGTTAGTAAGATATCTAAAGAAAAGATTTGTAATACCAATTATAATCTTCCTTTTAATATCACCATTACTAATCTTTAATATTTTTCCTTTTCAAAGGGATTTGCAGGAGTTCCTTCTTTACTCTCCATTAGGTTGGATCTTTAGAGAGGTAAACAGGGTATCCTTTTTCTGGTGGTTCTGGATATATATATTATTCTTAATTGGGACATATTCAATATATGAGAGCATATTGCTGAATGGTTGGCTAAACAAAATCCTTAAAGTAGTAATCCTTCCTGCCATCTTTATTCCCTTCCTAATATTTTTAATACCAATAAATATTAAATTCTTTGAATACCTAAAACCTACAAAAATACCAACTGAAGTAACTGAAGTTTTTGAAATATTGAAAGAGGATGAAGAATATTTTAGTGTTTTGTATTACCCTAATATTGATTCTTACTCTCTCCCTTGGATGAAGGACAAGTTTTTAATAGCAGATTCTGAAGAATACAAATTGTTAGCATACAATTCACCCAAACCTCCAGTAGGTATTAGTAGTGTAATCCCTAATCAGAAAACATATCAAAAGGTCCTTACTGAGTATTTAATCCAAAACAGAGATATATTTCCTTCACTTTCATATGTATTGTCGGATATTGGAGTTAAATACATAGTTGTAAGTAAAACCGCGGAACCTATTAATTTAGATGTGGATTACATTAGAGCAGAGGTTGTATATCCCGTTTATCTGTATCTAGAAAATGATTTCGGTTTTGAAGAAGTTTTAGATAATGAATATTATGCTGTTTTTAAGAATACAAACTTCGAAGGAATAATCTCTAATGGATACAATGATATATATACCAATTCTTCTTTCAACATTCTTGAGCATTTAAATACTGATGTTATAGGTAATTACAATATTAAATTCTGTGGATTTGAAGAAAATTACTCTGATTGTTATGACCAGGGAAGCTTTAAAAAGACATACCTGAAATATGAAAGTGATGATCTTTTCTATTTAGATTTCCTTTCTAAAGATGAGAAAGAAAAATATGGAATATATCCATATGAACATACATATACGCATGGTATTGGTATTGATTGGGGAAGAGCTTCTTACTTTGACAAGATTAATGGTGAGCTGCATAACGTGTTTAGGAGGTATGGAATTAATGGTTGGAATTTCGAGATAACTGATAAGGTTGTATATTCAGACAAGCCATTTGTAGAAAAAGAAAGTAAATATGAATCTACAATTTCTTTTGAAGAGGATGTTGTATGCAAAGAAAATTGTGGCATATATGCTTATGTATTTTATAATCATATTGGTGGGAAACTTAGTATTAAGATAGATGAAACAGAATACGAAATTGATACTAAAGAAAATTTTGAAACTTACAAATGGGTAAAACTTGGAGATTTGAATATTGATAAATCCCAAGTATATATTGATATTACAAATGTTGAAGGATTCTCAAGCATAGGTGGAATATTGATTCTTCCAAATTCAGTAATCTCTGTCTTAGAGAATAGAGTTGCAGATATAAATATCATAAATGTACCAGAGAATGATTTCCTAGCAAATAAAGATATTGATATATATCCAGAGAATTGTGAATTTACAGGTAGATACTTTAGTAATGGTAAAATTTCTGCCACAACAAATTGTAATGATCTTCGAGATGTATATCTTAGCAATTATCACTACGACACAATTGTAGAAACAGAAGAAGGAGAAATTGAGATATATTTAAATAGTGCAAAGAATATTTACTTACTATCTCTCTTTGTACTATCCTTTGTATTAACAGTACCTGTTACAATACTCTTAGCTTTCTCCAAGAAAAGATTCTTTTGATTTTCCCATTTAAAATTTTGAGCCCATTTAAGACAATTCTGTTGTTTGTTTAGATATTCCTCACTATTTTGTAATATCTCATTTATCACAAATGTCCAAGTTTCCTTTAGATCATTCTTAACAAAATACCCAGTATCTTCATTCACGCTATCTATTAATCCAGGTACTGGATAGCAGATGGTTGGAGTACCCTTGCTTGCTGCTTCAATTACAGTGATCCCCCACCCTTCCTTTTGGGAGAATTGAATATTTAGATGAGACTCTCTTAATACATTCTCTTTTTCTTCCTCAGATACAAAACCTAAAAATTTAACGTATTCCCCTATACCTTTTTCTATTACCATTCCTCTTAACCTCTCTTCATCCTCTCCCTTGCCGATAATTTGCAATAAGATGTTTTTAATATGTAATTCTTTGACAGTATAGTCAACCATCTCTATCGCTTTATCTACATACTTAGTTGGTACTATTCTTCCTAAAGAAACAACCTTTATAACCTTGTTATCCTTTTGAACATTATCAAGGATTTTGGAATCAATGCCATTATAAATAATTGAGATATTCTCTTTCTTGAAACCTTTAGAGACCAAATCATTTAAAGAAGATGGGGATACTGTCACAATATTTCTTTCATTTCTGTAAACAATTGAAGTCATCTTTGTAAAAACAAAAGCCGCTATTCTTCCAACGAATTTTCCATATGCAGATATCCATTCTGTATCTTGTAGATGATGAATTACTACGAGATTTTTTTTGTTGTACAAAGGGAGATTGAATGGAACTGCATTAAAATTCTCAATCAATAAACTCGTATTTCTTCTGAGATTAAAAATGTAGTAAAGAGGAGCAAGAATATACAAAGTAATTGCATTACCCATTCTAATATATTCAATACCATCACGAGACTCTCTCCTAGAGGCTCCAGGGTACATAGAGGTTAAATATACTATCTCATACCCACTATCTCTTAAATTCTTTACCATTCGTGCTATATATCTTTCAGCTCCTCCTACTTTAGGATGCCACATATCTCTCCAAGCCATTACTACAATCTTATTCTTTTCCATATATCTTAAAATACATATTTGAATTTAATTCTGTAAACCCTTCTGTTAATTCCCTATTTCTCTTTAAAGTATTTTCATCAATATGTATTTCTGCACTGGTATCATACAAGATATATTGAATATCTTCTGGAATTTTCCCATCCTTCAGTATCTCTTCGTATTCTCTTGAGTATTCATAGAGATTTGCCCCATCAACAATTTCAGAGTTGGTAATATATGACAAGAAGTCAGAACCGTAGTAACCCCATTCATATTCTCTCATATATAGTTTCTGAGGTTTAGGAAGTACTAAAATCTTAGAATCTCTGGGGATATTGAAATACTCCATAGGGATGCTTACTTGAGTTTTTGAAGATATTAAGTGTCCACTTATCCATGGATATGAATATGTAAATAATAATATAGATAGAAGAGGTATGAGAATATATGCGAAGATTTTTTTAATTTCAACGATCTTTGAAACTGTTAAGCCACTTAATAACGTAAGGGGTAATATATATATAGGCCAGAGTTTACTGGTAGGCCATCTGAGTGCATCTTTAACAAAAGGTATCCTCTCTATTATTGATATGCCATAAACACTTGAAATTAGAAGGAAATATATAAGAAGTATTGTGAGTAAAAGAGTTCTTTTTGATCTTTCAAAAAAGATTGTTAGAAGTGAAAGGGCAAAAGGAATTATACCGATTAACGATAGTAAAGAGTTTCCCTTGTATAAATCATAGTAAGAAAAAATTGGAACATTTTTTGAATCGTGTAACTCCATCCATCCGGTTGAAAATCTAGATACATCTATTAAGGAATTCGTCTTTTCTGATGATAGAATTCCACTTGTAACATCTTTCATGTATGGATTTTCAATTAATTCCGAAATGTAATTAAGGATTTGAAGAATAAACATACTAGAATCTCCATTTATCAACATTGTTAATTGTATAGAGATGTACCAAGTTAAAATAGCAGAGAATATCCAGACAGAGATCTTTTTTAGTTTGTTTTTCTCTTTTGATAATAGATATGAAAGGATCCCAATCTGAATTAAATAGAGGAAAAAAGCGACAATATTTAAAGAGGTTGTTAGAAAGATTAAAGAGATAGCTATTATCGATAGAATTTCTCGAAGGTTCATTCTATCCTTTGATAAGAGGTATACCAACAATGGTATAGACCCATATGAAGCAATAAACAGAAAATTAGGATTAGAAAAAATCCATACAGTAAATAGGCTAGTTATCAATACTAAAGATGAGAATAAGGAGGAAATATTACTCCCCGTTATCTTTCTACTTAACAATACAACACCCAATGAACCTAAAATAAAATTAATACTTAAATACAAATTTGAAATAATCTCTGGAGAAAGCCCCATCAATTTTAGTGAGGAAATAAATGGAGCTTGAAATAGGATACCCCCATAGATAACCGAAGATGTTCCCTTAATTCTTCCCAACACATCGGAAATATTAAAATATGGACTTGCATTATCCAATCCAATTACTAACTTCGTAAAGTCATAATTAATTAATATTAAGACTATACAGAGTATAAATACGATAATAATGTGATAATTTCTCTTTATGAAATTCATATTTCAAATTCTAGCATAAAGAGAGAATAATAAACAAAAAGACCCTCTTGCGAGGGTCTTTTCCATTTACTTAGTTAACGTTTTTCTTTAATAATTTTGAACCAACTATTAATGATATACCAGCTAGATATAATGTTATACCAAAAAGTACAACCATATCTAAATCCTCAATACCTGTAGGTACTGGGATGTGTGGTCCGTAAGGTCCATAAGGACTATACGAAGTATCTGCATATGCAGAACTTATATTAGTAGAAAGTATTATCAAAGATATTAAGGTGCTAAGTAATGTAGCTTTAATCTTTTTCATAATAAATGAAGATTAAAAGTTATCTAATTACAACAACATTATATCAAAACTAAGTGAGAAATACAACACTATGGGGTTGTTAATCTATTAATCTTGCATACCTGAATATTCTTATGGGAGTGTTAAAGAATTTGCAGGTATAAAGTATTAAGTCTGCATCGTAATCAGAAATGTAATTACTCTCTTCCCCTTTGTATATCTCATATCTGAATAATCTTTGTTCCCAGACTATCTCAATAATATCCCCTTCTTGAGTTTGGGGAAGATTGTAATATGAGATCATATTTCTAAATTCTTTTGTCCAATTCCTATATCCAAATCTATGTGCTGCTAAGATAATTGGAGTATTACCATTCATGGGTGTTCCAAATTCGGGTACCATCCAAGAACCTTTTTTTAGTGCAGAAATATAATCTTGTTGATAAAAAATTGGAGAATTTACTCCTATGTTTGGAATTCTTACATATGGTTGTTCTGGAAGGGATGGATCTATAGGAGGAAAGTCATTACCATCGTTTGTATTTGTATTTATACCATCTATTGATATTTCAGAAGAAATACTTACAATCTCTTTCTCTGTTTCTCCCGGATTCACCCTATATACAAGATATGGGAGAGTAGGAATCATGAAAATACCTAGAGAAAGAACAACAAGAAATATCCCAATATATCCATAGATATTAGACACCTTTTTAATTGCTGCATCTCTATTCATATTTAATTCTTACTCCTTAAGTAATTCTCTAATATCATACCACTATTTCTCATCTCAAGTGCATTACTCTTACCAATATATCTGTAATGCCAACTCTCATACTT
>CAYOME010000018.1:0-11329 GCA_964405015.1 uncultured Candidatus Saccharibacteria bacterium
GGATTCGAACCCCTGACCCCATCACTGCCAGCGATGTGCTCTAAACCAGCTGAGCTACAGGCCCAAATATATTTACAATGGACTCAGCCGGATTTGAACCGGCGACCTTCGCAATGCGAATGCGACGTTCTCCCAACTGAACTATGAGCCCATATACAATCCTCGAATTATACACCAAAGAAAAATATCTAGGTACTACCAGTTAGCATATGGAAGAGGATTAATCTGACCACCAGAGCCAGAACCCCTTCTTAACTCAAAGTGTACGTGAGGGCCGGTTGATCTACCAGTTGAACCCATTTGACCAATTGCTTGACCCTTAGAAACTCCCTGACCTGTTCTTACATATATGTTCTTCATATGGGCATACCATGTTGTATATCCATTCCCGTGATCAATTTGAACAGACCATGCATATCCACTACCACCCCATGTAGAGCCTAAAGGAGGACAGTATCCTGCACAACCTGCAAAGATTACAGTACCACCGGCAGCTGCTACAAGGTTAGGTAAATTTCTATCTGCGATATCGATACCTTTGTGTATTGTACCTTTGTAATATTGAGATATTCTAGCTGTACCACCAGCAACAGGCCATCCTAAGAATTTACCAACATTAGGATCTATTGGAGCACTTGAACCACCAGTTGAAGCTGATCCTGAGGTATATGTTCTAGGTGCACTCGCGTATGTTGGCTTTGGAGCAACATATGGCATCTTACCATCAGGCACAAAAAGCTCTTGTCCTTCGTTAAGTGTAAAAGGATAGTCGAGCCAGTTAAAATCAGCAATTGACTGCTCATTACCGTTATATTTCTTAGCTATACTTGCCAAAGTCTCATTTTTAGCAACTTTAACTAAAACACCATCTGCTGGAGGAATATCTAATTCCTGACCAGGTTTAACCATATCAGAAGTCATATTGTTTGCCCATTTTATTGTTTCTACAGATATTTCATACTTAGATGCGATATTACTTAGTGAATCACCATTCATTACTATATATTTCTCTACACCTCTTCTCTCCCTATCCTTAGGTACTAAGGTATTAACAGTTGCATTCATAGCGATAAGGTCCGTTTCTGCAACAGATATATATTCTAAATCCTCATCATTAGCACTAGTTATAGCTGGTGTCCTATATATGTATGAGATGCTTAATATGAATGCAATGATAACTGTAGCTATTTGAACTGCATATTTAAGGAATGACCCCCTACCCCAGAACATTCTTTTTACAATTGTATCTTTTACGGAATCAAACTGTTTGTAAATTATTTCAAATATTACAGATATTAATATCCATACAACTCTAAATCTAGAGAACAGATATTCTCCAAAATCAATGAAGAATGCAAAGATACCTCTCTTGGTGTTAAATCTTGTTACAAGATATTTAATGGATCTCTTAATCCATGACAAATCTTTGTCAGAATTAATATCCTTATCTAAAAAAATGAAATCATCAGTATCGGTATTAGCAAATTCAGAACCCTTAGAAAGATCTCTAAAGCTTAGGCCTGATATATTTTGTTCACGCAAATCATCTGCCATTGTAATGGTAGTAGAAATATATATCTTATTATACCAGAATTATGCTTCGTGCAATGTTGCTAAGAATTCGTCGTTAGATTTTGTCTTTCTTAGTTGACCAACGAGGACCTCTGTAGCATTCTCATTTTGATCTAAGATCTCTAACATTCTTCTAATTCTCCATGATTGATTTAAGACCTCTTTTCCAAGAAGTAATTCCTCATTTCTTGTTCCAGATTTATTTACATCAATTGAAGGATATATTCTCTTGTTAGCTAATGATCTATCTAAGTGTAGTTCCATATTACCTGTACCTTTGAATTCTTCATATACAAGGTCATCCATTCTACTTCCTGTTTCTACTAATGCAGTAGCAATTATTGTTAAACTACCACCATCTTCGAAGTTTCTAGCAGCACCAAAGAATCTCTTCGGAGGATATAGGGCGACTGGATCAAAACCTCCTGAGAGTGTTTTACCTGATGTTGGCATAGTGATATTGTAAGCTCTTGCAAGTCTAGTAATACTATCCATTAGAATTATTACATCCTCACCCCACTCAACCATACACATAGCTTTTTGAAGTGCCATTTCAGCTACTCTACAGTTTTGCTCTGGTAATTCATCAAAGTTGGAAGCATATACCTCTCCTTTAACAAATCTTTTCATATCGGTTACCTCTTCAGGTCTTTCACCAATTAATACAACCATTAGTTTTGCTTCTGGATGATTCTTTGCAATACCGTCTGCAATATCTTTAAGTAGCCATGTTTTACCTGCCTTAGGAGGAGAAACAAGCATAGATCTTTGACCAAAACCAATTGGTGCAAGTAAATCTATTACTCTTGTCGATACTACATCAGGTGTTGTCTCTAATTTTATCTGCTTATTTGGAAATACAGGAGTAAGTT
This sequence comes from uncultured Candidatus Saccharibacteria bacterium, assembly GCA_964405015.1. Classification (GTDB taxonomy): domain Bacteria; phylum Patescibacteriota; class Dojkabacteria; order SC72; family SC72; genus UBA5209. The sequence goes on from CAYOME010000018.1 coordinate 2,445, forward strand.
TCATGAACTGAGGCCTGTTTGCAGCTTCAGCTGCAGGTCTTCCATATACCGTATCTACTCTTAACAAACTGAGATATTTCTCTTTCTCTTTTGGAAGTCTCGCAGGGCCTGCAACAGCATCCCCGTTTCTCAAGCTAAACTTCTTAATCTGGGATCCAGATACATATACATCATTGTCTCCAGGAAGTAGCCCGTCAGTTCTTAAAACACCGTGAGATCCATCTTTTTGTATTTCTAAAATACCATCGACAAAAACAAAACCCTCATCGGCTGTTGATTTCTTAAGTATTTCGATAATTAATTCTCTTTTTTGAAGCTCCATGAAGTCTTCTAATTCAATCTTTTTTGCTTCAGCACGAAGTTGAGCTAGAGTCATGTCCTCATACTCTTTAATAGTCTTTGTTTTGTTTACCATATAAATATAAAGGGAAATTACATAAAAGGGCATATAAACCCATATGACAATTCAGTATATTCAAAGAAGTACTGGAAGTCAAATACAAGGGATTATTAAGAAAAATGGGATCGGTACTGCCCCAACCGACCCCGGTCTTATACTTCTATATATAGAAGAATAACATCGAAGAGCATATTGAATATGCTTCCCAAATCTTCCTTTCCTTAGGCTCAGAATATATTCACAAACCAAACCTAGGGAGAGAAAGAATTAGGTGATCCTACACTTTTCCTTTTGTCCAGATGTGTTCGTGGCACCCCAGACAAAGGGAGAAATGTAAGATATCCACAATATTATCATAAAGAACGTTATATTATAATCCTCAACGGTAGTCTATGTCAAGCCTATAACTGCTATCCACATACGCCACCGAGCTTCGAATCTCCAGGTTCCTCTTAGTTACAAGCTCTTTGTTGGTCCCGCCCTCTACATGTTACGAACAGTTCTACGTGTAAGTACGAGTTACGTCTTTTGTTGATATCTATTGGCAAAATTTTATAAAGCCTTAATATTCTTTACAACACTAACCTTTATACCTTGCCTACCCTTTAAGGATGATTCCCCAACACACATATTCTTGTATCCGACCCTACTTGCCTCGGACATGACAGATTCCATACCCCAAGTACCCCTAATCTCTCCCGTTAATCCTACTTCTCCAAAATATATGTTCTCCCTTCCAAGTGGAGAATCTTTTACAGCTGATTTTATTGCAGCACATACAGCTAAATCAACAGAAGGATCTGATATTGTTAATCCACCTACAATATTTACAAACACATCTTTATCTCCCAAAAATACCCCACCTCTTCTTGAAAGAACAGCACAAAGCATATCTAATCTTGGCTTTTTAATACCATTCGCTACACGCCTAAGAGGACCTACTTCTCCAGATCTTTCTACAACTAGAGCCTGTACTTCTACGAATACAACGCGAGAGCCCTGTAATACGGCACTAATTGCACTACCTGAAACTTCTGATTTAGAATCTAAAAATACTAAAGATGGGTTACCAACTTCGACTAAACCAGTAGAGTTCATTTCAAAGACCCCGATTTCATTTGTAGAACCGAATCTATTCTTCATACCACGAAGTATTCTGTATTGATTAAACTCACCACCTTCGATGTACAGAACACAATCTACGATATGTTCTAATATCTTAGGCCCTGCAATATCACCCCCTTTGTTTATTTGTCCTACCAAGATTATTGGTACTCCAGTGTTTTTTGCTAACCTAGTTAATACTGCTCCAGAGGCTCTTACCTGACTAATACTTCCTGCATATCCCTTTGAGGTTTCAGAGGTTACGCTTTGTACAGAGTCAACAATGAGGAGATCAAATTTTTCATCTTGAACAAGGTTCACTATATTTTCAACAACAATATCACTTGTTACATATATATTCTCAGGCTTGCACCCTTCCTGAGCAAGTCTTTCCAATCTTGAATGTAATTGAGATGGAGACTCTTCACCACAGACATAGAGGATTCTTTTGTCAGATGATAGCTGTAAACCTACTTGAAGAAGAAGTGTTGATTTACCTACTCCTGGTTCACCACTTAGTAACACTATTTCACCTTGTATGAATCCACCACCCAAAACTCTATCAAATTCCGAGAAACCTGTACTAGTTCTAGAATTTGAGATCTTTTTACTACGGGATTTTTCAGAAAATTTTGTAATTGACTCATAGTTTGCTTTGATTCCTGATCTTGTAGAACCATTCGTAATTATGGTTTCTTCGACTTCTTCAAGTGTTCCCCACTCATTGCATGTAGGACACTTACCAGACCATTTTAAGAATTCAGCTCCACAAGAGCTACAAAGATATTTCATTTATTGAGAAACACAAGTTATCTATCAGCAAAAACCTTTCCACCTTTAATATCTAAAAGTATATCACCACCCTTACTGTTTCTAAGAATATAGTTGGCTATATATCCCTCTACTGTATCCTGCAATGCTCTTCTTAATGGTCTTGCACCATATTCTTCACTAAATCCTTCCTTAACTATGTATGATGTCAATTCTTTGGAAAGTGATATCTTAATATTTCTTCCCTCTAATCTACCATTTAACTCGAAAAGGAGTATATCCAATATCTTACGAGCATCCCTGCTATTAAGTGATCTGAATATTACAATATCGTCTAGCCTATTAAGGAGCTCTGGTCTTAAGGTTTTTCTTAGTTCTTTTAGAAGTTCAGACTTCATTGCGTTATAGGCTAGTTCAGGGTTCTGTGCCTTCGAGCTTATAGTTTTGTCCTTTGAAAAACCTAATACTCTATCCCTACTGATCTCTTCCGCACCAATATTTGAGGTTAATATTACTATCGTATTTTTAAAGTTTACTCTCCTACCTCTTCCATCCATTAGATGCCCATATTCTAATATCTGTAAGAGAATATTTAATACATCAGGATGAGCTTTTTCTATCTCATCGAAAAGTATTACGCTATGTGGATTTCTACGAACTTTTTCTGTTAACCAACCACCCTCTTGGTATCCAATATATCCAGGAGGAGACCCTATTAACTTAGAAACGCTATGCATTTCCATCAACTCACTCATATCAATTTGAACTAACTTGTCTTCATTACCAAAGAGATCTTTAGCTAATACTTTTGCAAGCTCTGTTTTACCTACACCAGTTGGACCTAAAAAAAGGAATGATGCCCATGGACGATCTTCATCAGAGATACCTGTTCTTGCTCTCTTAATTGCAGATACAACACTTTCAATTGCATCTTTTTGCCCTATTACAGAGGAGCTAATACGCTCTTCTAATTTTAACAAAGAGCTTCTTTCCTTTACACCCAAGGTATTAAGAGGAATACCTGTCCATTCTGATACAACTCTCCTAACATCATCAACATTAACAGTACTACTTCTTCTTCTCTTTTGAGAATCTCTCTTCTCTTCTAAACTTTTAATCTGGATACTAATCAAGTCTTCTTCTGCTTTTAATTTAGCAGCAGATTCCATACGACCACGAAGTATATATTCATCTCTAGCATTCTGAATGCTTCTTAATTTACCTACCAATGTTGATATCTCTTGATATTCACCTTCTATTGTTAACCTTTTAGTTGCACTAGCTTCATCAAGCAAATCTATTGCCTTATCAGGTAAATACCTATCACTTATATATCTATCGGAAAGTGTAACAGCAACCTTAAGAGCTTCTTCACTAATATTAATATTGTGATGGGCTTCTAATATGGGTCTTAAGTTGCTAAGTATTTGTATTGATTCCTCAATGCTTGGTTCTTTCAAAAATATTGGTTGAAATCTTCTTGCTAATGCATTGTCGCTTTCAAAATACATTGTATATTCATCGGTAGTAGTAGCTCCAATACATCTGAAATCATCTTTTAGAAGTGCGGGTTTTAAAACAGATGCTATCTCAGAATTACCACCTAACATACCGTTCGAAAGAATATTATGAATCTCATCGATAAAGAGAATTGTATTGTTCGACTCTATTACTTCATTTACAATCTCAATTATCTTTTCCTCCACATCTCCCCTCATTTTACTACCTGCCAGGATACTTGGTATATCCAAGGATACAATCCTCATATCTCTTAAAGAAGGAGGAACTTTACCGTCTGCTATCATTTGGGCTAATCCTTCTACAAGAATCGTTTTACCGACTCCTGCATCTCCTACAACAATGGGGTTATTCTTCTTTCTTCTACTTAGTACTTTAACTATACTAGAAAGTTCATTTTCTCTCCCTACTAATGGGTCTAACTTCCCTTGTTTTGCTAAATCAACTAAATCTTTACCTACAGAACCTAACAATGATCCTCTGTTATTAGTAAATACACTCGAATCTGGTTTATACAATATCCCAATAGGATATGTAGCTACAGATTCCAACCTATTTACAAACGCCTTCATATCCAATCCTCTATCTGCTAAATCTTTTACGAAATCATTAGAAGATGAGAGTATTCCCATTAATAAATGTTCTGTACCTACATATACATGTGCATATTTTTGGGACCAATCAAAAGCTTTTCTTAAAATTACCTGAGTATTTTTTGAAAGAGCAACTTCTCTTGGAGTACCGATATCTGATACAAAATCAACTTTTATATCACCTAATATCCTGTATATTAGACCCTTTGTATTAAACCCTAGTTCTAATGCTATCTTAGAAGCAAGAGAATTTTCATTTAGAAAAATTCCTACAATCAAATGCTCTGGTTCTATATATTCTGATTTTAAATGGTCGGCGATCAAGGAAGCATTGCGTATTGCGATACGAGCATTAGTACTTAATCTAGAAAATATGTTGTCTTTAGAATTCTTTCTCATCCCCTTATTATATCAAAAAGAGGGCTTGTTAGCCCTCTTTCGAAATACAGAAATATGAAGATATTACTGTTGTAATTCAGCATCAATAGCTGCATCAATTGCTTCAGAAAGTTCTTCCTCATTCATCTTTGGAGCTGACTTAGAATCTGCAGCCTTAAGGCTTAGACCTAAGTGTCTCTCTGTAGATGATATTGAAAGGATCTTTACCTTTACTTCTTGACCAGGTTTAACAATATCTTCTGGATTTTTTACAAGCTTGTCTGAAAGTTCAGAGATATGGATTAAACCATTTAATCCTTCACCAATACGTACAAATGCACCGTAAGGTACAACTTTTTGTACTTCACCGTCTACAACATCACCAACTTTAAATTGAGATATTGCTCTTGCCCATGGATCTTGTTGTAATCTCTTAACACTGTAAGCAACCCTCTTTCCACCATCGGAAAGCCCTATTACCATTACCTGTACCTTATCACCTACAGAATATATTGCTCCAATATCTTCAACCTTATCCCATGAAAGCTCTGAAAGGTGAACAAGTCCTTCAAGACCTTGTGCATTAACAAAGATACCAAATGGTGTAATACCACTTACTGTACCTTCTAATACATCACTTTCTTTTACTTTCTTGAGTGTTTGAGCTCTCTTTTCAAGATCTCTAGCTTGTGTAACCATCTTTTCGGAAAGAATGATTCTGTTCTTCTCTCTATCTAATTCAATGATTCTAGTTTTAATAGCTTCATTGATTAGGGAGTTTAGTCTCTTTTGTACTCTAGAAGAGATATCCTTACCTACTTGTCTTACTCCATTTGCATATACCCTAGTCGCATCTAATTGAGATGTAGGAATGAATCCTCTAATTCCTTTTCCTATTTCTACAATCAATCCTCCGTTGTTTGACTCTACTACTGTAGCTTCAACAACATCATTGTTCTTCCTTGCATTTTCTAATGCTAACCATGCGCTAGCTTGTTGTGTTCTTCTGATTGAAAGAACTAATTGTCCTTTATCATCTTCAGGTTTAACAACATATACTAGTACTTTGTCTCCAACCTTTAATGTTGTCCAATCAAGAGTATCACTTTTCAACTCTTTACCTGCTACAACACCTTCAGATTTGTATCCAACGTCTACGATTACAACACCGTTATTGATATCAACTACCTCACCTTCTACGATGTCTCCTCTTGAGAGTTGTTTTATTTTATGGGAACTATCAGCAAGAAACTGATCTAATTCAGAATACATTGATGTGTCTTTAACATCAGTACTCTTTGTTTTTGTATTGACCATATATATTACCTTATGGCGATGTATGAATTAGCAGTATTACATACATACACTAAAATAAATGTACTGCGAGGTGATTATATCACTTTGATTAGCTTTTAGCTACATTACCACTGGCCTTGTTTAATGCTTTCTCTACAACATCTCGAAGAGCATCAAAGTCTCTTGGAGTCATGTTATTCTGCTTTTGGGGACTTACTAAGATCGTTTCGACAATACCTTTTGTCCTATCAGCCTTTTTTACAATACCTAATTCAACATAGTCTTTCCCATTGCTATCTTCAATTTTCTTAAATACATACTCAATACCATTATAAACGATTGATAAAGATTCTTTAACTGCTTCACCAAATCTTGCATATTCTATATCGAATGCGCTATTCCTTTCTCTTCTTCTAAAATCATCCCCTCTTCTAATTTCATGCCCTTTTTTTATTTCATTTTTATCTTTAAACCCACTATTAGTTGGGAAATATGCCGAATTAAATGTCCTGTGCTGTATTACAAATGATTTTAAGCTTATGTTTTCTCTTAATTCAAATCTATGATATATAGAATGCGCAGCATTGACTGTAAAGGCGTTTCCATCCTTATCAACAATATTTTCACCAGACATGAAGTCTTGATCAGATTGATCAGAAGGAACAATCTGACGTCTTTGACGATCTTGGGTATATACAGGACCTGTTTCTCCTTGTAAACGAAATTCACCCGACAACAACGTTGGTATAACTTCAGAATTGAGAGCTCTCACTGCATCCCCTAGCTCTTTTTGGCGTTTTTGTTCTACAGCAGAAGGTTGAGACTGAAAATTGTTGTCCTCCTTAAATTCATAGATCGGGTCTTGGCTCATAATTCGTCTAATATATCATCAGATGTTCTTTTAACACAACCCTCTCCATATCAGGTTTCTTAGCTTTTAATATATATCTTCCATACAATACAAAAGTAGAATTAACTTTGTACCAATCCTTTTTGTCATACAATTTTTCTAAATCATGAGATATCTTTTCTAAATCATCCTCTTTAGTTAAACCATACATCTTAGCTACTCTTTTAACATGAGTATCTACTGCTATACCCTGATTAGCCTTGTACAAATCATTTAGGAATACATTTGCAGTCTTGTACCCTACTCCTGGTAATTCAATTAACTTACTTAAGGTCCTAGGAGGAATCCCTTTGTATTTTTCTGATAGCTCATGGGATATCGCTATGAGAAATTTAGCCTTATTATTAAAGAAATTAATACTCCCAATGGTATTTTTTAATTCTTCAATATTTGCTTTGGAAAGAGAAAAAGAATCTGGATATTTAACAAAGAGATCTTTAGTTACTTTATTTACCTGTTTATCAGTAGCTTGTGCAGACAGAATTATACATACAAGAAATTGGAATGGTGTAGACCAGTTTTCAAGCTCTGTAGAAGCATTGGGAAAGAGTTTCTCGACTTCAGTTAGCAGATCATACGCGATATTACGCCTTTTGTCTAAATTCCTTAGTTTTTTCATCATCCTTTAATACATACTCATTCACAAAAGACTCTGATTTTGTAAACAATTCCTCTAGAGTCCCATTATTATCTATTACAATATCATATTCATAGGCAATAGGATTAACACTCGTGTCAATTACCACCTCAGATCCACTAGATTTTGAATCAACAGGTGTATTTATACTCGGAGCAGCATCTCTTTCAATGAAAACAGTTTTAAACTCAACCTGGGGAGCAGATATTGAGATATATTCTTTTAATTGCTCAATGTTGTGAGGCTCTCTTATATCAAAAAACAATACAGCTCTAGGATCGTCTTTCGCCATTTCAAGAACGAGATCTACCGCGTATCTATCAAACACATGTGGATCATTTTCAATCATCCAACACTTGCAAGAATACATCGCATTTCTCCAAAATTCATCTTTGGTCTCGCCATCCCAAATCTTTCCATCCCATCCATGCTCTTTAAGATATCTTTTAACTGGTAATATCGATGAGTCATGAAGAAAGGAGATGCCCTTTTCGGATAAAAGCTTGCCTACATATTCTCCAAAAGTAGTTTTCCCTGATCTTGCAGTAGCATTAATAACAAATATTCTCATAAAATTGACAACCCTATAACTTAAACCTAATTCTAATATATCACATACTGAGAAATTTCAAAATTTGAAGAGTATTCATTCAAGCATACCAGATTGCGTGCAAATATCTTGTACTGCGATATCGTCGCATCTTTGCAGTGTTTTTGGAAACACCCCTATGCATGTGCTAAGTATTTACACATACCGAATCTAGCAAGACTTGTGTAACCAACGGGGTAAATACTTAAGTTGTTACGTATTAGGGTAGTGTAGAACATTTCCTTTACCTGCGATATCTACGCATATCAGGGGTGAATATATCAAATCGGATACGAAGTCCTATATAAAGAAAAACCCCACTCTTTCGAGTGGGGTGTGAATTCAAAAAATCCTGGCAACGACCTATCTTCCCGGGACCAAAGGTCCGAGTATTTTCGGCGCTGGAACGTTTTACTTCTGAGTTCGGGATGGAGATCAGGTAGTTCCGCTCCGCTACAATCGCCAGGCGACAAAAATCTATGCTTTAAATCTCTGTCGCCTGACGAATATCATTATTTCTAATGATATACATCAGGACTTTAAATTCTAAAGAGCGATAGAGTGTTGAAACACTCAAAACTGAATAGATAGTAAAAATATATGAAGCTTTTGGTCTATTAGTACTCCTCGGCTCAACATATTACTATGCTTACACCTAGAGCCTATCAACGTGGTAGTCTCCCACGGAC
>CAYOME010000019.1:0-9123 GCA_964405015.1 uncultured Candidatus Saccharibacteria bacterium
CCAAAACATTCGAAAAGATTACTGGTTTAGAGACTAAGATAGAGGAAGAATAGTACTACTTTACTATCTCTACTTCTAGAATCTCACTTTCTACCTTTATAGGAAGAACCTCTTTCATATTTGAAGATTGCTCAATATTCTTTGCGAATACCATCTTCATTAGCTTTTCTTTGTTATTTTCTACGAGATCCAAGATCTCTTTACTCTTAGAATTGTACTTTAGAGAAATCATTTCCCCCATTTGACAACCACTTTCCTTTCTAGCAACTTGTAAACCTCTTACAACTTCATTTAACAAACCTTCTGATCTCAATTCTTCTGAAATATTTGTATCTAATGATACGAATACGTATTTGTCTTCTTGAGAGAAAATATTGTCATCATCTATCTTTTTTTCAGAATATTGAACTTCCTTTACATTCAATTCGCCCTTTACAATCTCCATCATCTCCTCATCTTGAAGAGGTATATATACTTTTGAAAGAGGTTGTCTAACCTTTATCCTCTTTTCATCTCTTATATTTAATCCAATAGAACATATATCCCTTACCTTAGACATATTCACAAGGAGATCCTTATTTAATAGTTTACTATTTACAGAAGGGAAATCCTCTAAATGTACCGACTCTTTCGCAGAAGAAACATAACCATCCGTAAGTGTCATATATACTGATTCGGATATAAATGGTGCAAAAGGAGCCATCAATTTTGATATCTCTAAAAGTACAAAATGTAATGTATCCAAAGCCTCCTTATCTCCGCTTACAAATCTTTCTCTAGATCTTCTGATATACCACTTGGACAAATCATCTATTAAATTGAATATCGGCTTTGTAGCCTTTTGTAAAGTATATTTATTCATGCCTTCATCTACTTCAGAGATGGTTTCATTTAATCTCGCCAGTATCCACCTATCCATTACATTTTTAGATTGTGAATCAGGGTCATATTTCCAGTTATATTGAGTCTGATAGTTTAGGAAATATTTTACTGAATTCCAATATGGAAGAAGTACTGTTGCTGTTATGTCTTTTAGGAACTTTTCACTAAAAATTACCTCTTCACCATTAACAATCGGAGAACTCAAAAAATACAATCTCAGGGAATCAGCTCCAAGTTCATCTAATACTATGTTTACTTCTGTATAATTACGCTTACTCTTAGACATCTTTGTTCCATCAGGAGCTAGAGCCATACCATTTACAATAACATTCTTAAAGGATTTTTCTTTAAACAATCCAATACCTAGCACATGCAATGTATAGAACCAACCCCTAGTTTGGTCAACTCCTTCTCCGATGAACTCAGCAGGATATTTTGATTTAAACTTCTCTTTATTCTCAAAAGGATAGTGGAATCTAGCAAAAGGCATTGATCCAGAGTCATACCAAACGTCAATTACATCCTCTACTCTTTTCATTTCACCACTACATTTTTCGCATTTATATTTTATATCATCAACAAATGGTTTATGAGGATCTTTCAACTCTACACCAGATTTCTCCTTTATCTCATCGAACGACCCTATCATCTCGATCTCTCCGCATTTATCACAGACCCATGCAGGAAGAGGAGTACCCCAATATCTACTTCTACTTAAAGCCCAATCTCTTGCATCTTCTAACCAATTACCAAAACGACCCTCTTTGACATGTTCAGGTATCCACCCGATCCCCTTGTTCTCTTTTACTAAAAGATCTCTAATGGCAGTTACTTTTACATACCAACTCTTAATTGGCTTGTATATTAATGGAGTATTGGTTCTCCAACACATAGGCATCTGATGTTCATATTCTTCATGTTTAAAAAGGAGATTTCTTTCTTCAAGATCTTGCATTATATATTTGTTAGCTTTCTTGTAGAACATTCCCTTGAACTGCTCAATTTCTTCTTTCATATTTCCTTGGTCATCAAGGTAATCAAACATACCTATACCCATGCCAGTCATTAACGCAAAGTCTTCCTCTCCATATGGTGCTTGATGGACAAGACCCGTTCCATCTTCAAGTGTGACATGATCAGCGTGTACAACTCTAAATGCACCCTCTTTTGTTTTTTCAGAATAGTAAGGATACAAAGGTTCATATTCCATTCCAATTAGTTCCTCCCCTTTATATGTTTTTACTATTTCTAATTCCTTACCGAACACCTTCTCTACAAGATCTTTTCCAACAATATATTTTTCACCCCCATATTCAACTTCAACATATTCAAAATCTTTACCAACTGCAGCTAGAAGATTTCCTGGTAATGTCCAAGGAGTTGTAGTCCATATTAAAAGGTAAGAGTCTTTCTCTTTAAGCTTTAGTTTTACTGTAACGGCTGGATCAGTGATAGTTTGATATCCACCCAAAGCTACTTCTGAGTTAGAAAGTGTCGTACCAGCTCTAGTAGAGTAAGGTACAACCTTGTAACCAAGATAAAGTAAACCATCTTTGTAAAGCTCTTTTAATGACCACCAAACACTTTCTATGTAATTTGCATCCATGGTTGCATACTCCTCATCTTTATTAACCCATCTTCCCATCCTCTTGGTTAATGCAGATATTTCCCCCTGATACTTCTCAACAGATTTTCTACACATGTCATTAAATTTTTCTATACCAAACTTCTCAATATCTTCCTTCTGCTCAAATCCTAATTCCTTTTCCACTTCATATTCAACGGGAATACCTTGACAATCCCAACCTAAACTTCTATCTACTCGAAATCCTTTCATTGTTTTATATCTAGGAACTACATCCTTTATGACCATGGTTAAAGCATGCCCATAGTGAGGCTTATTATTTGAAGTAATTGGTCCATCATAGAAAGTAAAAGGTCTTTCTACAGATCTTTGTTCAATAGATTTTTTTAAGATATTTTTTTCATCCCAATATTTTAGTACTTCCAATTCTGTATTTGGGAAGTTAGGCATTCTATCCTTTATTGGTATTTTTATACTTTCCATATTGTGTATATATAATTTAAAACAAAAATCCCCTTGCAAGATATGATACATTGTATCAACTCTTACAAAGGGACGTATATACGTGTTACCACCCTTTTTTAAAATTGTATTACTACAATTTACTCATAGACCACATTATATGGTCTTGGCTTGTTTTCGGTAGCATACCGTTGGACTCTACTCACCATATGGTTTTCTTTCCACCACTCTCCAGTGATATCTGGGTCTTTGTGTTCTTGGATTATATCATACAACCATCAGAGAATGGTATAATACATAGAGATACATAATATTGATCAATAATAATTATGCCTTACGAGAAAGGAAATACCTTAGATGGTACAGAAGGTCTAGTTAATCAAGACGGCTTAATTGATAATAGTGCAACATGGCTTGAGACTGATCCAGAAACAGGTGATATTCTATTTTCCCCTGCGAAAGAAATCTCCGATTATATAGATTCCGAGGGTAATCATTATGTTCTTAACGATGACGGTGACTACGAATTAGTCCAAGAAGCTCCCAATGATGACTAACTCTATTCCACTATCGAAGATACCTCTTAATGTAAGAACCTTTCCTCCCAAATCACAAATCTTTAGATCTTGTGAATTAACGCCAATAGAAAAAGTTAAGGTGGTAATTCTTGGTCAAGATCCATACCATGGAGACGGGGAGGCTAATGGATTAGCATTTTCTGTTAATATTGGTGTCAAAATACCCCCTTCATTAAGAAATATATTTAAAGAGTTGGAATCAGATTTAGGAATTAAACCACCTACCCACGGAGATCTAACTGCATGGACGAATCAAGGAGTATTACTTCTAAACAGCGTATTAACGGTAGAAAAAGACAAACCAGGATCACACAAAAACATTGGTTGGCAAGAATATACAGATTCATTAATAAAGGAGATCTCTGATAAAAAACTACACACTGTATTCATTCTTTGGGGTAAATTTGCTCAACGAAAAAAGACTTTAATAAATGCTAACAAACATTTAATTATTGAATCTGCACACCCATCTCCATTCTCAGCAAGAAAAGGCTTCCTTGGAAGTAAGCCTTTCAGTAGAACAAATGCCTATTTAAAACAACACAATATCAAAGAAATAGACTGGAGTGTACCCAGGTCTATCGATTAGCCTTAGTATCTCGCCAAAAAGGTAGACTAGGGTCTACTTGATTTCGACGCCACCGAATGCTACTCCACCGGATATTTCTAGGACTGGCTCTGTTGCTGAGTTCTCCCCTAACTTTGGCTCCCATGCTCCTAGGAATCCTGTACCATTTGTCTTTACTCTACAATCTTTTGGAACAAAGATTTCGACGCCACCGAAAGCACAGTTAACATGTAATTTTGCACCCTCTTTTGCAATTTTTGCTTCTCTGAGATCTAATGAGCATCCTCCGAAAGCAACATTTATCTCTCCGCCCTTAAAATTTTTGCTCACTATTTTTTTATCAACTCCCCAAAACAAAACAGTCTCTGATATTGATTCTTCCTTTGATGATTCTGCTTCTACAGAATTAATTGACGCTTTCTCTTTTTTAAAAAGAATTGAAATACCAACAGTAATAATGATTACTGGCCAAAGGACAGCAAAAAAGTTCCATCCAAAAAGATTAGAGGAAAGGAAAACGATACCTAATATTAAAAGTAACATTCCCCCGCTATTATTACCTTTAATTAACACATTAACACCTAAGAATATTAATATTAATGGCCAGAATGTCCAAAGCATTTTCCATATTGATATACCAAATCTGCTGAAAAAACCTGTTTGATCAACAAGAAAGATTAAACCAATCAAAATTAACAAGACACCAGCAACAAATCTTGAGCTATTTTTCATAAATGTCTTTCAAAAAATTATTTAATATTAATGTCTAAAGATCCAACACCAACGTTTGCAGTAATTAAAATTTTAACTTCTGCTGAATTGTAATTCTCTGATTCATATCTACTTTCACTGCTTCCAAACTTTGAGATGTCTCCTCCCCCAATAGATATAGAGCCAATGCCTAAGTCATATTCCAATACATACCCTACACCCTCTGGTAAATCTAATATCATTTCTCCGGCACCAATATCTAACGACATCTTTTCACTAGGCAAACTTCTCTCCCCGAGTTTAACATTTAATTGTCCAGCACCTAGTTTACTAGTTAATGATGAAACAATTACATTATCTAAATCAACATTACCTTCACCTGCCCCTAATTCAATACCTATGTCTGTCAGAATATCTTTTCGTCCTAAAACCATATTGTATTCTGTCTCTTGCCTATTTGGCACAAAGACGCCGCTAAAACTAGCACTTTTGAAATCAAGTTCTAGAATATCTTCAACAGCCTTACTCTTCAATTCTGGTTGTGAAAAGTGTGAAGGATATGTTGCATCTACTGATAAATACTCTGAGGAGTCATCATCACTCAATGTAAATTGTCCAGCACCTACCTCTACATTTAACACTCGTTTGGTATAAATGTCGTCATATTCATTAATGGATACATTTACTTTCTTCTGTGTCATTTGAGAATCTTTAAATTCAAGACATCCCTTTTCTATACATGTATTAACACTCCTAGGTAAGAATGACCACGAGGTCTGAGAAAATGAAAGATATGAGAATACACCTATACATACAAAAAAAATAAAGGAAAGGACAGATAGCAGGATATCGGATAGTAGGGATTTTCCTAAAACAAGTTTTAAACCTGCGAGAATAATAAATACGGGCCAGAAATTAAGAATATAAGTCCAGATATTCCAACTTAAAACACCTGTTGTGTTAAGAAGGAATATCGTACCAATAAAAACAAGAAAGATAGCCCATATTACATCCTTTGATTTATAACTTTCCATATATATTCTTTCTTAGAAATTATTCTTTACTTTTCGTATCGGAAGTAACACTTTTCTTAATACTACTTGCTCCTTTTTCTACTTTTTCTTTAATCTCTTTTGTATTTGCATTAAAAACTTCATCTGAAGAAAGATTCAAAGATGATTTTGTTGGCAAGACAGCCCAAAGAATAATATAAACAAGTAGGCCTGACCCACCATACAAGAGAATTAATACTGCTACAATTCTAACTATGGACGGATCTATATTAAAATATTCTGCTATTCCTCCACATACACCACCTATCATACAATCTGTCTCAGATCTATATAGTTTCTTTTCCATTATATACTTACATTGCTTAAGTTATATTGCCTTCCATTGTAAATCAAATGGAAGAAAATGTTAAGATATTTGTTGACACAGATATTTTTTACTAATAACATATACCTACCACCCAGGTATAATAGCTATGAAAAACACACCATTAATAATTTCTATCCTCCTCTCAATATCATTAATTGGTTTAACATTGATATTTATTAACAACAAATCGAAAGTACTTGGAGATACTCAATCTGTAGTAACATTTGAAAATGAAATACAAATAGTAAATGTTAAAGCTACAAGCAAAGGTTACTTCCCACAAAAAATAGAAGCCAAAGCAAATACTCCTACTATATTAAGAATGGAATCTGAGAATTCATACGGTTGTGAAAGATCCTTTAGAATACCTTCCTTAAATATCATAGAGGTATTACCTCAAGAAGGAAGTACTGATATCGATTTAGGCTCTCCAGCAAATGGAGAGAATATTCTTGGTTCTTGTAGTATGGGAATGTATACATTTACAATAACTTTTAAGTAGTAGAAAAATGAAAAAAGAGAATTACTTTGTAGAAGGTATGCATTGTAAATCCTGCGAGCTATTCATAGAATCACAATTTAAAGACATTGAGGGTATTAAAAATATTAAATCAAATAATAAGGATCTTTCTTTAGAATTTGAAATCGAGGATACTGTTAATACTTCAAAGATAATCGATCAGATAAATGAGAAAATCTCTGGCAGTGGATATATCATTAAGACAAAAATATTACCCAAAGAAAGGGATAGTAAATATATTCCTTTATCTTTTCTCCTTTCTACATTACTCTTTCTTTTTTTTCTATTGATACAAAAGATTGGTATTGGAAGGGGTTTCTTTACAGAGGATATCTCATATTCATCAATTTTTATAATTGGTTTGATTGCTTCAATATCTTCATGTATGGCAGTAGTAGGATCTCTAGTTCTTTCAATTTCTTCTATTTATGCAAAAAATAGTAGTACTCTCAAACCCGTTATATTCTTTCATATAGCTAGGATTGGAGGTTTCTTTCTCTTGGGAGGGTTACTTGGATACCTTGGATCATTGATAATAATTTCTAAGGAGATAGAGATAATAATAGGATTTGCCCTATTCCTTTTTATGATATTACTTGGAATCAATATGTTAGATATTACAAATATATTTAAGAGATTTGAGATTACACTACCGAAATCAATTACAAAAAGTCTTTTTTCTAACAAAATTGTTAACAATATATTAGCTCCAGTAGTTATTGGTATTGGATCTTTTTTCTTACCATGTGGTTTTACTCAATCAATGCAATTAAATGCTGTCCTTAGTGGAAATATTCTTCAAGGTTCACTAATTATGTTTATTTTCTCTTTAGGTACATTACCTGTACTTCTTCTAATATCTTTTGGTGCTAAAAAGATTTCACAAAGTAAAAATTCAGATCTTTTTTTAAAGATATCTGGGTTTTTAGTAATACTTTTTGCTATTTACAATTTCATAGGGACATTAATAGCAAATGGAATAATATCTCCAATATTTTAATTTTAGATAAACAATATGGACAAGAAAGTTTTAACTAATTTAAAGAAAACTAAATCCTTAATCGACACATTAATAGTGATGATTGAAAAGGATGAATACTGTATTAAAGTTATGCAACAGAATCTTGCAGCAATAGGGTTACTAAAATCTGTAAATCAAATGTTAATGGAAAATCATCTTAAATCATGTTTTTCAAAAGCTATACATTCCGAAGATGAGGGCAAAAAGGATACTATGGTAGAAGAGATATTAACAGTTACAAAACTTTTAAATAGATAATTTTAAGTATTTATAATATGCAAAGAGGAATCTTAACATTAACCAAAGAAGAGGTTGTTGCCTTTCTTGATAATTTTGACATAAACAAATATCCAGATACTCCACTATTCAATAAGCTATCTTCACTTGGAAGTGATCATGTGGAGAATACTGAGTACAAGGTATTACTTTCCGAAGATGAGGTTGAAACTATACTTGATGAGCTTGGTTGTCCAACATATCTTGAAGGTGACCCATATACATCGGCTATGAAAAAGATCTGTGATCTAATGTCTTCATTCAGGAGTTAATACATATTGCCGGACCTAGATTCGAACTAGGATTAACGGTTCCAGAGACCGTCGTCCTACCATTAGACGATCCGGCAAAAGCATGCAATTATACTATATCCTTACAAAGAATTAATATATTCCCGAATTCTTTCCCTTATCCTGTTTTCTCCCATTACTTGAATAACTTGGTATAGGTCTGGAGTTTGTTTCCTTCCAGTAATAGCTACTCTAATAACCATTGCTACATCCCCTATCTTACCCTTGTATTTCTTAGGATTCATTTCATACTCTTTGTAATCTGCACAGAATCCATTCTTTATTCCCAACTCTTTAATCTTTCCAAACCATTCTACAGATGAATCACCAATATAGAAGGTGTTTAGGTATTCATATAATATGTAAATTTGTGTATCTGTATTAATCTCTACATGATCTTTTTGCATATCTTTGTACATATCATCAAAGAATATTTCCATTTGATATGGTACATCAGACCATTTTACAATATCTTTCCTAATCTTTTCCCCTTCTCTTTCTATATTTAATATCTCTATACTGTAATCTTTGTGATTGGTTAATCTATCAAAAAGATCTAAGTTATACTCCTTTGCCCACTCTAAGGTATATTCATATACTTGTTTTGCACTTAATCTTGATACATATTCCTTACATACATCGTTAAGCTTAACTAAATCAAACAACGCTCCTGCCCTATTAAACTTCTCTAATTTTAATTCAAATTCGGATATATCCTTTTGGGGATTTTGTATTCTCCAATCAGCAAAATTTGAATTAGCAATATTAAGAAGATATTCCTTTACTGCTCCAATCGGGAAACCATTCTCAATGTAGTATGAAATAGCTGCCTCAGGATCTTTTCTCTTAC
>CAYOME010000020.1:0-3278 GCA_964405015.1 uncultured Candidatus Saccharibacteria bacterium
ACTCTTAATCAAAGTATATTGAATACAAAGATTCTAACAATTGTGGTATTTGTTCATCTACAAATGTAATGTTTCTAAATCTTCTAATAATTTCTTTTAATCTATCTCCATCTTCGTTTTCAAATGGCTTTCTCTTACCAAGTGACTCTTTGAATTTTTCCATATGTGATGAAAGAACTGTTAATAGACGGAGGTACTTTCTTGATAAAGCCTGATCTTTAAAAGCAAAATATTCATCATACGTTGTAAAGAACAACTCTGTTAATTTAGAAAATATCTCTGGAGAACCCTCTCCCAAAATATTAGAAAGAACATCTAAATATTTTAGATCTTCTTCTTCTCGATAATCAAATTTAGAATATAACTTGTAAGATAATAGAGTCTCTATATATGCACCCATATACAAATCGGATATTGTTGCTTTTGCAAAATTACCCTTCTCAAATATCTTAGAAAAGAAATATGCTATGAACATTCTATCTTGAGCTGATATATTCTTATCTTGATTTAGGGCTTTCTTTGCAAGCCATATTAACTCTGGCTCGTCTAGAGATTCAACCATGGCAGAACCATTGTCAGTATTAGTTAATAGAGAGTCTAAACGATGTGCAATAGTACCATCTCCAATCCAAACAGGTCTTTCCTCTGGAGGTAACTTCTCTCTTTGGGAAAACAGATACTCTACATCTATATTAGTAAGTGGAAGTCTTCTCAATACAGCAATGCTATTTCTAGCTTGTCTATAGAATTTTGATGATACCTCTTTCCTTATCTCAGCCTTTAGTTCCCCAATATTTTTTCTTAATTTTGTATGTCCTTGAAGTTCTTCAATTAATTTAGGATTAATATTTTCAATCTTCTCCCCCAAAGAAAGCTCTGGGTATAGGATTAGGAAAGGTTCTGCATTCCCATCATAAACCATTTCATTTGTATATTCTTGATGAATATCGGCAATATTAACAACTAAAGCAACTCTAATTCCAACAAGAGATTTTACCCCTACATTCTCATATTCACTATCTAGAAGATTATTTAGAGATATTCTTAAACTTTCGTTTTCTGAATATGGATATTTTCCAATATTAAGATATGGCTTACCATCAAAATCAAACATTATATATCCCGAGACTAATAACCGATCACCAACTTCAATAGGAGAGCCCTCTTCAAAAACTTTTACTTCGGTATCTTCTTTTTCAGCCTCAGAAACATCCAAAGTCCATAATGCAAAACCAAGGTCGGTAAATTTCTGATATAAGTCGACTGAAGTGCTTGGTATTTCTTCAGAACCAAAGAAATAATCATTTACACAGGTAAGTGCTTTACTCTCAATGGGCAGATTCTTTTCTTGTCTATAAGACATAAGTAAGAATCTTAATATTAACAAGCAATTATAACACAATACATACGGAGAGGGTGGGATTTGAACCCACGGTTCGGGAAACCCGAACAGCACGTTTCGAGTGTGCCCTATTCGACCACTCTAGCACCTCTCCAATACAGTAATTATATATCTTCTAAAGGAATATATTCACCAAAAGAAACCTTATCTATTAAATTCTGTTTCCTAATATCTTTATACAAAACCTTCTCTTGTAGTAATACAAAAATTGCATCTTTATCCTCTTTACTTAAAAGAAGTATCAAAGCTTTAGGAAACCTTAACTTAGTCTCAACGATTAAAGAATATTGGCCATCTTTAACAGCAAACCAAAAGTTATCAAGCATAAACCATTCATACAACCTATTACCAACATCTATACCCCTTGCTGTAATTTTGTGTTTAACAATACCTGGTTTGTTTGTACTAGCTACATACAAAAAGAAAAGAACAGCTATGACTGTAGCCATTAAGAAGTAATTACCCAAAACAGCTAAATACAAAACAAACAACATACCCAATACTAAAACAATTAGATACATCCTATTCTCTACCTTCATTTCATATCTCTCTAATGCTTCCCATTCAAAAAGCTTAATATTCTGTACAACCTTTTCTGTCTTTATATCCCCTTCTTCTAATACAATCTCTTTAGAGGCTATCTTTTTTCTCTTTTGAGCTTTCTTTTCTTTTATCTTCTCTTCCTTAATTTTTTCTAATTCCTCTTCCCTATCTCTTAAGTTAACCTCTCCCGAAATTATCTTAAGAATCTCTGAGAGTTCATTTTGTAATGTGTTTTTCTTTTTTTCCATCCCCTATTATATTGCTAAAGATATTAGATAACAAATGAAAGTAGTATTAATAATAGTAAAATACCTGCACCCCAATATATGTCTAATATATGTAAAAAATTGAGCATTAGTATTAGAAATATTCCCAAGGTTATCAATATCCCAAATTTCACTACTGACATTTTTAAAGTGTCCGTATTTTCCTTCTTAAGTATTAGAGTTAAAAATCCATATGAGAGTAAGGTTGTAAATGAAGAGATAAAGAGAAAGAGTAAGGAAAGAAATACAGATATATTAATCCAATTGTAATCACCATTTTCAGTAATTGGAACAAATGTTCCAATGGAGAGTAAATACAACAAAATAGTAACAGAGAATATATTTCCAAAAAGAAGAGTAAAAAGGAATTTCATATTTCTTTCTCTATAAGTTTTCTCTTCGATATCCATACCAATTATGCTTAGAAATTAATTTTTGTATTAAAGTACATATGAATATCTTAATTATAGATAAATCTAAGATTATTTCATACTTAATAAAAAAGAGTCTCTCTGTATATGGATATAATATTACAGAAGATAATAGTGATTTTAATAGTGAAGGATTAGTAAAAAGGAAAATATTTGATGTTGTAATTGTAGATACTAATATGTCTGGTAAATATACTACTTTAGATGTTTTAAGAAAGGTTAAGGGTATTAAGGATAATGGTTGTAAGATATTAGGTATTTGTAGTACTGGTAATTGGAGAGATAAGGTGAACTTTTTAAACAATGGTGGTGATGATGTACTTTCATATCCCTTCCCTATGCAAGAATTAATAGCTAGAATTCAATCCATTATGAGAAGACCTCATCAATATATAGACTCTCAAATATATATTGGGGATGTATTACTTGATACACAGAATAAAAGTGTGAGTATTCAGAATCAGGATGTAGAACTTAGAAAAAAGGAATATGAATTACTAGAATATTTGGTAAAAAATAGAAATAGGACAGTAAGTAGATGTGAACTACTTGATCATGTATGGGATTACAGAAGCTACACAGGTTCTAATACCGTGGATGTACATATTAAGAGAATAAGGGACAAGATCTCAAATA
>CAYOME010000020.1:3378-7845 GCA_964405015.1 uncultured Candidatus Saccharibacteria bacterium
GGTTCTAATACCGTGGATGTACATATTAAGAGAATAAGGGACAAGATCTCAAATAAAGCTCTAATAGAGACAGTACATGGTCAAGGTTATAGAGTTAAAGACAAGAAAGACTCTAAAGCATCATTGGCATTACTAGATGAACAAAATCTTGATCATCTGCAACCTTAAATACTCCTGGTTTAACAGTCTCACTACATTCAAAGATTATCTCTTCTGAATCTAAATGGTTTAAGATATCAGAAAGTAATCTTGAACTAAATGCTATCTTAAGAGGATCTCCTTCAATAGAGCCTTTGAATGTACTCTTGTTACTACCTAAATCTGTTTGATTTGCAGAGAGTGTAATACTATCTTCTTTAGAATCAATATCTAGTATTAACTTATTTCCTAGTACACTCTTTGCAATAATGTTAGTAATTTTAAGAGAGTTAAGAAAATCAGATCTGTTTACTTTAGATAATGTTTTATAACCAGTAGGAATAATCTGCCTATACTCTGGGAATTGACCATCTATTAATCTAGATACTAAATCAATATCACTATACCTAAACAATATTTGATTTCTATCTTCAATCAAATATACCTCAATCATATTGTCTTCCCCTACTTCTGAAACAATGTGTGAAAGTTCCATTAAAGCTTTTACAGGGACTAAAACATTAACATCTTTTTCAGTATTAGTATCTAACTTAACCATTTGTCTTGAAAGTCTTAATCCATCAGTACCGACAAAGGAAAGAGTTTCTCCAGAAGCTTCTAACAAAATTCCTGTTAGTACAGGTTTAATATCATCTGTAGCTGCAGCAAAAGCAACCCTATTTACAGCCTTTATTAACAAATCCTTAGATATCTTTAATAAAGGTTTTTTATCAGCAACTGTAGCTACCTCAGGAAAATCATCAGCTGGCATAGTATTAAAACTAGCATAGTTACCTGTACTAGTAACATTAAAGTTCTGATTATCCAATGTAACATCAACTATTTCACCAGGTACACTATTTACAAACTCTGTTAATTGTTTAGCAGGTACAGTAATCTTACCCTCTGATTTAACATCAGCCCCAATCCAAGTATTTACTCCTATTTCTAAATCAGTAGCAGTTATTATTAGTTTACCTTTACTACTTTCAAATTGAACATTATTTAAGATTGGTAAACCAGGTTTACTGCTTACTACCCTACTTATTATATTGAGATACTTTGCAAATGTATCTTGATTACATGTAAATTGCATATTGTTTGATAAATAAATATTAGGTATATGGGCAGTATACTTTATATATTCTACTTAATCTTTATACAGTTTTCTACTCTTTTATTATTTTAAATATTAAGTTGTAATAGTAGTAGAGAGTGTGGGTATGTTTATAACCTACTGTATATTGTATTAAAACTCTTTACCCTACTCTATTTCTACTGCTTTAGAGTATGTAGATTGTTTTGTGAATATTTTTAGTCAAATTACTAGTAATACCTTCTAACTGTAGACACTTTTTTCATTTTAGACCTTTGTGAACTTCTTCGGATAACTGAGTAGTCTATGTGTATATTAATAGCTTGTTAATAAACGATAAATGAACAAAATCCTTTATTATCAATATCATTACTTTTGTGGAATACTCCAATGTTATTCATTAGTTGTACACAGCTATCCACCTGTTATTCACAATTATTTTGCTAATTCTCTCTTACAAAGATCTATTTTTTCTGCAAAACGACTATCTTTTTCAATCCTCTCCTCTATCTGTTTGTATGCATGTATTACAGTAGTATGATCCTTTCTATTAACTTCTTTCGCAACTCTTTCTAACGGAAGATCCAACTCTTTTCTTAAAATATACATAACGACCTGTCGTGTAAGAGCAACATATGCTGTTCTTCTACTACCTTTTATATCAGATATTGGCACATCAAAGACTCCTGATACGCACTTCATTACCTTCTGTGGAGTAATTTTTAATCTTTTGCTCTCAATATCAACCTGAAGTATTCTAGCAACCTCTTCATATGTAGGCTCTTCACCTAATCTCATTAAAGTAATAACTTTATTTAAAGCTCCCTCTAGTTCTCTAACACTACTATCAATATTTTTAGCTATTAATTCTAAATATTCATCCCTTATTACAAAATTCTTATCTATCATCCCCTGTTTAAGAATAGCTACCCTAGTTTCATAATCAGGCATTTGTAAGTCAGCTACCATACCACCTTCAAATCGAGATCTTAATCTATCTGTTATATTTTTAATTTCTTTTGGTGGTCTATCAGAAGCTAATATTATTTGTTTGTTTGCATGATACAAGGTATTAAAAGTATGAAAGAGCTCTTCTTGAGTTTTAGGATATGTCTCTACGAACTGAACATCATCTATCATTAACAAATCTACTTCCCTATATTTTATTCTAAAATCTTCATTTCTTTTTGTTCTAATAGCTTCAATCATTTCATTCAAAAATTGCTCTATTGATACATATACAACTTTTTTGTTTGGATTATTCTTAAGTATTTCATTACCAATTGCTTGCATAAGGTGAGTTTTACCAACACCAGTATTACCATAGAAAAAAAGAGGATTATATATTCTGCCTAAATCTTGAGCTACAGCTTGAGCTGAAGCTTCTGCCAATCTATTATGAGAACCAACTATAAAGCTATCAAAAGTATATCTAGGATTTAATCTTGCACTACTTAATGCACTCTCATATTTTTTCTGTTCATTCTCTGATGCTGAAAACAAATCTATGTTTTCAACCTCTGGTCTTGCAAATTCATACCTATTCTTTTTCTCGTTTTGATTACCTACAGAGGATTTAATCATGAATTCTATTTGAAGATTCTGACCAGTAGCTTTTAAGAGGCAACTCTGAAGTAAGTTCTTAAAGTCTCTTTGTATTGTTCCTTTCTTAAATTCGCTAGTACATGAGAATATTGCTACTCCACTATTAATATCTTCCAAGTATGTATCCCCAAACCAAGATTTATACTCAACCTTGTCTAATGACATCCTCAAATTCTCAGAAACTATCTTCCATACATCATCAATATCTACATCATTAACACTACTAGCCCTACTCGCAGATATTTCTGGTTTTGGGATGCTCTCTGTATATTTTTCAAAGTCAATTCTATCCATACTCTTTTAAAGTAGATATAAAGATAAAGGCAGTTAGGGGGCAGTGCTATGGTCGATTGGGACTGTTAAGACTATTATATTGATTTTTATTAAAATGTGGATAAGAGAGTAAAGATATGTAAAAAATACAAACAGAGTAATGCTTTTCTTCTGTATATATATTATCTATGTATCTTAGATGTTATATAGAGATGTATAATTAAACAATATATTTGCCATTTCAATATATGTTAAGATATAATACCCTTGCTTATGAAAAGAACATATCAGCCTAAAAATTTAAAAAGAATCAAGAAGTTTGGTTTTATGGCAAGAAATAAAACCTCTGATGGAAAAGCTGTACTTAAGAGAAGAATCAAAAAAGGAAGAAAATCTCTTACAGTAAGTACTGAGTACAAAACTTTAAGAAAGAAACCTACATCAAGAATTAGGTAGTGTATACTGTAATATATGCTTCCATTCATACATAGATTAGGAAAGAAATTTCTCAATAAAACATATACAGAAGGTAGTAAATATCGAGGTGAAATCGGTATGTTGGTTTGTAGAAAGGTAGATAGTGGACCTTGTAAATTTGCTTACGTTGTTAGTAAAAAGATAGGTAATGCTGTACAAAGGCATAGAATGACTAGACTACTAAGAGAAGTAACAAGAGAACTTCTTAAAGAATACAATCTTACTAACCTCCCCTATCATTGTCAGTATGTATCTTTTAAATACTGTGATAATTACAATGATATTAAGAATGAATATTCAAAACAAATTCAAAAAGCTTTTGGACTTAACTAAATATCCTGAGCTCTTTTTAATACGTATATATCAAAAGACACTCTCATTCGATCATGGATATTTAGGAAAGATATATCCTAATAATCGGCCATGTAAATTTACTCCATCATGTTCAGAGTATGGGTATCGGTGTATAGATAAGTTCGGTATTATCAAAGGTAACTATCTAGCAATACGAAGAGTAATTAAATGTAACCCATGGGCAACTCCTGGACAGTATGATCCTGTTCCTGAAAAATAATGAAGGATGATGTATAATGCAAGAGATTTTTATTATTATTCATTACATATATGCTATCAACTCTTTGGAATACCCTACTTTTTAACCCGATATTAAATGTCGTAATAGTTCTCTACCACTATCTTGGTGATAACTTAGGTTTAGCTATCCTAGCCATTGCAGTAATTACTAGAATCTTACTTACCCCTCTTCTTAAGAAACAAACAGATATGACCAAAAAGATGGCAAACTTGAAACCAGAGTTAGAGAAACTTCAAAAGAAATATGCAAACAACAAAGAATTACTTTCTCAAGAACAAATGAA
>CAYOME010000021.1:0-7545 GCA_964405015.1 uncultured Candidatus Saccharibacteria bacterium
AGTACACGTCGATCGGTTCCTACCCGACCTATTTCATCGCTCGCGACGGTGGGGCACTCTCCCATAAGGCCGTGCGCGAGAACCTTTGGCAAATCGCCCGGGCGACTCGGGACTACCACAATGGCCAGCGCTCGCACGATCTCTATCAGTGGGCGATCTACGGGTTTGATGTCAATTGGGAGAATCCCGATCTCTACTGCGACCACACAAACGAGCGGATCGAATCCGCCTATGCTGAAGACGAGGCCACCACATGAGAAAGCAATTCCCCGACGTTTCGAGCAAGTACGGCGCGCCGATGGGGCGCCGCGAATCGGGCGACGCACCGAAGGGCAAGATCTACGTGTTCCGTGTCCGTCCGTCCGACGGGGGAGACTATGACGACGGGGGCGCCTATTGGGGCGGACTCAAGGATTCCCCTCTCTACTGCGCCCGCGGCGCAAGTGTCGATGGCGACGGATTCGAACGCTATACGCGCGCCAAGTCTCGCAAGGAAGCGATCGACAAGATGGGCCTACAGAATGCCCAATTGACCGAAAGGCCCGACGCCTACGACTTCGCGGCATTTGTCGAGGGGTACATAGCTTGCGCTCTGTGGGCCAGTCTTGACGATGCTGGTAGCGCACTAGACAACGAATTCGACGTTGACGACTTCACACAGAAGGCCCGGGCGGAAATGCGCCGCGACTGTCGCGCCTTCATTCGCGCCAATCTGGTAGATCTGCAGACCTCCGGACAATCGGCTGAACAGTCGGGGCATGATTTCTGGCTCGCGCGAAACGGCCACGGGGCGGGCTTTTGGGATCGTGGCCTCGGCGAGATCGGCGAACGCTTGACGAAGGCAAGCAAGACATACGGCAGCGCGGATCTGTACGTCCATCGAAAGAGGATCCACCACTCCTAGCCGTTTCCACGTCTATGCCGGGACATGAGGCTACCTCACGACTCGGCACGGGCGAGAAACCCCGAGATAAGGAATCAAGACAATGCCCAACGACACAATCCACACTGTGGCCGAGTTGAAAGCGCGAATCCTGGCAGCTAACCCAAAGAGCCTGTTCTTCAGTCGGAACAACATGAAGTTTGCTGGCGACACTATGGGCAACTATGGCGTTGCGGGCCCTGTCGAGATCGAGACATGGAGCGGGCCCGCTACTGTGTATGAGTTGTTCCGCAAGCGACCCGTCAAGCACGGACTGCAGAAGTCTGCCTACTTCGAGGTAGGTACATTCGAGCAACGATTCCGTAAGAGCTAGTCCGCCCGCGCATTGTGCGCGACATGCTGCCGAGCTACCTCGGGACCATGCCGGACACAATGAAAGGCTAGGACGATGCGGACCACACAAGCCCCCTACGCTAACAGAGTTGCGCTTCTGTCAAAACTTGACGATCTCAACCTCGGTAGAGAGTGCGCCACACTAACCACGCTATGCCGCAACGGTCGTGCGTCCCGTGCGGATGAGCTACTGCTAGATGATTGCCTCACTGAGTGCCGCAAACGCGGCAAAGAAGAGATCTTCCATGCGGCACAGGAACGCGCCTTTTCGAGGCCTCTTCTGGACGATGCGAGCAAGGCGCAGCTAATCGAGTCTGCCGAGCATTGGGAAAAGCTGGCGGACGAAGACGAGCGCATGGCCGCGTGGGAACGGCAGAGAGGGATCGATCTCTGTACTCCCGGCCAGTCGCCGAGGGATCACAAGGCACGCACCTTCCGGGCGTTGGCCAAAGCGCAGCGCATGGAAGCGGAAACCGGGATCCCTCACTGTATGGACCACATGACGCCGCGTTCTGTATGTGCGCATAAACACGGAGTTGGAGGCTAGCACGCCGCACTATACCACATGTAGGCCAACGCGCCTCGGCATCCTACCACGCACCGCAGCAGCACGCCGCGGCACCGATAACGAGCTCACGCGCAGCGCGTCTCGACCTCCCTTCACCCTCCTGCCCTTGCCCTTGACCTGCTACCGAAAACCTAGGGGAAATTCCATGAGCCAGACCAGCAGTCAGACCAGTAGCCAGAACGCACAGGATGCGCGCCAGACGACGATCGAACCGTCCGGCCTCTTCCCGCCCGAGTGGCGGACTTGGACGTGCCCCGCGTGCGGTAGCAGCAACACGATTATCACCACGCGCCCTACCGGCCGGGGCACGGGCCCGCACGGTCGCTGGCGACTGGGCGACTCCGGACGCAACGTCAAGGCCTGCCTCGACTGCGGCAAAGCCAGCGACGGCTGCGGCCTTGTTGGCCTACCTGGAACGAAGCGATAGATATAGGTGCCCCGGATATCGCGCCGGGGTGAGAATAGGTGCCCCGAGAAACGCGCCGGGGTGAAGACAACGAAAGACGGAGACGAACATGAGCACGACCACGAGCCAGAACGACAACCAGAACGACCGGAAACCCACGCAGGATGCGCTAGGCGCGACGATGCCGATGCTTGTGGTACTCCTGGACCACGCAGCCATCGGAAGCGGGCCCGGCACCGTAATCGCGCACGTGCGCGACGTGGCCGAGTACAATCGCAGCACGAGAGATCGAGACGGCGCACGAAACCCGAGACTGCGCCTCTGGCGTGGTAATTTCCCGGTGGGCGCGCGAGTCAAGAGCCGGCTCATATGTGGCACGGGACAAGGAATCACGGAAACAATATAGCTGCCCCGGATATCGCGCCGACCCTGGAGACGACCATGAACACCACGCACACCATCCTGACCAAAAAAGAATTCTTCCGCCGCTTTGCTGCCCTCGGTATCGTCCCCGACGAAGACCTGTACGTGGCCGACCGACGAAGCGGCGTGAAGCGACTGGCCGCGAACCTCAAGACCACGGGCCGCTCGGTCTTTCACTACATGAACGACTTCACGACGCCGGAGCATGTGGCCTTCAACAAGCTGCGAGAACACGGCGAGGAGGCAATCGCGTACAAGGCCGGCTTCTGGCTGGTAGTAGTTCAATAGTTGCCCCGGAAAACGCGCCGACCGTCTAACCGCCCGCGCCTCTCGGGCGCGGTAGCTCGCGGAAGAGATTCAGCGAGCTACCGAGATCGAGAGAATAGATGCCCCGGAAAACGCGCCGGGGGCAGAACGAACAACGAAACGGAGGATGAAGGATGCGACCAGCGACATACACGGACGGAGACGATTGGAGCATAGCAGTAGTGGCGTTGGACCGTCTGCGGCGTGTGTTTGCGTCCGCGAGCATGAACGCAACAAAACTTGACGACAAGGTGGCAATGCAACGAGCGGTAAAGTCTGTTGAGCTGATGAGACTCGACTTGCGCAAGCTGCACTTCGTCAACGAAGACGCGCTAGGGAAGTTCCACGGCACTCCGAAGCTTGAGACTTGCGGAGAATGCGGCGCGTTGAAGCAGTGTCAGCACCGACGGCCGAAAACCTAGCCCATCCGCGCATCCCGCGCGGCCGCCTCACTGAATTTCCCAAGTAGCCCCGCAATGTTGCGGGGAGCTTGGCCAGCCCCTGCCCGAGACATCGGACGGGAGCCAGGGCGAGGAGCCAAGATCAATAGTTGCCCCGGAAAACGCGCCGGGGCAGCAACCACGGAGGAGACGCTCATGGCAACGACACCAACACCAACCCTGGAGCAAATACAGGCACTCGCGCGCGACGCAATCGTGCTGGGCGCCGAAGACGCACAGAACGATTGTATCGGAGGAGACATACGCGCCCCGGAGGGAGCGTCGGAGGAGTGCGAGCGCGCGGTGACTGCTTACCGCGTAGCGTGCCGCGTGCGCCATCGCATGCTGCACGGGCCTGCGCTGAGATCCTACTATTTCGGACCGTAGCCATCCGCGCCTCTCGGGCGCGGTAGCTCGCCGAGGAGACTGGGCGAGCGACCGAGACCGAGAGACAATAGGTGCCCCGGAAAACGCGCCGGGGTGAGAATAGATGCCCCGGAAAACGCGCCGGGGGCAGAACGAACAACGAAACGGAGGCAAGGACGATGACCATGACCATGATTCGCACATTCGAACAGGCTGACCAGGCGGTGGCCAAGCTGATTTCGGTTCTGGCGAAGCGGTTTCCCGGGGGGTTTCCGGGCCTGGATAAAATCGGCTACGTGCCGGCCAGCGATGCCGAACGTCGCGCCATCGTGCTCGGGTGCCAGTGCGCGGTGACCAGGTTGGCGGGGGAGGTGGAGGATAGGACTGAGGGGTTCCTCCAGGCGATGGACGCCTACGGAATCATCGACGCGGAACATCTGGCCGCACAGCCCATTATGACCGAGAGCATGCGGCACGATGGAGCGCTGTAGCCACACTCCAGCGCATCCCGCGCGGCAGCTTCGCCACTCGGTGACGGGGCTGCTGGACGGGACGACAACCCAAAACGGAGGAAACGACGATGGCAACGAAACAGACAGCATGCGGCGGGCTAGTGCGGTTTTCGACAGAGTACGACGAGCGCGACGGTGTTGACCGTCCTAGCGAGGTCGACTACTACGCGCGAGGCGTGGGCTGGACAAGCTACGGCGCTGCGCAGACGTCCTGGACGTCTGGAGAGTGCGATGCCGTGCGCGTTTGGCGAACCAACCACGGAGGATGAACATGGCAACGAGCATGACTCAGGAACAGCGAAACGAGATCGTGGCGGCGGCTGCGGTGTGCGCGAAAAGCGGATACGACGTGAGCCGGCGCCTGCGCACGGCTCTCCGTGGCACGCCGGTCGCTGCTGATGCCGAGGAGGCGCGCGCATCGGGCTCCAAGGCTGGCGCGCATCCATACGTCCATGCGCGCCCAGCTCCGCAGAACGCTGTCGAGCGCGTTTGGTGCTGGCTCGATCGCGAGCTAGGAGTCGAAATTACACGCGCGATGTACTAGCCACCAACCCCGCGCATCCCGCGCGGCAGACTCGCCACCCGGTGACGGGTTTGCTGGGCAGGACGACGGACCAAAACGGAGGATGAACACATGGACACGACAAAGCCAAAACTTACCACAATGACATATCAGGCTCGCGGCAGTGTGGTAGATGCCGCGGACTGTGGCTCTCATGATGCCAGTGTCGACGTGGTGACGTGGCCATGCGGCCACGTCGCGTGGTACCAGAGCAGCCCAGCTTCGCGCGCAGCGGCAAAGATGCCTTGCAGCACCTGTGCTGGACGCCGTTTCGGTAGTAGCGCCAAACCTTGAACGAAGAGGTGACGCTTCCCGCTGCCACGGCGTAACGTGGAGCCTCGTCGGACCGATTGACTCGCGACGAGGCGCAAATGCAGATTTCCCAAGTAGCCCGGCGATTTTGCAGGGAGCTTGGCCGCCCTCGCCTCTTCTTCCGTAGGTCAGGGCGGAACCTTTCGAGACCAACCACGAACCAAGGAGTGACCCATGAAGACCACGATCAAAGCAATCGCCCTCACGCTCGCAGTTGCCGGCTACACCTTCGCCGCGTGCGATGCTCGGGCCGAGGTCGTCAAGCGCGAGAACCTGCCCGGCAACCTCAAGGGCGGCAAGGTCGCCAAGCACAACGATGGCATTCCAGGATGCACCGTCGGGCGCGCCAAGCTTGCTGGCAGTGACGAGCTGGTGAAGGAGTGGGCGAGCACCCACGAGAAGCACGACTGCGCAGGGGCCTCGGTCGTGTACGTCTGCCGGGCCGGAAAGAATCTGTCCGTACGCTGCGAGTAGTCCGGCGCTCGTGCTCACCTGGCAACAGGCGGGCACCATGGGCCGAACAACCCACCCACGGAGGGACACCATGATCGGACGAGCAGACTACGAAGAGCGCCGCGAAGCACGGATCGCGCGGATGAAAGAACGTGCCGAAAACAGACGCGAAGAGGCGGAGGCAACACGCGGGCTGGCAATGCGAACCCTGAACATCATCCCCGCTGGACAGCCGATTCTGGTTGGCCACCATAGCGAAAAGCGGCACCGTCGAGACTTGGAGCGCATCGACACCCAATTCCGCCGCGCTGCTGAGGCCGACAAGGAAGCCGCGAACCTGGCCCACAGAATCGATGCAGCCGAGAGCAACCGCGCGATCTCTTCCGACGACCCTACCGCGCTGGACAAGCTACGCGCCAAGCTGGCCGGAATCGAGAACAACCGATCCAAGGCTGTGGCCATCAACAAGGCCATCCGCAAGCACAAGGGCGACGAGTCGGCGCAAGTGGCCGCGGTGATGGCGCTGGGAGCAACCGAGGCACAGGCGCGCGACCTGCTACAGCCGGACTTCTGCGGCCGTGTCGGGTTTCCGGACTACAAGCTGACCAACTGGGGAGCAGAGGCGCGCCGCCTGAAGCAGCGGATCGCGTCGCTCGCAATCAAGGACGCGGCCGAGCCCAAGCCAGACGAGAAGCTCGGTGACATCACCATCACCGAGCAGGACAACCGCGTGATGCTGCTTTTCCCTGGCAAGCCGAGCGACGCGATCCGCGCTCGGCTCAAGAGCAATGGATTCCGCTGGTCTCCAACTTCAGGGGCATGGCAGCGAATGCCCAGTGAATGGGCATGGCACGTGGCGCGCGAAATCGCAACGGCAGCAAACAACGAGGAGGATTGACCATGTCATCAGCAGCGTTTCGCGTTGACCCATTGGCAGCTTCCACCGACAGGCCGGGCATGATCGTGATTTGGCATCCGGCCTCGGTAGACGCCGGCTCGACCACGACCGGGTTTGTCGAAAACAAATACTTCGTGTCCACGTCCGAGGCCGTGCGCCTCTTCGCGGCCATCCCAACGGCCATCATTGCAGCCGACCCAAGCGACGAAGTGCGGGCCTTGCTGCGCGACACGGTTCGGGGCATTCTCGATGCCCTCGAAGGAGTGGGCCATGCGTGACCGAATCAGCTACAGACAGGCGGCCTACGAGCATGACCTTGCAGAAGATCCGAGCTTGCTTGACTGCCCCGAGAACCGCGAGGACGATGAACCCATAGACACTGAGGACGACGAATGCTTGCCTACCTACTTGCCGCCATTCTGACGGCCGAGGTTCCCGCCGACCGATGCTCTGCGGACATCGCCCGCGCCGAGGCCAGCGCATTCGAGGCCAGCCGCGCGCAGCACGCCTGCATGGACCCGGCCGAGTGCCGGGTCGCCGACGAGTTCGTGCGCGCCGCCCAGGCCCAGCTCGCAGCAGTCAGACAGCTCTGCGGGGTGCCGGCGCCGGTTGTGCCCGCGCCCGACCCGTTCGAAGGCGAAGCGCCCGCGGACGAAGGCGACGCCGAGGCGTGGTTGCTTATGGACGCGCTCGTATCGGACGTGACCGAGCGCCTCGAGGCTGTGACCCGACCATGAGCGCGGTTGAAAAGTTGGCGAGTGGCGCGGTGCCGGACTATCGGCCGTTGCGACGAGGCGAGCCCATACGCCCGGGCGACGAGGTGTGGTTCATTCCTCGGTACCGCGGACGCTACCTACGTGCGCACGCTACGTGGGAGCCGTACACTGGGATTACTCGGGTTCCTTATCGCGGAGGCCCCGTCAGGATGCGCCGCCCAATCGCGCCGGTGACCGGCCGCGACCTTTGCGAATAGGTGCCCGGGATCTCGCGCCGGTGCCTTATTGAGATCCCAATGCGCTTATT
>CAYOME010000022.1:0-2520 GCA_964405015.1 uncultured Candidatus Saccharibacteria bacterium
GTATTAACACTCTTTGGAGTATACATATACAATAATCCAGAAGTATTAAATACCGTATTAAATAGTAATCCCCTATTAGTAATTTCAATAATGGTTCTATATCTAATACTCTTTTTTTTAGAAGGAGTCTTTATTCAATCTACTTTAAAAATATTTAATAAAGAAATAGGAATCAAGGAATCATATTACCTATCTACAATATCAAGAATAGGTAACTATCTACTACCCCTTAGAGCAGGGGCAGTATTTAGAGCTACATACCTAAAAAACAAATATCATTTTGAATATACTAAGTTCCTCTCCACCCTATATACCTACTACATACTCCTCTTCCTACTTAATTCAATATTTGCAATCTTTACCCTATTGTTTAAATACCTTCAAGAAGGAATCTCATATCCATTAGTATCTCTCTTCTTTATTGGAATCTTCATATCAATGTTAATCTTAATACTCGCTAGGAAGCCAGTACAGATTAAAGGTTTACCAAAAATAGCAGAGAAGGTATTTAATATCCTCTCCAAGTTTATTACCTCATGGGATACCATAGTAAAAAGTAAAGAACATTTCAAAACATTACTCTTACTTACACTAGGTAATATTGTTTTCTCTGGAATAATCAACTATATAGAATTCCTTTCAATGGGAATCAAAACAACATTCCTTAATGTAATCTTGTATACATGCCTTTCTGGAGTATCTCAACTAATTAGTATTACACCAGGATCAATAGGGTTAAGAGAAGGAATATTTGTATTAACTTCAGAATCGATAGGATTAAGTGAAGAACAGATAATGCAATTAGCTCTTCTTGATAGAGGAATAATGTTTGTTCTACTCCTTTTACTTCTTTTTGGTATTACTCTCTTTGTAAAAAGCTTTAAATTAAAAGATATATTCATTGCAAAAGGTTAATATTGATTTACACAAAACAATCATAGGACTTTGTATTGGTATATTCATGATCTTTACTGTATACATGGCATTCAATTTGAAGATGGGAATATCTCCAGATTCTTGGTATCACTTAAGAGTATCACAAGAATATTCTAAGACATTTGGAATACCTGAAAACAATCCAGATACATATCAATGGAAAGACATATCCCATATCCCATATCTATATTTTTGGACTAATGGAAGGATATTGAATTTAAACAGTATTACATTTAACTTCAATGAGGCAATTCTACTTAGAATATTTAACATACTCTACTCTTTTGGTACTTTAATTGGGGTATATTTACTTTCAAAGGAATATATTAAAAACAAAATCTTTAAAATATTACCAATAGTATTACTTAGTAATACTCTGATGTTTCTCCTCCTTTCTAGTTCAATTAACTATGACAACCTAGGGAATCTTTTTGCAATATTTAGTATATATTTCTTTGTAAAAAGTATTAAAAACAAATCAACTACTCTATATCCGACATTAATGATATTAATGCTCTTACTAGGAGTATTAACTAAATTCACGATATTACCACTAGCATTTATTCTTGTATCACTAATCTTTTTAAATATTTTTAAAAACAGAAAAGAATGGAAAATATTAATAAACAAGAAGGTTGCAATAGCATTAATACCTACAATATTCTTTCTATTACTCAACCTTCTCCTTTATGGCTCCAATCTCCTTCAATATCATGAATTAACACCTAGTTGTGAGAAGGTATTAACACATGAACAATGTTTAACAAATGGCGTATATTACAGAGATGAAATTGATATTCCTGAACAAGAAGTAAACCTTTTTAGAATGATTACAACTGGAGAAAGATTTGATCCTATTTCATACTCATTCATATGGCTTTGGGAAATGATTAGAAGAACTGTGGGAATATTCGGAGATAGTAGTTTCTTTCATAGTATTCCTTTAGTATCAACATTTGTTGTTTTTTACTTAATATATTTTGTATATGGTTTAATCAATTTAAAAAGATTCTCATTAAACACCAAGTATCTCTTTTGGATATTCTTTTTGTATGGATTAATACTCCTCTATGTACAAAACTATGATATGTATCTTAAAAGAGGTAATCCATTTCTTGCTTTACAAGGTAGATATATCTTCCCCGTTATTGCTCCAATATATATATTCTTAGTATTAGTCTGGGAAAGGATGTTTAAAGATAGGTTCTTTAGATATCTAATTCTCTTTTCCTTAGTATTTTTCCTTTTACTTTCAATACCCTACTTTGTACTTAATGTAGAGTCATGGTGGTTTAATGCTGTAATTTACTAAAAATATTTTAGATGCTACTATTTAATATATCTAAGTTTTTAAATACTTAATATGGCAAAAAGAGGAAACATTTTTAGATGTGCAATATGTGGACATGTAATAGAGGTTCATCATGAAGGTGGTGGTACACTTGTTTGTTGTAATCAACCTATGAATCTTTTAGAAGAGAGAAATGAGGATGAGGGTATGGAAAAACATGTCCCAGTTATTGAAGAGAAAGATGGAGAGATAATGGTGAGTGTTGGTGATGTACTACATCCAATGGAAGAGAA
>CAYOME010000022.1:2620-7503 GCA_964405015.1 uncultured Candidatus Saccharibacteria bacterium
ATCTGTACTTTGTAGATCCTGAGGAATACCCGCAAGAGAATCAACTAAACTACTACTCT
Organism: uncultured Candidatus Saccharibacteria bacterium; assembly: GCA_964405015.1. Classification (GTDB taxonomy): domain Bacteria; phylum Patescibacteriota; class Dojkabacteria; order SC72; family SC72; genus UBA5209. The sequence goes on from CAYOME010000022.1 coordinate 2,680, forward strand.
GATCACTTGCAACATTTGTACTTGAAGGATTAGTAGTCGAATCATCAACGGGTAATACTCCCAAAGGATTAGATTGAGGTTGCATTGAATTATAGTCAGGTACAGGAGTTACAGGATTCTGAGTATTAGCCATACCATTGTTATTTAAATCGTCCACGATACTAACCTAAAAATTTATACACTATCCAATATATCAGAAATTTCTAGCACTCTTCAACAAGTTTAAGAGTAAATCACCATCCTCATCATTAGCAACTCTAGGAATCAAGTCAGTACCATATATTGTAGGTGTAAGCTGAGTACTTACAAGTTTACCCTCTAGTATATACAAAGACAAAACAAGACCCTGCCTTGTCCCAATCCACCTAGATTGATCAAAATACAAATTACCCAAACCGTAGAAAATTACCCCCTCTTTGTAAACCTCGTATGTTTGTGGCTGATGAGCCTGAGTACCTACTACTACATCAGCACCAAAATCTACAGCTTGTCTAAATACACCTTTCTGATCTGGATTAGAAAGAGGTTTGTAACAAATTGGGAATATTACATCAGAAGAAGGATAACTGTAACATTCTTGGAATTGGAAAGTAACAATCACTACATCAGCATTCTCTTTTGCACTCTTAATATCATTTTCTAATTTATCTACAGAATATGAATTAGCTCCGGCTCTAGTTTCTGCTGCTATAGCGCCAGTATTAAGCATAGTATCGTAGAAGTTGTAACCAACAAAGGCAATTGTACTACCCTTAACCTCTTTATAAAGAATCTTACTTGCATCCTCTTTGTTTAATCCACCACCAAAGTAATCCCACCCCAACTCTTTATACATTTCAATACTCTTAGCATTGTTAGTAGCTCCAAAATCATTGTTGTGATTTCCTGTTAGTTCAACAATATCAATACCACTTGCTTCTAATGTCTCAATATATTTAGGATTAGCACAGAATCTCATCCCACTGTAAACAGCACAGCCATCTACAAAAGACACTTCATTAGAAGTATGTGTAAGGTCAGCATCAGCTAAGAATTCTCCTAGATCTCTTGCTGGATATTTGTAGTTTTTTGAAGAATCTATCTTTGATGCCAATCCCCTAGATATTGCAGTAACCCCAGTCATATTTATCTTAACCATCTTCTCTTGTGAGATATGATCCTCAGAAAGGAAGTTCACATTTTTAGCTAATATTTCATATACAAAAGAAGATCTTTCATCACCAGAAAGAGAATATGAAATACTAATCCTACCCTCTTCATCTATCAATGGGTTTTTCCCATCATATTGTAAGACCTTTAAACTCTCATCTAAATTAGAAGGGAATACAAAACCTACAGAATCTCCCTCTACTTTTAATGCTTCTGTTAAATCCTTTACCTGTTCAATTGGTATATCAAAAAGATCATTAAGATATTCATTAGCAAAAATATATTCCTCTTCTTCTAATACAATCTTTTTAAAATTCTCAGTATCAAATCCCCCCTCTATCCAATATATATGTCCAACAGGGATTAACTCTCTAGAAGCAAAGCTGTTTTCTTCCTTTGTATTAGAAACACCTAAAACAAAATCTGCCTTTTTCTCTTCTACAAATTCAAATCTCTTTTTACCCTGAAATTCAATATCACTAACACCCTCAATTAAAGAAGATTCTACTATTTCCGGTACCTTACTATCTACATATACCTTAAAAGTATCATACTTAACCTTTGGTTCGTAGTTAAAGAAAAAGCTTCTCAAAAGGAAGAGTGGTGTTTGTGTAAACAGTACAAAGTATGAAAAAAAGCCTATAAATGGTATAATTAAGTAGAGAAGGAGAAATAATTTTGAATATTTCTTACCCTTTTTAATCTCCCTTACTTCATAGTTAATATTCATAGATACATAGTATCACAAAAAAATATTTCTACAAGAATACAACTATAGGTCGGAGAGAAAGGAAAACATTATGAATACAAACAAAACCAAAAAAAATATATTAGCTGTAATAGCAGGAATACTCTTTACAGGATTAATATTCAATACATTTGATGAAATTACTCCAACAAAGGTAATGGGATCTAATCAAGCTTCTTTCGTAGATAGCGGTGAAGAGACCATACAATATTTAGACTCAAATGAGATAAAAGAGAAGATATTAGAACAAGCCGTATCTACTAAATCTGAAGATCCTGAGATACTAAGACAAACTGAAAATATTAGAAAATATTTAGAATCTAGAAATGCTCCTTTAGCTCCATATGCAAAGGAATTTGTTCTTGCAGCTCATGAATATGGTATCGACTATAGATTAGTTGCTTCAATCTCTATCATTGAATCTGGTGGTGGTTTACATACCTTTAGAACTTACAATGCATGGGGTTGGGGTAAAATGAACTTCAGTAGTTGGGAAGAAGGTATATGGACAGTATCTAAGGGTTTAGGCAAATACTATGCTAGAGGTCTTACAACTCCTCAGAGAATATCTGTATATTACTGTCCTCCTACTGCTTCGGAATGGGCAAGAAAGGTATCTTTTGTAATGTCCCAAATTGGAGAGTAATATTTTTGATATGGAAGAGACCAAGATTGGTAAATTCAAAATACTGTATTCAAACAGTAAAGAATTTCATGTTCTAAAGAGAGAGATATGGGGAGAAGATATATATTTCTTTGATTCCAATATTTCGAATCCATACATAATTGATATTGGTTCACATATTGGTATCTCTGTTTTGTATTTTAAAAGTATATATCCAGATTCCACGATTGTATGTTTTGAGCCAAACCCTACCTCATTCAAAGTTTTAGAAGAGAATTTATATATAAATGATTTAAAGGATATTTCCTTGCACAATATTGCCATATGGAAACATAAAGGGAAAAAGATATTGTATATAGATAGCCAAGATACAGGTTGGGATTCAAATAGTAGTTTTGTAGAAAGTGGATGGACTGGTAAAGAGAAAACTAATACCCTCTCTGTAAATACTGATGTATTAAAAACATATGTAAACAGAAATATTGATATGCTAAAGATAGATACTGAAGGAAGTGAGATACCAATACTAAAGAGTAATTTGGAAATATTAAATAGGGTTGAAAATATAGCAGTAGAATATCATCCTATGAGAGATAGCAAATTAAAGGATTTATTAGGAATTCTAAATAGATTCTTCTCAATAGAGATATATTCAGATGGAAAATTACTAAAGAAGCCAACAGAGGGTATATTGTTAACGGTAAAAGGAAAGAAGCTTGTAAAATAGATGCTTTGCCCTACTTCTAAATATTCCATACAAAACTTTCCTAAGTTTTTCAGGATCATGCCTTACTAAACTCCTAACTAAGACATCCCCCTTCTCTTTCTTTATTACAGAATTAGCTACTAGGTCTTCACGAACAATGTTTCTCCCTTCACTATCTTTTATATCGTCAAGAAATATACTCTCTCCATCTTCTACATATCTTTTATATGCATCACTAGGTATTCTTCCGCTATTTATTAATACATAGTCAAATTTTCTACCAGTATATCCTTCTACTAGTTCTACCATACTCTTTTGAGTTAATCCTCTTGTTTGTCCTACCTTTGTCATTAGGTTTGGAATGAAGATGAGCTTTGCTTTTGTTTTTTGTAAAGCCTCTGGAATACCTGTTACTAATATATTTGCTAATGTAGTTGTATACAGGTCCCCAGGTCCAACAATTATATATTGTGATTCTAATATCTTTTCTACAGCACCAGGATATGCACTAGCTTTACTATCTAAGTAGAATTTATCTATATGAGCATCTTCTTCTGGTTCATCAATGAAATGCTCTCCTACTATTTTTTTACCATTGGTATATTCTGCGACCAATCTCACCTTATCCAATGTTACAGGCAGTATCTCCCCTCTTACATTGAATAGATATCGAAACATCTCTATTGCACTTACTTCTGATCCTGTTATTTCAGTCATAGCGATCATTAGGAGATTTCCTAACGTATGGCCTTTCAATCCCTCTCCCTGTGAGAATCTGTATGTAAACAAATTTCTTAATATATCACCATCATTTTCCTCAGAAAGGGCTATTATTGATTTCCTCAAATCACTAAATGGTAAAAGACCGAATTCATCTCTTACGACTGCATTACTACCTCCATCATCCATCATTCCTACGATAACTGATAACTCAAGATCTCTGTCCTTCTTTAAACCTTCCAATACTGTTGATGTACCCGTTCCACCTCCTATTAGTGTGATTTTCATAAGTGAATTGTATATTAAAAAATGGTATAATTAAATGTTTAGTTAACAATTATACCTTATTATGACTTTCAAGATTGGATCAAAAGTGTTCTATCCCTCACATGGTGCAGGTTGGGTTAAGCAGGAAAAAGAAATTGAATTTAATGGACAGATAAAGCAGTATTTTGAGTTTGAATTTATAAATAGTGCACTTACTATTTCAACCCCTATTGAAAATATTGATAACCTAAGAGTTAGAGCAGTATATTCTGCAAAGGATATTAAAGAGAAGATTTCCATATTAAAAAAGAAACCTACTAAAGATCCAAAGACAACAGACTTTAACAAACTAATGGAACTTTTCAAGAAATTAGAAGATGGTGCAAACATTGAGAGTGCTATAGAGACTATCCAATATTGTAATCATGTAAAAAAAGGGAGAGAGAGAGATGGTAGGTTGATTCCTGTCACTATTGAGAATGAATTAAACAGAGCTATTAATGATATCGTCGGTGAATTAGCGGTTTCTTCTGGAGTAAAATTATTTACTGCAGCCAAAACATTCGAAAAGATTACTGGTTTAGAGACTAAGATAGAGGAAGAATAGTA
>CAYOME010000023.1:0-4341 GCA_964405015.1 uncultured Candidatus Saccharibacteria bacterium
AGATAAGGGAGCTGATATTATAATTAGAAAGAGTAAGCATGTTGAAGATATTGCTTTTATTATTCAAGCAAAAAATCATAAAGCACCGCTAACAAGAAAAGATACCCAAGCAGAAATTGGACAATTCAGAAAAGAATCGGCAAAAGAATACAATTGCAAAAGATACAGATTAATTACGATTAATGGTTTTGTAAAAGATGCATTTGAATTTCAAGAAAAGGGCTGGGTTGACTTATATAATTGGGATCATATAGAATTCTTAATTCGGGAATATGGTAAGAAACAAAAAATTAAACCTACAGCTGACCTTAGAAGCCATAATAAGCAAACTTATGATGAGATTCTTAGACTCAAAACATACCAGAAGCAGTTATCAATTGTTCAAGCTACTGGTACTGGTAAAAGTTATGTGATTTTCCAATTACTATGCGACTATATCGGAAAAAATATATTACTAATTGCACCATCAAAATACATCATAGAACAGTTTAAAAATAATCAAGAATATGGTTGGTTGTTGGATGGTGTTGATACACTTCATTATCAGAATCGACAGAATTTTCTTGACAATAAACTTGAAAGAAATAAATACGACTTAATTATCCTTGATGAATTTCACAGGACAGGTGCTAAGACTTATGAACCCAAAATTAAAAAATTACTCGAATACAATCCAAATGCTTTAGTTATTGGGGCAACTGCAACCCCTATAAGAACAGATGGCAGGGATATGAATGACGAGTTTGAATTTGAAACCGCAAGTAATATTTCGTTGCCTACTGCAATAGTAAAAGAATATCTTCCAAACCCGATATATGTTGCATCAATTATTGACCTCGAAGAAGAAATAGAATATTTAAAGAATGATCTTCAGCAATCAAAAAATATTTATTTAAACAAAGAAGAAGAAAGGAAAAAACTTGAGGAAATTGCACTTGATTGGAAAAAGAGCAATGGAGTAGATACAATTCTAAAAAAATACCTTGCAGGCACTAAACTTTGCAACTTCATTGTTTTTTGTGAAGATGTTGAGACATTAAGAAAATATAAGCATAGGGTATCGGAATGGTTTGTAAACGCTGGTTTTTATGATGTAGAACCTTTTGTGGTTCATTCAAAAAAAACTGATAAAGAGAACCATGAAGCACTAAAAAGATTTGAGACCTATAATTCTCAACAAAAAATTGCATTGCTATTTGCTGTTGATATGTTTAACGAGGGTCTTCATATAAAAAATGTAGATGGCGTTATATTGCTTAGAAAAACAACATCTCATATTGTATTTTACCAACAAATAGGAAGATGCTTACAAGTAGGAAAGAAAAAGCCAATAATATTTGACTTAGTTAATAATTTTTCAAGTGTTGCAGCCAGTAACTTTCTAACAGAACTAAATGAAGCCAAAAGAAATGAATCTTTCGAATTAGAGAAAGAAGGCATTATTGATGACACGCCTCAATTTAAAGTATTTGATCATACTAAAGAAATTCAGGATGTTCTACGTGAAATTGAGGCGAAATTTGAAACGTGGGATTTCTGGTTTAATCTTCTTCTTGAATGGAAGAACGACAAAAAAGAAAATAAAAATTCAGATTTAAATGTTCCCTTTAAAAAGATTTATAAGGGTTATAAGCTTGGATTTTGGGTAGATAACCAAAGAAGGAACAAGCAAAGATTAGTGGATTTATTTCCTCAAAGGTTTCAAAAATTAAACGAAATTGGTTTTGACTGGAAGGATGGTATTAAAGAGAAAAAAGTTCCTTTTATTGAATCGCTAAGGGAAAAAATGAAAGAATTAGAAAATTATTATACCATTCATAATAATGCAAACATTCCTAAGAGAAAACCTATTACCGAAAATGATTCAAAAGGTTGGACAAAATCACTGGCAAATTATATTCACCACGCATTAAGACCAAAGCATCAAGAAAGAATTAAAAATGACTCCTCTTTGACATATATTTACCAAGGTCAAGAAATTACTGTTAGTAGGTTTTTAGAACTTATTGGATTTAATTGGAAACCCAAAAACAGATTTAATGATTTCATTGAACTCCTTGAAAAGTATTTCAATGAAAATGGAGATTATCGAGTTAAACAATCTGAAACACGATACGGTAAATTACCCAAATGGGTCAATGCTTTTAGAACAATTTATAATACGGGTGTACAAGATTCAGAAGGCAATATTAAAGGACAATCAGGTACTTTATTGAAAGAGCAAATTGAATATCTGAACAGCGTTGGTTTTGTTTGGGCTGAAAGAATTACCTCATGGGATGAAAGATTTGAACAATTAAAGGATTATTATTTAAAGAATGGTCATTCAACAGTTGCAACGACTGAGAATATTGCACTTTATACATGGTGTAATACACAAAAAAATAGTAAAGAGAAACTGAGTCAAGAACAATTGGAAAAATTAGAAAGTGTCAAATTCAGTTTTGAAATTAATAAAACCAATACAGAAGATGCATTTCTTGAAAAACTTATTGAACTAAGTGATTATTTCAAAGAACGCAAGACATTTTATATTAAACAAAACGATAAGGAGTATGGAAAACTTCGTTACTGGCTTTCAAATGTTAAAAAGGACTATTATGCAGGTAGTTTACCTGATGAGAAATTTGACTTACTAAAGGATATTGGTTTAGACCTCTCTGAAAATCAATACACATTAGAGAATGAGCAATGGTTAGAGAAATTTGAAGAATTAAAGAAACTATACAAAAAACATAAAACATTTTTCTTTCCTAAAGAACCAGAGTACAGGTCAATAAAAAGTTGGTTGCAATACCAACGGAGTTTATATCGAAAGGGGCAACTTAAACCAGAAAGAGAAGAATTATTCAAAAAAATTGGTTATTCTTTAACGTCTAATGAATCAGGGAATAAATCAGCAGGAAAGATACGTGCAGAAAGGACATGGATTAGTAGGATTGCTGAGTTAAAAGAATATTACTCGAAACATGAACACTATCGAGTAAGCCTAAAAGACAAACAAAATGATAGTCTTAGAACATGGATACAGCGAACAAAAAGATTTTATCGTGAAGGGAAATTAACAGAGGAACAAGTAGAAGAATTGAAGGAAATAAATTTTGATTTTACTAATAATTGGGGAAATAAAAAAATAATTGGCATTAGTAAGGTGTGGCTTGGGCATTTCGAAGAATTAAGAAAATACTATCAAATAAAAGGAACTTTCTTCATTTCAAAAAAAGATAAAGAATTTCAAAAATTACATTCATGGTTATTGGTTCAACGAACAACATTTAATCAAGGAACCCTTGAAAAGGAAAAAGTTAAATTGTTTGAATCTATCGGATATTCGTTAACTACAAGGTATTATCAAAAGAAAAATTATACTGCGGCTGAAACAGTAGATACATGGGAATTGAGGTTGGAGGAGTTGAAAGACTATTTTGATGCAAATAACTCGTTTTTCATCCCTATTTCTGACATTGAACATCGTCAATTGTTGAGTTGGATTCGAGTTCAAAGATCAAATTATAAAAAGAAAACATTAAGTCAAGAAAGAATCGATAAGTTAGAATCCATTGGGTATTCATTCGATATTATGTATTATGGTTTTGGAAAAGAAAAGAACGAAAATGATGAGCCGAATGAAAACTCTAAAAGATCTTGGGAAGCAAATTATCTTAAGTTAATCAATTATAAAATTGTAAATGGACATTGTAATGTTTCAAGAACTTATAAAGAAGACACGGCACTTGCAAACTTTGTTTCAAGACAACGCTACAATTACCGGAAAAAGAAACTGACAATTGACCAAATTAAGAAACTTGAACTAATCGGCTTTGAATGGGAAGGGAACAGAAATCATGATTATGACGAAGCTTGGTTGAAAAATTACAATAAACTAAAAAAAGTATTTACTGAAACTGGGAACTCACACATAACAAAGGGATATGCTGATAATAGCATGTACACATGGACTTTGCAACAAAGAATGAAAAGAAGAAAGAATAAGCTCACCCAAGAACAAATCAAGATGTTGGATGCAATTAAGTTTGTGTGGAATCCTGAAAGTACTGGTGGCACCCCTGATGATGATGCTTGGCTCGCAATGCTTGAACAATTGTCATTGTATAAAATGAAATTTGGTGACTGCAATGTCTCTCAATTAAACAAAGACTATAAAAAACTTGGAAGATGGGTTAATGACCAAAGGCTTAACTATTCAAGAGGTAAATTGCATGAACACAGAAAGGAATTACTTGAAGAATTAGGTTTCATTTGGAATACGAAAGAGTATGAATTCGATTTGAAAATAAAAATGCTCCAAGAATTCTATCAGAAAAATGGTCATTTTGATGT
>CAYOME010000024.1:0-4330 GCA_964405015.1 uncultured Candidatus Saccharibacteria bacterium
CTTTTTGGCATGATAATCATAAAGAGAGTTGGAATCTATTTGGACATATTCATGGACAATATGAATCTCCAAAGAAACAGTTAGATGTTGGGATAGATTCTGCATTTAAGATATTTGGAGAATATAGACCATTTAGATTTGAAGAAATAAAAGATATAATGAATACTAAAGTAGAAACTAAACATAATGGAAAAATTACCTAAATTTACAGAAAAAGAAATTGAAGAGTTATGTGATATTTATCAGTATGCAGGAGAAGCTCATGGAATATATTTAGTAGAAAAATTATTATTAGAAAAACATAAATTATCTAAAGTAAATAGTATAATGGTTGATATAAGAGGGTTATTAAATAATAATAACTTAGAAAATAATAAAAAAAGAGAGAAAAATTATCCAAATTCTACATTACAAGATACTTTATCTAAAAGATTATTTAATAATGAATAATTTAAATTTAATAAAACCTTTTCTTATCTTTGATTCTGAAGATGATTTTTACTTTGTACAAATATATATGCGTAAAAAAGAACATAGAGAATTAGGCAGCAATTCTTATATCCTTAAAACGTATTATATAACCTCTGTAGAGCATTTAGAATCAAAGATGGAAGAGATTACAACTCTATGTGAAACATTCAATGCTAGGGCTTATATTAACTTAAATAAACGATCTTTTGAGAAACTCTCTTATCAACTCCTAAAGAAAATAAGTGATAAGATTCTTAATAAAGATTTTATTACAATGCATCGTGCATATAATTCAGTATGTGGAGAATTTCACAATGATAAAAATAAGAAATGGGTTGTTGATTTGGATAAAGAGAAAGGACAGACTGATGAGCAATTCATGGATTATATGAATATAGTAATCAATGACATTAAGAATTGTGAACCAGATCGTAGAACTAATAAAGTATTAGGATTTATACCTACTAAGAATGGATTGCATTTAATAACCTCTCCATTTAATAAAGATGAGTTTAGTAAAATACATAAAATCGAAATCCAGTGTAATAATCCAACAATTTTAGCTATGAAAAGTTAGATTATTTGTTTGAATTATTTGTTTTTATAAATAATTTGTTATATATTTGTAATAAATTATTTTAATTATGAATTACAAAAGAATATATGATTTAATTATTGAAAGAGCTAAGGAAAGATTATTAACTGGATATTATGAAAAACATCATATTATTCCAAGATGTATGAATGGAACAGATGATTTAGAAAATATAGTTTCATTAACAGCAAAAGAACACTATATCGTTCATAGACTACTTATTAAAATTTATCCAGAAAATAAAAAACTAATTTGTGCATTTTGGATGATGTGTAATGGTAGTAAAAAATGTAGAATTCCTCCATCACCAAAAGCTTATGAAGAAGCAAAAATATTATTTTCAAAATATTTAAAAAATAGAGTACCTACTTTTAAAGGAAAACATCACTCTGAAGAAACTAAGAAAAAAATATCTATTTCTAAAAAAGGACAAGATTTTTGGACTGGTAGAAAACACTCTGAAGAAAGTAAAATTAAGCAAAGTATTTCTGCTAAAAATAGAAATATAATAGAAGAAAATGAGAAAATTAGACGTGAAGGAATTTCAAAGAATAATTTAGGAAAAAAATTAACAATGGAACATCGTATTATAATATCTAATTCAAAAATAGGAAATAAAAATCCAATGTTTAATAAAACTGGAAAAAATAATCCAAGATCAAAACCAATACTACAATATGATCTAAATAATAATTTTATTAGAGAATGGGAAAATGGATTGCTTGCATCAAAAGAATTAAATATTTCATATGGAGGAATAAATTTAAACGCTAATAATAAAAGTAAGACATCTGGAAAGTTTATATGGAAATTTAAAGATTAATACATGATATATTTAATAGATGATAGTAGAACCAATATATCTGATACATTTCAATTAACATCAGTAGACTATTGTTTAGACTATTTTAAAGATAAAGATGAGATTGGTCTGGATATAGAAACTATAGGATATGATCCTCATACAGGACATATCCTTTCTATCCAGTTGGGTGATTATGAAAACCAATTTGTAGTAAATTGTTTAACAACAAATATTCAGTTATTTAAGGAGTTATTAGAGACTAAAACTTTTATTCTTCAAAATGCTAAATTTGATTTAAGATTTTTTCTAAAACACCATATTGTTATTAATAGTGTATATGATACTTATTTAGCAGAATGTCTTATTAATCTTGGATTAGATTCTGTTAGGAAAGCGTTAGATGTACTAGCAAAACGATACTTAAATGTAGATTTAGATAAAAGTATCAGAGGTACGATACATAAAGAAGGATTATCAGATAAAGTTATAAAATATGGAGCAGATGATGTTAAGTATCTAGCAAAAATAAAACAAGCTCAAGAGGTAGAGCTAGAAAAAAAAGATCTATTTAGAGCTATGGATTTAGAGAATAAATTTGTAATAGTCCTTGCTTATACTGAATTCTGTGGAATGTATTTGAATTCTGAAAAATGGATTGAACGTACTAAAAAAGATGAAATCAAACAGAATGAAGTAAGAGAGTCTCTAAATAAGTATATATTAGATAATAATTTAAACGCCTTTATAGACCAACGATTATCTTTATTTGATGATGTACACCCAACTATTAATTGGGATTCTCCTAAACAAGTAATTAAATTATTTAATAGTTTAGGAATAGAAACTAAAATTAGAGATAAAAAAACAGGAGAATTAAAAGACTCATGTGAAGAGTCTGTGCTTGTTCCTCAAGAAAGTAAATTTCCTATCCTTACTCCATATCTAGAATATAAAGGATTAGCAAAAAGAATTTCTACCTATGGAGATAACTTTATAAGTCAAATTAATAAAGTTACTGGAAGATTACATACTCAATATAAACAACTACTTTCAACTGGAAGATTATCCTCTGGTGGAAAGGATGGAAAGATTGAGTATATTAATTTTCAAAATATTCCAAGAGATAAAGATATTAGAGAATGTTTTCAAGCACAAGAAGGGAATACTCTTATAGATGCGGATTTTTCAGGGCAAGAACAAGTAGTATTAGCGAATTGGAGTTTAGATAAAAATCTTCTTAAATTCTATAATGAAGGAATGTCAGATATGCACAGTTATGTAGCATCTTTGATATATCCAGAATTAAGGGGATTAACAGTTAAAGAAATAAAAGATAATTATTCTAATTTAAGATATAATGCTAAAACAGCAGGATTTGCTATAAACTATGGAGGAAATGGAGATACAATAGCTAGAAATATAGGAGAATCTAAGGAAGTAGGAGATGATGTTTATAATAAATATATGTCAGCATTTCCTGGGCTTAAAAAATATTTTGATGAATGTAAAAAGATAGCATTAAATCGTGGATATGTACTTCATAATTCATTGACAGGACATAAGTCATTTATAGAATACTTTGATGAATTTAAGGAATTAGAGAAGGAATTTACAAGAGAATTTTGGGATTCTTATAGATATAATAAAGAGAATGATACCTCTTATTTTCACTCTGAACTATTACCTAAAGTAAGAAATTATTTTAGAAGAAAGGGATCAATAGAAAGAATGGCTCAGAATTATCCAATTCAGGGTTCTTCTGCCTCAATAACTAAACTAGCTGCTTATTATTTCTATAAAAAAATTCAAAAGAAGGGATTATTATTTATTGTTCTTCTATCTAATCAAATACATGATGAACTTTTAGTAGAGTGTCCTAAAGATATTTCAAAAGAAGTTGCAGAAGATTTAGTATCATGTATGGAATATGCTGGAAGTATTTTTTGTAAGACAATTAAATTAAAAGCTGATTATAAAATAACTGATAAATGGGAACATTAATAATACAAATATTTTTATTTACACTATCAGTATCCGCAATGTTCCTCATTTCAAGAATTGATAAATGGAAGAAATGGGGCTATATTTGTGGATTACTGTCACAACCTTTTTGGTTTTTAACTACAGTACCAAGTAAACAGTATGGCCTAATAGCATTAAGTTGTGTTTATACTATAGCTTGGTGTATGGGAATATATAATTATTTCATTAGAAATAAAACTAAGAAAGAGATATGGAATGATCTAAAGTTTTGGAATGATTTAGAAATTTGGGAAGAGAAAAAGTAAATATGCCTTAAACGTATTTTAAAGAAAAATAAGACACTTAGTCTTAAAGTTGAACATTATCATTGCTTATTAATAATTATTAAACGAATTTTATGGAACTTGTAATAAAACATTTGGAATTTGAACTTGAAAGAATAGAAACTCAAATAGAGTTATTGAATGAGGAAGATA
>CAYOME010000025.1:0-3904 GCA_964405015.1 uncultured Candidatus Saccharibacteria bacterium
ACATGGTTCTAATATACAATTTATAGTTGAACAACTTAATAAATCTGAAGGAGATATTACAAGTTTTGGTAAAGCTAATGCTAGAATACTCAAACAATATATTGAAGAGAATAAAGTATCTTCTGATGTATGTCCTGAATGTGGTTCTACTTTAGTATATCAAAGTGGTTGTAAACAATGTAACCAATGTGGTTATTCACGTTGTGGGTAATATGTAACTATTATGCCTTTTTTACGTATAACAATAAAAACATATGATATGCGTAAAGGAGAAACAAAATATATACCTATAATTGGAAATAAATATGGCCAATGGACTATAATTTCAACCGAAATAAAGAAAAATTCTCCACATAGAAATATTTATTGGAAAGTAAAATGTAAATGTGGTAAAGAAAGTTGGAGATCTGCTGAATATTTAGTAAATGGCAGAACGAATTCCTGTAAATCTTGTGCTAAAAGTCCATTTACAGAAAATTCTTTTTTATTAAATTATACTAATAGAATAAAAGAAAGAGCAAAGAAAAAAAATTTAGAATATAACTTAACAGATGATTATCTTCTAGATTTATTAAGGATACAAAACTATAAATGTGCTTTATCAAATATTAGTATTAATTTATCGAGAGAATGGAGAAAAAAACAACAAACTGCTTCTTTAGATAGAATAGATAATTTATTAGGATATGTAAAAAATAATGTACAATGGGTACACAAAGATATAAATTTTATGAAATCAACATATCCTCAAGATTATTTTATTGATTTATGTAAGAAAGTAGTCGAAAATTATTCAAAATGTGGATAATATGAATAAAAAAAATATATTCTTACTTATAAGTGGATTCTCAATGGGAGTTATATTAGCCTTAATAGATTTATCTCCTAAAGATCCTTTATTTTGGTTAATGGCAGTATGTTCTAGTACGGGAATATTACTTGAGTAAAAGTTCCCTACTAAGTGGAAGTAATGGACTTCGCCTATATGATCAATAGGAAACCGGTTCGAATCCTGGCACTTGGGCTAATTAAAATATTGGGGCCATGAAAGTTGGTAATACGACCTGCACATATTTTAAGATTGTTAAGCTAGAGATGAAGGCTGATAACAAGGGGCTACTCCCGTCGACTGGTCATGAGTAGTTTAATGTCGATATATGATCTCCGAGAGGGTGCAATGCCCTCTAAAATATATGCCTTAAAACGCATTTTAAGCAACGTAGAGCCACTATCTATGTAAAGTAATATATAAGTATCACTTTTCATTTTTAGTGGCTTATTTTATTTATAATATCATGAAAGATCAATTAATAACATTTGAGACAGCTAAATTAGCTAAAGAAAAAGGTTTTAATATAATCCAAAGATATGGAACAGAATCTTCTCTATATGATAAAGATGGTAAACATGTTTACTATTCTAATTATGGTTTTATGTATTCAGGATTATCTGATGGATATATTTCAGCACCTACACAAAGTATACTTCAGAAATGGCTAAGAGAAATACATAATATTGAGTTTGTAATTAAACCTTTTCATGATGGTTCTCTTCATAAAACTACTTATACAGCTGATCCTATTAATATATTAACAGGAAGAACTGCAAGAATAGCAAGACAAGATTCATATGAAGAAGCTTTAGAAGAAGGATTGAAACAAGCTTTACAATTAATATAATTATACTTAAAATGAAAGAAGATAAAATCAATATATCTCATTTATTTACAGAAGAAGATATTAAGAAATTAAAAATGGCTAAAGATAATTTAGTTCCTCCTATCTTTATGTTAATAAAAAGAAATAAATCTGTTGTAGAAATGATAGATTGTAATATACTTAATCATAAAGAAGTAAAATGGCCTAGCGGTACTATTTTTACTGATCATACACGTACTGAACCTATAAATAAAAAAATACCAGGTCAAAGAATAATACACATTTTATATGAATCAGTACCGTTAGAAACCTTTCAAAGGTTATTAGATACAAAAGAAATAACATTTTATATTAAAAAATGAAATTAATAAAACCAAGTTATAAAATAATAACTAAATTAGATACTGAATCAGTAAATAATATGTTATTAGAAATGGAAAGATTTGGTCGAGTATCACATCTTTCAGAACCTAAAAATACTGATGATCCTATTACAAGTGCCTTATCATTTATCAAAAAATGGGGTATTGATGCTAAACACGAAACTATCTTAGAGGCAGTAGACCTTACTGTTGAATTTATTATTGATAGGGGTGTAAGTCATGAACTTGTAAGACATAGATTAACATCACCTATGCAAGAAAGTACAAGATATTGTAACTATTCAAAAGATAAATTTGATAATCAAGTTACTTTTATTATTCCTTGTTGGTTAACCATACCTGAAGGTACTTACAATTCATTAATTGGTGTTACTAATTCTATTCTATCAAAAGGAATGAATGGGTGGCATATATGGGTAAATTCTATGCTTATGCAAGAGAGTTATTACCTACAATTAATTGAAAAAGGATGGCAATCCCAACAAGCACGTTCAGTATTACCTAACTCACTTAAAACTAATGTTAATATTAAAACTAACATACGTGAATGGAGAGATATATTAACTAAACGTACTAATACTGCAGCACATCCTCAAATGAGAGAAGTAATGTGTCCTTTATTGGACGAATTAAAGACTAAAATACCAGTCTTATTTGATGATATAAATTACTAATCAATATGGGAATTTTAATCAGAGATACGGCTCATCATTTGTTATTAGAATGTTGGGCAGAACACCATTATATAAGTAATGGTTATAAACCTAAAGTATTTGAACATCCTATACCAGTAAATTTCTTTAAGAATGGGGGTAAAACATTTAAAGATGTTAAACCTTTTGCATTTTATGCTGTAGATTCTTTGGTTGAAAAGTGGATAAAATGTCCTGGTAGATCTTTCTTACAAGCACAAATAGCTTCTGAAATCATTCCTCTAGCTGACAATCGTATGATTATGGGCGATTTTAGGTATGGTGTAATTACAAGACAAGATCTTGATAACTATGACGCTAAAAAAGAATATGGTAAAAGATTATACTTGTCATATGATAATCGTTCTTTGGAATATTTAATTGATGCATATAATATGTGTCGCATACAATATCTAAAAGATAATAATGATCAGGATGCTTATCTACGTGTAAGACAAGTTATTCAACTCTACACTGTACATAAAATAAGAGATAAGTGTACTTTAAACTCAGTAGATGATGGTCATCATGCTAAACCCATAAATTAATATGCATAAATTTAGGTTTACAAACAAACAATTAAAGTACTTAACTAAAGAAGAGTACTTATTACTATTAAAATCTGGTATGTTTTGGGACATATATCCTAATGCTACTGGAATTTATGAAGAAGATACTAATGAAGAAAACTTACTTGACATAACTCATCTCTTTACACCAGAAGAAATTAAAATCTTACAAAAAGCTAAAGAGGATTATAATAAACGTAAGCTAATGGAATATAAATATCCTTACGATCAAGTTCGACATGATAGTGATCAATATAATTATGAACGAGCTATGTCGGAACTTAATAATTATCCTCCTAAAAGACCTATAAAAAAGTTCACAATAAAACTAAAAGAAACAATCATAAACGAAACTATTACCTTTCATGATAAAGAATCAAAAGTATCAGTAGACGGTATGAATTATGATAAAGTTTATGAAAGAGTAATTGTATATTTAGGTTTTATTAAAATAAGACATGCATATACAAGAAATAGTAGTTCTACTGATGCTAATGATAGTAAAGTAGGATTTAAATAAAAATATCCCTTAATACTAATTGATGTTTATCCTACTGATAGTATTAAGCTTCTACTTACTAAGGAATGAGATATAGTAAGGC
>CAYOME010000026.1:0-3775 GCA_964405015.1 uncultured Candidatus Saccharibacteria bacterium
TGGGAACATATGAAACTACTTGTTGCTCCTACTTTGTTAGTAATATTGTTTCAATATATTATTCTTAAAGATCTATATCCTAATGTTATTAATAGTGGATTAGTACTTCTATTAGTGGAAGTAATCGCTATTCCCATTATATACGAGCCATTACATTCATTGTTTGGAAAGATTCCTGTACTCATCAATATCTTAATATTCTATATTGCAATTCTCCTAGGAATATATATTCAATATCTATTCTTGGAAAAAGGTTATGTGATACTCAATGAATGGATTTCTTTAAGTATTATCATTGGTATTACAATTCTGTTTGGTATATTTACATATTACCCTCCTAAGATGTCTCTATTTAGAGATCCTGTAACAAAGAAATATGGGGATATTAAATAGGGGGGGGCTATTCTTTACTACCTTCTTCAAGGAAAGCATTTAATTTTTCTATCTGGTAAGAATCTAAAGCATCAAAAATGGGCTGATATATTTTTTCCAATTTATCCCTACTTTCTTCAAAGTATAGCCTTGTTCCAGAGCCATTAGTTCCGAATTTTTCTTTCAAATGATATGCAGCTCTCATTAATTGACCCTCATGATTTAAAGTAGGTATGTTCGTTTTTCCCCACATATATGCTCGTGCAATAGCTCGACAAGTATTATCTGCTACTTTATCAGCATCACTCACTATCTTAGCTACAATAGATTGGGGATTACCTGAAGAAGCTCTGTGTTCCTTAACAGCTTAAAGTATCTCTTCGTATTCATCTTGAGAATATGTTTCTTTTAATTTCTTATCGTTGAGTAGTATTTCATACCCGTGTTTTTCATGGTTATCTCTTGTAATTGATAGGCCGATATCATGTAATGTAGCAGCTACATATACAATCTCTATTTTCTCAGGACTGTATTTTTTAGCTAATTGTACTGCGAAATTTCTTACTTCGTTTAAATGTTTTCTATCATGTCCTCCATCAAATGTATCATACAAAGATTCATATTTTTGGAGGTTAATTTTTGTATTCATCAGGAAGGATTATACAAGAAAATGATACACCTTATCAAAGTTGTGGAATACTGTTGCACTTATTTCTCTAAATTTTCAAAAAACTTCTCTAACCTTTTTTCATACCAATCGGTATCTTCAAAGTACAAATCCAAAATTATTTTTAAATCCATCAACTCCTTATCTAGATTGTTATATGCCTCATCTGTTTTTGGGGTATCTGTAGCCTTAAGATAGTTATCTTTTTCCAAACATTCTCTAATATGATCAAAAAGTGCTAATTTACAGAAATATTTATTTGACCACTTACCTTGTTTTAATTTCTTGTACTTCTTATCCATTTTTCTTACTTTGAAAAATTATTTGATTTAACTGATTTATTATATATGGAAATCTGTTGGCAGGATATATTGGAGAGTTTGGAACATAAATACCATGAGTATCTATGGATTAAGATTAAAAAACTATTCACTTAGCTTTTGCTCACTCTCCATACTTTTATCTTCAACATCTAGCAACAGTTCTTCATTTTCCATTTCACTCTTAAATCTATAATTCCTTTCTGATTCGTCTTCTTCATAGCCTAAGGAGCTCAGTAATAATGCTATCTTATTAAATCTTTCTTTATCTTTCTCGGAAACTGGAACAAATGCTTTTATTGAGAGTGATATTTCATACAATTTTTTATCATCTTTATAATGAGTGAAGTGCATCTAAATAAAATAAAAATTTAAATTCCTACCTTGCTTAATTGTATAATTTTAACAAAGAATTTTGCAGTCAACCCTCTTCTTAGGAGAGTATCTCTTTAGTAAGTTGCCACTTCACTTAATTGGGGGTGGCGAGACTGCTAGTATTTCTAGAAATTTCTTATCAGTAGTATAGTTAATGTAAATCTCCCTTGAGAAGAAAAACATTGCTTAAAAAGTGGATATAAATGGTGGTCTACACTTTCAGGTATGGAACTTAAGGATAATCTTTTACTCATAGATTATCTATAATCCATTGATTAAGTGGATCTGTATTATTAATGTAATCTTCTATGGTAACTGGTATTCTAATATCAGGTTCTATTACATCTGTATCGTTTCCAGGCCATAGTTCCCAATATTTCCTAGAACAGTGTACTGATATGTCTAAGTTTGGAAGTGGAATAACCTCTATGTGTCCGAATCTATTAGGTTTTTGACCAGCATTTTCACCAATTAACTTGGCATTCTTTTCTAGCTTTAAGTACAAAAGATTGTGCATACCTGAAGAGAATGTTCTCCTTCCCATAGCTACATAAATTTTGTTATCACTATGTAAGTTAGCAAATAATCTCCTCATTGCAGAAGAACAACCTCCAGAAGCTTGTCTTAAATCTACAACTATTGATTTAACTGTACTTGCAGTTTCTAAAAATCTCTTGTAAATATCTATTAACTCTTCCTCAGTATAACCTTGGCTTCTTCTTTCGTTGTATTGAAGTAACAAGGTGTCTCCAATTGTTCTAAAAAGATAGTCCTTGTTTCCAAAAAAGGTAGGATCTTCAAATTCGCCCTTTCTCCATTGTAAAGGGTTTTTTAATTTTACTTTAGATTCTCTATCAACAACTATTTTGTTTTCGCCTTTTTCTGTAGTTATATTGACTGAGTCTGTATTGTTAAGGCCATAGTATTTAAGAACTTGATTGTTTGTAAGGTACCGACCTAAATTCTTTAATAATACTTCAGTATTTTCCCTAGAGGAAAGTTTAGAAATGACTGGCAAGATTTTTTCAATATTATGCCCATTAATAGCTATTACTGATTGTCCTATTAGTGAGGCATCTTTTTCTAAAGTACCAACAATGAAGAATTGACCATCAATTTCTACGCACTCTGCGAAAAATTCATTGCTATCTACCGCACCCCTTACACATGTATGTGCATCCCCAATTTGAGCAAGAGCTTCTTGCACTGCAAGACCCCTGAACTCAGGTTCTGCTATTAAAGAATTTTCTAAAGCATTTGTGAGAGTTTCTTTGCTAACACGAGCATACAAATCTGGATGTAAAGCCTCTAGTTTTTGTTGGAGGTATTTAATATTTTCTTGCTCGGGAGTAATCCCCATTTCATTTGGTTCCATGGGAGTATTATACAGGAAATAAAGATTGGTGGGATGTGTTGAGTAGCTTGGAACTTAATAATCACATATCTATTTATACATTTCTAACATGTTGAGTAGTATTCCTTTAGTAATTCCATAGTCCTTCTCCACTGAGTTTCTAGACTGATCAAAATAGAAATCTCTATACCACTTCTCTAGTAATTCAATATATAAGGATATTGCTTCTTTTAACTTTAAACCTTTGTATGCTGACATCATAAAACCTCTTCCAATACCTAACTCATTAAATGCATCCATCTTATCCGCATCTGAAAGTATCTTCTCATTTAATGTTACTTGCCCTTTCTCATGGTGTAATACAGCTATACATGTTTCCTCAATCTTCTCCTTAGGGAATTCCTCAATATTGTTTAAAATCTCTTTTAATAATTCAGATCCCTTTTCTTCATGCCTTTTACCATCTCGAGCAATATCATGAAAGAGTGCTGAGGTTAATACAACAACTTCGTCACCTTTCAAATCTTGAAGTAAAGTAACTGCATTCTCATATACGTTCTTAGCATGAGCAAAGTCATGATACATTTTATCCTCTGACATTATTTTCTCTGACTTTTCAAAGAGTATATTAAGAAGGGATTTGTTCATATAAAATATTCTATCAGAAAATATTGGAATAATGGTGGG
>CAYOME010000027.1:0-3702 GCA_964405015.1 uncultured Candidatus Saccharibacteria bacterium
TCATACCTTAAAGCTTTAACAGGGTCTAATCTAGCTGCTTTCATAGCAGGATATAATCCAGCAATAATACCTATTAATATACTTCCAAATGTAATATACAATGCATTTACTGGTTGAAAATGGAAAAACTCCTCTATTGCATTAAACCCTTGCTCCTTTAAAACATTCACAATAAAAGGATCCGATATCTTCATTAATGTATATGTAATACCCAGTCCCAATATTCCCCCTATTAATCCAATTAATGCTGATTGAATTAAGAATATTACTAATACCTGGAAATTAGAAGCCCCTATTGCTTTAATAATACCTATCTCTCTTGTTTGTTCATATATACTCATTATCATTGTATTTATTATCCCAATAGATGCTACAACAGCAGATATTCCTCCAAATATTATCAATGCAATAGTTAGACCACTAGTAAGTGTAGAAATAAAATCAATTACTGTTTTAGTAGAAATAACATTTAAACCCAAATTCTCTGTAATCTCTTTTTCAATATCTGAAGTAAACTCTTTATCAGTCTTTACTAATAATTGAGAATATCCTACTTTTGAAAGATATTCCTCACTATTTTCAAAACCCCCTATATCTACCAATATATTCAATGCCCTATCTGTATTAATCCAGAATGCATCATTTGAAGTATCTACTACACCCTGTACTGTAAATTCAAAGTTCATATCTATCATATTTTTGTTAGCAACAGACATAAATGAAGATTTTGATACACTTTTAGCAATAATCTTTTTCCCAATAATATCTTTGGGAGAGATTTCAAAAAAAGAAGTAACAAACTCACTTACAAACATCCCATCATTTTCAAGTATGGGATTCTCCCCTGTGAAAGTACCAAAAGCTTCATCAGTTGCAGGCAAATCAAAAGCTTGAAGTATTTGAGAAGGATATGGAGTATCATCACCCTCTAAATACATTTCAAAACCATTAATTACAAATACTGAGTTTACCTCATTAACACCATCGATATTTTCAATCTTACTTTTAATCTCTGAATCAATTACTACCTTTTCTTTTTTATCATCATTCTTACTTGGAGCATTCATCATACCACCAAAAGACATATAGTCGGAAGAGGATACATAAAGGTCTGTTGGTTTAAATACTGAAGTAAATTGAGTAAGTATTGCGCCTTGTAAATCAGTCATACCAAAAAGTATGAAGGTCATTAACATAACAGCAATCATTATTCCTAAGCTAGTTAAAATTGTTCTAAGTTTTCTCCTAAATATTAGGCTTAATGCATATTTAAACATTTTTACCATCTACTAAAGTAATTACTCTATCTGTTTTATCTGATATCTTTTTATCATGTGTAACCAATATTACTGTAATATTTTCCACCTTATTTAATTCCTTAAGTAAATTAAGAATTGATTCCCCTGTTTTACTATCTAAGTTTCCTGTAGGCTCATCTGCTAGTACTATCTTTGGGTTATCTATTAATGCTCTCGCTATCGCTACCCTTTGTGCTTGACCACCAGACAACTCTTTTGGAAGATGATTTCTTCTATTTTTTAAATCAACCATCTCTAACATATACTCTAACCTCTTTTTAATATTAGGATCTTTGCTCATATTAAACTTTAAAGGTAGGAGGATATTTTCCTCTACTGTAAGAGAAGGAATTAAATAGAACTGTTGAAATATACTACCTACAATATGTCTTCTATAGAAGTTGGGATTGTATTCTTTAATATCTTTTTCCTCGATTAATATCTTTCCGCTATACTCCCAATCTAATCCACCCAATATATTTAGAAGGGTAGACTTACCAGATCCAGAACTACCAATGATAGAGATAAACTCACCCTTGCTGATATCAAAATCAACTCCCCGAAGAGCTTGAACTGTTACATCCTTACTCATCTCATATTCTCTTCTTAGGTTTTTAATTTGAATAAAGGGCATATATTTTGGGAATATAGATATCTAATTAACAAGTCCTACTTTATATCATACTCAACAAAAATACAATATTAATATATACTCCAATAGTATATGTATAACGATCCAATCTTTAAAAATAGACCTACTCATGTAGAGATATCCTATGAGAATCTAAATAATAATATCTCATTGATAAGGAGTATTGTTAATAATAGAAAGATATTAGGAGTCGTAAAAGCCAATGCGTATGGACATGGATTAGTAGAAATATCTAAAGAGTTACAATCCTTAGGAATAGATTATCTAGGTGTAGCATATATTGAAGAAGCCATATACCTTAGAAAAAAAGGTATCCATATCCCAATACTAGTACTTGGCGCTATTGATAATTCTCAGATTCCCCTATTTTTGAAAAATGATATTGATATAACTGGTTCATCCATAGAGAAGTTAGAAGAGATTTCGAAGGTAGCTACTAAATTAAAAATAAATGCTAAGGTTCATCTTAAAATAGATACAGGGATGGGAAGAATAGGAGTTCAATGGAATAGAAAGGAGGAATTCTTGGAAAAAGCATATTCCTTAAAAAATCTTAATGTCATTGGAATATTCTCTCATTTTGCAGATTCTCCAAATGATATTAAATACACAAATGAGCAATTAAAAAGATTTAATTCTGTATTAAAATATATTGAAACAAAATATCAAAGACCTCAATTAATTCATCTTTCTAACTCTGGGGCAATATCTAATTCTTTAGAAAGTGCTTATTTTGACATGGTAAGACCGGGTTTAATGATGTATGGATACTCTCAAAATCCGAAATTTCAGAAACTACTTAAACCAGTTATGACATTTAAAACTAAAGTTTCCTACTTTAAAGTATTAGAAAAGGGCTTGTCTGTAGGATATGAGAGGAGATACTTTACCAAAGAACAAACAAGGATAGTAACTCTACCTGTGGGATACGCTGATGGATATCCTAAGACATTGACTAACAAGGGATATGTATATTTGAATAGAAGGAGATTTCCTGTTGTTGGGAGAGTATGTATGGATCAATTTATGGTAGATATAGGGAAAGATGGAGAAGCGTATGTGGAAGATGACGTGGAACTATGGGGTAAAAACATATCACTACATGAAATATCAGAACTCTCTGAAAAGTCTCTCTATGAACTACTTTGTGAAATTACAGAAAGAGTTCCTAGAATATATATTTAGTCTTTAGCTATCTCTTTATTAAAAAGGTCCATGATTTCTGATAGATATTTTTAATATAATTTTACAAACCTACATCAGTACTCTCTAATTCAAAATCAGAATCTAAGCTATCTAAAGCTTCAAGTTGAGTATCTAATTCCTCTATTGAATTATCAATTTCTTGAGTATCTACAACTTCAGAATCTAAGAAATCCTCTGGTAGATCAGCTAATTGTTCATCTATATCCTCTGTTTCGTTTAATTGGGTGTCATTAGATATTACAATGCTATCAAGAAATGATACTGCATCTTCTCTAGCCTCTTTGTCTATTACAAAGTATCCCAAAACCACTAATGCTACTAAAGCAATAGCTAAAAGAAATAGCAAGGGAATATTTTTCCTCTTATTATCATCTTTCATTACACTCTCTTTTAGGGTCATAGATTCCTGTTTCTTTTTATCTTCCATATTTATTGGTCTAATAATTTATTCAACAATCTGAGCTCTTATATCAAGGATATCCTGTCTTAGAGTCTCTTGTGCAAATGTTCTTAATTGAAGCATTTCATTCTTACAGTTCATAAGTT
>CAYOME010000028.1:0-3078 GCA_964405015.1 uncultured Candidatus Saccharibacteria bacterium
CCGAGGCGATCACCGAGCAGATCGTTCAGGGCAAGAAGTTCAACGAGGACTTGAAGGGCGCGCTTCCGGATGAGGCGCAAGGCACGGCCCTGCAGATCCTCATGGCCCGGATCATGGGCACCGCGGTCGCCGAGCACACCGTCGGGTACGGCGGGAAGGTTTCCGTGGCGCCAAATACCGGGGACGGGCTCGACCTAGAAGAGCTTTGCGTCGTGATGCAAGTCAACGAGGCGGGCGAGTTCGTCGCGATCTGGTGGAAGGTCGGCGCGGAGCCGACGGCGTGGGTGAATCTGAGCGGGACTACGGATGATCATCTGGTCAAGGCCAGCTCATCGGACGAGATCCCCGGCCCGCTCGACGCAAAGGAAGCATCTGGAGTAGGCATCCATCAGGAAGTTAAGACGATCGACGGCGAACAAAAGCTTGAGACGAGCTCGCTCGGTTACGTAGCGGTCAGCGCCGGCGACGTTCCGGACGTCTTGGAGAATAGGCTCGAGGTCATCGAGCCACTGACGCGTACTCTGCAGGGTACCGAGGCCGACCGCAAGATGGTCCTTGGGGTGAAGCTACCGAACCCTGAGGTCGACGGTAAGTACCTATACACCGCGCGTATCAAAGATCCCCTCGATTATGGGCAGGTTGTGGCCTGTTACCTGGGCCCCCACACCAAGGGCGGCAACAACCCCATGTTCGTCGGCTGGACCCAGCCCGAGCCCGGCGTGTTCGTCCGCACCGAGACCGGGGCCATCCCTCCCGCGTGGCTCGATGGTGTCGACACGCGCGCCGACGATGCGACCCTGAAGGCGCCTTCGCCGCTGCTCGGGATGCGCTTCCTGGCCTACTACCAGGGCGACACCTCGGAGCTTGGCACTGAAGAGCCGCTGCAACAGGTGCTGATCCTCGAAGACGCCGGCGCTCACTGGGAGCCAACGCCGGGTCACCCTGAGACGTTGATGCTTGTGAACACGCAGGCTCGCTTCCGCCGCGCGCCAGGCTTCACGGAGTCGTCGCAATACGTCAATGGAATGACCTTTGGCGTGCAGACCGGAAACCTCTACGGAGCGGGGTTCCTCACGCTGGCCAACTCGTCGATCACTCTCGGGACGACGGCGCTGGTTTGGGACTTGGATCCAGGACCGACGCACGACTGGGACTACAAATACGAGTTGCTCTCTTCGACCGAGCTCAACACCGAGAACGTAGACACGTCGAACGCCGACGCAAGCGTCACAATGGCGAGCGGCAATCCCGGTACGCCGGCGGTGGCATATCTCGAGCACGAGTTCATGACCCTGCCGGGCACTCCCGGAATCGTCAAGCTCGCAGCCGGGCCCCAGGAGTTTCACTTCGAGCAAGTGTCTCTGTCGGCTTCGGATGTGACCGGCGTGACGAGGATTCTTGCTCGTGTGATCATCACGGACGCGGCGGGTACGACGAGTGTGACCGAGCTTGATCCCATTCCGTCCGGTTTGCTCACTCCGAACGTGACGGTCCAGGACTTGGTAGTTCCGTACCGCGTGCCTGCGGACATCGACATGACGACGGTTATGCGGTTCTCGTTGCAGATTGGTATCTCAACGACTTGCCAGACGCCGGCGACTCTTACGGTCAGGATCAACAGCCAGAACCACGGCACGTACTGGAAGGGCACCTTCCAGGTGCCGGCGGGCGGGGGGACTAATAGCCACCCAGACCTGCTCAACCGCAACGTTGACGGCGCCGACGGGCGCGGCCAGCACGACAGCCACACGGTCATGGTCGACGACCAGACTGCGTTTGCCGGACTGCTCGCGGGCGCACAGCGGCTCGACGAAGCATTGGTGATGCTCGATCGCCCGAACTTCCGCTGGCGTAAGGACGGCTGGGGCGTGGCCACCGTCGACGCCGCGGGCCTGGTCTCGATCCCAGAGCCGTACACCAAGGGACGCCTGTCCCTCACGGGCCCCATCTCCATCAACGGTCTCGACCCTACCAACTGGCTCGACGGCCAAGAGGCGACGCTCTTGATCCAGGCCAGCGTCGACAACGTGGCGACCCTGGCCCACTTCGCGCCGGACCTTGCAACGAATGCACGCCTCTCGCTCAGTCGAGGCGACGGGGCGCAATTCGCTCGATACGCCCTTCTGCGCCTGGTGCTCGACGCTGGCGCGACCCATTCCTGGCTTTCCGAAGCTGAACCCATGGTGTTCTGATGATAAAGCAGCAACGATCAGCAGCAGCAATCGTCGCGACGGTCCTCGTCGCGCAACTCGCGTTTGTCCCGATGGCTGGGTCGGCCGAAGTGGCGTCCCGCGCGGATGACCAGTACAGCAGCGGCGGGGCACAGCTCGCTCCCGACGGAAAGCACCGACAGCAGCAGCAGCGCCCCGTTGTTACGACCTACCCGGCCGGCACGACGTCCAGCGCCCGGGGCGGGGATACGGTCAGCATCGCATCGACCGACATCGGAACCACGACGCCGACCCCTGGGGCGATCCCGGTCGCCGGGACCGATTCGAAGATCTCGACGGGATGGCTTCCGACGAGCGTGCTTACCGGCACCGGGACCACGAATTACCTGCCCAAGAAGACAGCGAGCGGGTACGGGGACTCCCGCGTGGTCGACGATGGTATCAACCCGGTGGAAGCCCCGAACCTGCGGTTGACTGGACTACTGACGTCTACAACCTTTCCCTTGACGCTGCTTAGTCAATTGAGTGGCGCCTATGTGTTGGTGGCACCAATCTTGGGGCAGGGCGGTTTAACCACGTCCACTGGGCTAGTGTTTAGGTCAGCACCAGCGGGAGGTATTTTCCAGAACGCCATTGTGTCTCGGCGTTTCGGGTTCGTTTGGCAGGCTGCGCTCGACTTCTACGTGCATCCGTACGGAACAGCAAATGTAGATGAGATGAAGCTGGCGCTCACGCTCGATGATTCGCGGGCGACAATCCACGGCGGCCTCACGGTGGACAATCTCCCAGGAAAGGCGGCGGGGCGCGTGCTCTACGACACCGACGGCGCGGGAACCATCGGTGAGAAGGACGTGCTCGGAGCGGACGCCACCTTGTCCACCCGCCCGCCGCTCGCCATTGCCAGCAC